>JAYGDO010000481.1:0-2330 GCA_046582885.1 Pirellulales bacterium | reverse complement strand
CTCGACGACGGTCGAGTTCCAGGTCCGCGAAACCGGTGAGTACGAATTCTCGCTGCAACTGACAAAGGCGCCCGATTACGGCATCTTTCAGGTGTTGCTGGATGAGAAGGAAGTTGTCGCGGCGGTCGATCTCTATTCACCGCGTGTCGAACTTGCCCCGCTGACCAAGCTGGGAAAGATTCAACTCGAAAGCGGCATCCATAAGCTGTCGTTCAAGCTGACCGGTGCCAACGAACAGGCCCGAAAATTCAGAGGTGAGGGATATTTGCTCGGCCTCGACTACCTGAAGGTTTTCAATCCCGAACTGACGAATCGTCCGCCACAGCGGCCCGCGCCGATCGAGCCGCTCGCCATCGCTGAAGTTCAGGCGGCCTTGGAGCAGTACTGCATCCGCTGCCACGGTGGGAAAAAGACCGAGGGCAAAATCGATTTGCGGAAATTGACTGCCAAGCGGTCGATTTTAGAGAACGCCGCCCTCAGCAGCAAAGTCGTTGAGGCCTTACAGGCCGGTGAGATGCCGCCCGAAGACGAAAAGCAGCCACCCGCTGGTCTGCGCAGGCGGTTGGCCGTGCAGTTAGGCACCTGGGTCAGCGATCACCTGCTGGCCTCGGCCTCTCTGCAGTCCGTCGTTATGCGGCGGATGAATCGCTACGAGTACAACAACGCGGTGAGGGATTTGTTGAACTTGAAAGGCGATATTTACCCGCTGCCCGAACGCGCGATCCGCACGGACCGGCCTTACTACGATCCGGCCTCAAGGCATTTTCCCGATGCGGTGCGGGTCGGCAATCGAACGCTGGGAAAATTTCAGGTCGAGCGGCCCATTCTGACCGGCGTCTTTCCGTTCGCGATCGATCTGCAGGCCGAACACGGGTTTAACAACCGGGGCGACGAGCTGAGCGTATCACCGATTCTGCTGGAGAGCTTTTTGAAACTTGGCCAGTCGATCGTCAATAGCCCGCAATTTAACGGCTACTGCAAGGACTACGCGGCGCTGTTTGAGTCAGGACCGCTGCCGAAAGATCTAACCGCCGAACAATCGCGGCAGCAACGCGTCGCGGCGGCGCAACGGCAGCTCAAAAAACTGCTCGAACGCGCCTTCCGGCAGCCGGCGAATGAAAAAACGCTGCAGCGGTACAGCAAGTTTTTCGAGGACGATTTTCGCAAGACAGATTCGTTTTCGGCCAGCATGAAAAAGGTCGTCTCGGCGATTTTGGCGTCGCCGAGGTTTATTTATTTGGCCGAACGTAAAAACAGTAAACAGTCAAAACAACCGCTGGACGATTACGAATTGGCAACGCGGCTCTCGTTTTTCATGTGGAGCAGTATTCCGGACGAAACGCTGTTGGCACTCGCTCGCCAAGGAAAATTGCGCGAACCGGAAGTCTTGCGATCGCAGATACGGCAGATGCTCCTGGACCGCCGCAGCCAGGCGCTGTCGGCGAACTTTGCCCGGCAATGGTTGCGGCTGGACCAGCTCATCACGGCAGTCCCGGATTTCGAGCGATTTGAGGTTTATTATTCGCGGATCGGTTGCGAGCAGTGGAAGTTCGGGCTGCAAACGATGATTGAGCCGCTGCTGCTGTTTGAGAGTATCGTGGTCGAGGACCGATCGATTATGTCGCTGATCGATTGCGACTACGCCTACCGGTCGGACGAGTTGCAGTCTTGGTACGACGATCCCGTGCCGTTTCGGAATCGCGGCAACGTCAATCGATTCAACACAAACCAGCAGGACTTCAAACGCCGCGAGGTGAAGACGCGTCGCCAAGGAGGAGTGATAACGACGGCGGCCGTGTTGACGATGACTTCGTCGCCGCTACGTACCAGCCCGATCATTCGCGGTTCGTGGGTGGCGACGGTTATCTTCAATCGCCCGCCGGATCCGCCGCCGGACACGGTTCCGGAAATCGAAGCCGACGACGCGGAGATCGAAGCCAAGGGCCTCACGCTGCGGCAGCGGCTCAAGCAACACCAGGTCAATGCGTCGTGCGCCGCCTGCCACGCGAAGATCGATCCGTTCGGTTTTGCACTGGAGAACTACGACGCGATCGGCCGTTGGCGCGACAAATATCGATCGGGGCTGGAAATCGACGCCAGCGGCAAACTTTTTGGCGAAACGGAATTTAACGACGTGGCCAGCTTTAAGAACGCGATCATGGAGAAGCCCAAGCGATTCGGCAGAGCTTTTACCGAGCATTTGTTATCGTACGCGCTGGGCAGAAAGTTAATGGTTACGGACAAACCGGCAGTCGATAAAATAGTAGGTAGGCTGGCCGCGGACGATTGGCGGTTCTCGACGTTGATTGAGGAAGTCGCCACCAGCTATC
>JAYGDO010000477.1:0-1899 GCA_046582885.1 Pirellulales bacterium | reverse complement strand
CGACGCTCTTCCGATCTTGGATCGACGCCTGCAGAGCAGAACTGCCCAGGCCCAGACCTCAGTCTACGCCCATTCCGGCAAAAGGGCAACCGTTGTGGTGTATGCCAAGAGGAAAATCAATCGCCCCCGGTGATAGCGTCCGCCGCTCGCCGGTTTTCTTTGCACAATAAAAGGGCTACCCAGCCGAGCCGTTCAAAAAAAAATGTGCTGAGGCATGCTTGCTACTACAGACGAGAAAAACTATCGCGTCTCAACCGATTTTGCAGTGGCTTAGGATGTCAGCGGCCGTTGAAATGTAACTCGTATAAAATGGCCCAAATTCCGCGTACTTGGCGCTCGCTTCGTCGAATCGCATGCGATAGACGATGTCTTTGAGAAATTCCGGATTGCGGGCCCAGAGCGTGACGCCCCATTCCCAGTCGTCCAGGCCGATACCCACGGTAATCAGCTGCGTTACTTTGCCGGCGAACGTCATCCCGGATCGCGCGTGTTCCGACATCAGACGGTGCCGCTCTGAGGAGTCCAGCGAAAACCAATTTGCGCCGGGAACGCGCCATTTGTTCATGGGGTAAAAACAAGTCGCGGGCCAGGGTGGAAAGTCGGGGGTCAGTCGCTGCCGCCGCATGTGGACTTCGCGCTGTTCGTAAGCTTTGACCTTGGCATTAAACGACGGACTATCTTCCGCTTCGCCCTCATCGAGCAAACGTTTGGCGTACTGTTCGACGGTTGGTACGTACTCGGAGATTTCGGTAATCGAAACAAAGGAATAGCTCGGCACAATGGCGGGCCCGAGCGTGCCCGCCAGCAGGCGTTGATGGATGCCCTCGACCACCAGCGGATCGGGGTCGAGCAACATCAGGCCGAAATCGGCCTTGTGCCCGCTGACAATGGATGCCTGCAACCGTTCCGGCGCGCCGTCGGCCTGAGGGTCAAGCGCGGCGGCGAACTCCTTCTGACCTCGCTGCAACTGACCTTCGTCAAGTTGTCGCAGTCGCTCCCGATCGAAGGTGTAGTAAAGGTGCGTGCAGTGCCAGCCTTCGCTGGGGGTTAACGAAATGTCGGCGGCTTCTCCGGTCGTCGGACGGGCGTGTTCACTCATTGTATTCTTAGCAAGGCTGGGCGTGTGGGATCGCTGCATTCGGCACGAATACAGTACGTCCAATGTTAACAAAACTGGCCAGTAGGACAATTGCCGGTCAATGCCCGCCGCAGCTCTCGGCGGGCGTTTGATTTGATCGAGTGTCGCCGCCTGGCGATGAATTTCTGCAACCAACGCCGCGCCGCCTCGGGCGGCTGCGTTCGACGGTTTTGCCGTCCGCTCAGGGCGGACGAAAGACCTTTGCTAAGGCGTCTCGACGAGATCGCCAGCGAGTCGCCCCAGCACTTCACGAGTGAGCTGGGCGGACACCGGTTCGCGGCATTCGTTGTGTTTCTGGCGGTATCGGCGAAGGCTCAGTTCGCCGCCACGATGAAGCAACAATTCGTAATAGCTTCGTTCGTCGTTTTCGCAGTGGGGAGGATTGCTGCGAAGTTGGACCGCGCAGCCTTCGGAGTCAATTTCGATGGGGACAACCGGTTCGAGTAAATAGGTAAGTTTCGACGCGAGATGTTCGGCTTGTGACTTTAATTGGTCCGTCGTACTACCCGCTAACCGTTCGCTTTTGACCGTCAGATAATTCACGGCGCAGCCCAGCGTGCCGACACCTGCGATTTCGCATGTCAGATGGAATCCATCGCCGTCGACTTGGATCAGCTGGGGTGCTGGTAGCTCGGCTCCGTCCGGCAGGCGGTCGAGTTGTTGCTGAAGTTGCTCGCAAATGGACATGATCATTCCTCCAGTTCATCAAGCGAAATGGTTTACTCTTCGCCGTCAATTGCCCCTTCTTCATTCATTTGATG
>JAYGDO010000443.1:0-2625 GCA_046582885.1 Pirellulales bacterium | reverse complement strand
TCGCCTTCATCGATCGCGTCCCAGACCTTCGTCCAAGCGGCAGTTTCGGTGGCCGGATTGCCGCCGCCGCCGCCGACGCCCCATTTGGCGCCCAGATAGGATTCCACCGCCTGACGTTCTCCGGCACTCAAAACCCGGTCGTAGGCGATGACTTCCGCCATCTCGATATCGGTCTGCGAGTGGTCGCTGCGGCCCAGCCAGTGCTCGCGAGGGGCGGTGTCGTTGGCGTTGACTTGGACCGTGAAGACCATGAACTCGTTGATCGAGCCGATATTAAATGGCGAATTTATCTGTTGACCATTTTTCCAGGCGTTCTGCGGATACTGGTTGCCGTGCAAGGTTGTGTTGTTGTTCTCGAACAGCCAGTTCGAACCGCGGCCGCTGCGGCGGTTGAGTGTGGCACCGTGGTTGTCCCAACGGGTCCGGTTGGCACCCGCACGGAAAACGGAGAAAGTCGTCTTGATGAACGTATTGCCGGGAACGTTCCAGTATTCTTCGCCGATCGCTTCGACGACCGGCAGGCCATTGAGCTTGTTGCCGAGCACCACCGGATCCTGCGTCGCCCGCGTGGCGTGGTGGTTCTTACCCGACTTGTCGCGCCAGTTATCCACCCGCTGACCCGGTTGCGGATCGCCCGCGGCGCCGTTGTTACCGGCGTCGATATCCGTGGCGTCGAACCACATCTCCAAACCGTCGGAGACGCCGCCCGGGGAGGAACTCTGAGCTGTGACCTGTCCGTGTACATCCGAGAAGCCGGCGAAGTTGGGCGCCGAACCCTCGAAGGCTTCCGTCAGTGAGAGCTGGCGACCGTCGTCGCTGCCCATGGCGATGGTGTACGTTCCGGCGTTGTCGAACTGCAGATAGCCGTCCGCGCGCACGCTGTAGTTGTCGCCGCCGGCAATCGGCCCGCCGCCGCCGCCGGGGCCGTTACTGTTGATGCTGGACAAGCCGCGATTGACGCCAAAGTTGCCGCCCCCGCCGTAGTCGAACGAAACCTCGGTGTCGGACGCGTAGTTGACGACGTTCGCACCGCCGAGTATGCCGGTGGTCTCGTCGCCTTCATCGATCGCGTCCCAGACCTTCAACCAATTGTTGGTGTCGTTGCCGGGATTGACGCCGGGATCTTTCGCAACCGACTGGAACAGGCCATTCATCTGGCCCGGTTGGACCGTCAGGCGGCCCTGACCGTTCAGATTGACCGTCGGCTCGATCTGCGAACCGCCGCCTCGTTCCAGCATCACGGCCGCGTACTTGTAGGCTCCCGGGGACAGCTGAATTGTCTGCCAGCCATTGCCGCAGCAGTCGCGGTTGACGACCATGTCCCCGTAGGGTCCCGAGACGCCGCCCGGATCAAAGTTGAGGGCCTGGCCGTGCTCGAACAACCCGTTCTGGTTGCGGTCGACCCAGATTTGCGCCGGATCGTCGGAGCGATGCGTACCGAACTCGACGTTGTAGGGCTGGCCGTTGTTCAGATCCGGAATGACGATTTCGCCGACAAAGGCCGTGGCAAAGTTGTCGTTCTGGTTCAGGCCCGGCAGGGAGGCGTCTTCCGACTGCCTGAAACCTTGGGCATTTCGGCCGCCGTTGCCGTTGATAAATTCGCCGTCGTTCTCGTAGTGAATCCGATCGTTACCGTCGATCGTGATCTGCGAAATTAAAGCGCCCGGGTCGGGCGTGCCATCCTGATTCAGAATCCCGTTACCGCCGTTGATGCCAATGTTACCTAGGCGGATGTCGCCGGCATTGTCGCTAACGTTAAAGGCGTAACCTATCAGTGTGTTGGGTGTGAGCGTGGCTGACCCTTCGACGGTGTTGATCACTTCCACGTTCATCACGGCCGGGCCGGTGATGCTGTTGGCGGTTTTGGCGGTGATATCGAATCCGTCCGCGGTCGACGCGAAGGCGACGGTGGACACGTTGGCGGTATCCGCGCCCAGATCCGGAGACTTCTCCTTGGCGCCCGCCAGATCCGAGTTGCTGAACCGCGCTTTGTCGGCGGGGCCCGGAACGTTGCCCGTCCAGTTGCCCGCGTTGAACCAGTCGTCACTGACGGCACCCGTCCAGGTCGTCGTGACGCCGCCCGGCAGTTGAAGCGTGATGGCCGTATTGGCCGTCGTGACTCCGCCGTTGCCGTCGTCGACTTCGACTTCCAGCGCCTTACTGTGGGCCGCGCCGCCGTTGCCGATCATGCCGAATTCAAGCAGCGGCATCAGCGTCGTGACCCTGGCCGCCGTGGCATTGGCGTTAAAGTTTATGACCAGGTCCTGGCCGGGGATACCGCCGCTCACCATGACCCCGATGGTCGTGCCGGCGACTCTCACTTCGTTCGTCCCGCCGTCCAGACCGGTGCCGCCCTGCTGCGCGCGGACGGTCAGCAGATCCACGCCCTCACCGCCGCTGGTCCGCGTCACCTTCAGGTGACCGCCGCTGAGCGACTGTTCCGCGTCGGTTACGGTCGCCGCCGGCGCAACATCGATCGCCACATTGGGGCTTCCCGGCACGTATCCCTGGATCAGATCGCCGTCGAGTTCGGCGATCGAGGGCGCCGAGTTGGGATTGATACCGGCGTGGTAGATGCTCTGCAATTCGGCATTGGTCAGCGCGCGGTTCCAGTGCGCAACCTCG
>JAYGDO010000576.1:0-1672 GCA_046582885.1 Pirellulales bacterium | reverse complement strand
CCGACAAAGTGCGGGGTACCCGATTCGACCGACACTGTAAGTGCCCGGTTGCCCGGTTAAACTGGTGACAACGGCGTGTGCAGCAAACGGGACACGCTTCAACGGGTGCGCCTCGTGGCCTTAAAGCCTTTAAACTGCAGCCATATCCGTCACTAAAAAATACGGGATAAGATGTCCACGATTCAAGGAAGCAACTGGTTCTTTATAGATGGTTGATTCCGATACCAAGCGCGACCGGCCCCTAATGGAGAGAAACTAGCGTGAACTCGTTACGCTCGCCTGCAGTTGGCATTTTGCTCTTTGTGGTCTACGGAATTTGCTTGTCCGCGAGGGCGGAAGACGCGGTTCCGGAAAAAAACGACCGGCCCCAGGCGACCGGCAAGCCAGGTACGGTCAAAAAGGAATCCACCGTCGGGCGGCGTGTGCCAAATTTCGTTCTACCCGACTCGGCCGGCAAGCCGCTGGCGCTGGCCGATTTTGGCAAAGCAAAAATCGTGGTCGTCGTTTTCATGGGGACCGAATGTCCAATCGGCAACGGCTACGTCCCCGATTTGATCGACTTGCAAAGCCGCTATCGAGACCGGCACCTTCAGGTAATTGGCATTAACTCCAACCTGTCGGACTCGGCTGAGACGATTGCCAAACACGTCAAGGAGTTCAAGATCGACTTTCCGGTACTCGTCGATAGCGAACAACTTGCCGCGGACTTAACCGGCGCAGAGCGGACGCCGGAAGTATTTGTGCTCGACCGCAGACGGGTCATCCGTTACCAGGGCCGTATCGACGACCGGTTGGGATACGACTTTAAGCGGAAAAAGTCGCGGCGGGCCGACCTAGAGGAGGCTGTCAAGGAACTACTAGATGACAAGAAAGTGTCCGTCTCCGCGACTGAGACGGTAGGCTGTCTGATTACGCGCCGCTCGGTTTTGAAAGATCGGGGCGAAGTCACTTACGCCAAGCACGTCGCGACAATCTTCCAGAATCGCTGCACCAAATGCCACCATCCGGGGACAGCCGCGCCCTTTTCACTACTGAGTTTTGAAGACGCACGAGACTGGTCCGAGATGATTAAGGAAACCGTTGTCCAGCGGAGGATGCCGCCGTGGAGAGCCGATCCCCGCTACGGCCACTTCAGTAACGATCTGCGGATGCCAAAGAAAGAAATCGACACGTTGGTGGCCTGGATCGACGGTGGTGCACCATTTGGCGACAAACGGGATTTGCCGGAACCACAACAATTCGAGGATGGATGGCTCATCGGCAAGCCCGATGTCATTTTTAAAATGCCGAGAGAGTACACCGTCCAGGCGACCGGCACGGTGAAATACCAGTACTTCGTCACGTCGACGAACTTCAAGGAAGACATGTGGGTGCAAGCTTCCGAGGCGCGGCCGGGAAATCGCTCGGTAGTACATCACATCATCGCCTTCGTCCGCGAAAAGAACTCTCGCCGCTTTCGACACCTACCCGCAGTTGGCGGCTTCGCGCCCGGCGAAGAGCCGATGGTTTTTCCCGAAGGAATCGGCTTCAGGGTCCCAGCGGGCGCGGAGATCGTGTGGCAACTTCATTACACGCCGACGGGAAAAGTAGAAAAGGATCGCTCCGAGGTTGGGTTAATCTTTTGCAAACAGCCGCCCCAGCGACCGGTCAAAGGTGGCGGCGCGATCAACTT
>JAYGDO010000345.1:0-2228 GCA_046582885.1 Pirellulales bacterium | reverse complement strand
GACCCTCCCGGCCGGCGAAAAAATTAACGTTTCCGGTGCGGGCGTTGGCGGCAATGGCGCCATTCGCAGCGAGGCGGGCAGCGACAACAAAATAGCCGGGCCGATCGAACTATTGGCCAATTCCAGCGTCCGCATCCTCAACGGGGGCAGCGGGGGCGGAAAGCTGACGCTGCAAGGGTCCGTTGATCTGAACGGTTTCGAACTGGAGGGCGAAGGTGCCAGCGCGACCCACGTTCTCCAGATCGACGGCCAGATTACCGGCAGCGGTGGCACCATCGACAAAGATGATGACTTTATGATGATCCTGACCAATGGAGCCAACGACTACAGCGGCAACACGACCATCGACAGCGGCGTGCTCCGCATCACGGACAAAGATGCCCTGGGAGACGCCAACGGCATCACCGACATCAACGCCGACGGCACGTTGCAGTTCCACAATCTGGCCGGGGGCGTGTTCGATGCCGCCGAGGAAATTCAATACGAGGGGGACGGTGCAGGAGGGATTGGCGCGCTGGACAACAGCGGCGGGAATACCACCCTTTCGGCGTCCGCGTCTTTGACCATGATCGGTGACGCCTCCATCGGCAACAGCGCCGCAGGCACGACGTTTACGATCGAGCCCGATGTGAACATTGGTGTCAACACGCTGGCGCTTGCCGGTGTCGGCCAGGTCGACGTCACCGGCAAGATTACCGACTTCTTCGGCGGCAGCGGTTTCGTGCCCGGTTTTTACGAGGTCGACGGACTTATCGTCGGGGAAGCCGAAAATTACACCAGCCGCTCGTCCGGACCAAGCGGGCCGATTTCGAACAAGCTCACCCTGAATTTCGAGGCGTCAGAGGATCCCGATGGCGGCGCGGACGGCACTTGGGAAAGTACCACCGCGCGGCAAAGCCACAACTGGACGCTGGGCGGAAATGTGACCTACAACGCGTCCCCGGCGACGCAGCTTCCGGGGATCGCGGCCTCGTACGTGTTCCCCACCCGCGGCAGCAACAACGCCGCCAACAAGGCGACGGCGCAGCAACTGGAATCTCTGCCCGGCAATCCGTCGAATGGCGATGCGACGTTTGAGATCTGGTTTAAGCCCAACAATCTGACGGGCGGCAACCAGGTGCTGTGGGAATCGGGCGGTGGCGGGGACGGCACGTCGTTCACGATCCGCAACGGCAACACGCTGCGATTCACCGCCAAAGACGGCGGCAGCAATTTGGTGATTGAAACAACGTTGACGCCGGAGATGGCCAGCGACTTTATCCAGGCCGTGGCGGCTTACGACCGCAATAATCCCAATCCTCAGGACACGTTGCGGTTGTACATCAACGGTGTGGAAGTCGCCGGTTCGCCGGTGACGAACAACAACGTCAACGATTGGGCGGGCGGAGACAAATCGGGCCTCGGCGGCCGCAACGGCGCCGCCGGCGGCACGGGTGCGGGTGTGAATCTGAATTTCGGCACATTCGCCGGCGAGATTGCGATCGTGCGTTTTTACGAAAGGCGGATGAGCGCCACCGACGTGAAAAAGAACTTCGATTTAGTTGCCGGCTGCACTTTCACCTGCGATGCGTGGTTGGAAGTCGGACCCGGATACAGCGACAAGGTCCTTGCCCTCTCAAATCTCGAGGCGTATTGGGAATTTAAGGATGGTGCCGGTAGTACCACGGTGGCCGATTCGTCGCCCAACGGCCGCAGCGGCAACATCGTCTCCGCCGGTTTGTCTCCGGGGATCATCGGCGATGCACTGACCTTGGATGGCGACGGCGATTATGTCCAACTCAATGCCTCCGCCTACAAGGGGGTAACCGGTACGGCCGCGCGGACGATGGTTGCCTGGATCAAGAAGAACACCACGGGCGCAAATGTCAACGATGGCGGAATCATGTCGTGGGGTACAAATTCTTCGTCGCAAAAATGGGTTTGGCGGCTGGTCGGGGGAAGCGGTGATCGGCTTCGCGTGGAAACCGCCAACGGCGGTGTCGAGTCATCGCCGGTCGGCGGTAAAAATCTCAACGACGGCCAGTGGCATCAAGTAGCGTCCGTCTTCGATCCGACGATCGCCGGCGCGAATCACGGCAGCATCCAATTTTATATCGACGGCGTCCTGCAGGGGATCCAAAACAACAGCGGCGCGGCGGTTAATACCGCGTCCAATGCAAATGTCCGCATCGGCACCGATCGTGTGACGGCCAATAACAACACCCGCGACTTCAACGGCCAAATTGACG
>JAYGDO010000336.1:0-6064 GCA_046582885.1 Pirellulales bacterium | reverse complement strand
CGAGGTTGTAAAAGCGGGTGTTGCAGAATCGCGCATCCGGCATGAGGTTGCCCGGATAGTGGCCGTCGAGATTCTGACAGGCATCCAGCCAATCGTGCAGTCTGGTGGAGATTCCGACCAGATCCTGAATGGGATAACGGGCTTCTTCGGCACTCTTGAGCGACTGCAGCATTGCGGCCGTGACGCTGGTGTCGGGAAAGGTGCCGCAGCTATAGCGGAAACCACCGGCCGGATGTTCGCAGTTCGCAACGTAGTTCACCGCTCGGAACGCCTTGTTCCACAGCCGCCGCGGATTCACATTTCCCCACGATCGATGGGCGGTGCCCGATCGATACGCCTCGACCAGGGCCATCACGGCAAAGGCCCGTTCGTAGCCTTCCGCGCGGCTGGGTTTGCAATTGCCAATGTAGCCGTTGGGTTGAACTTGCCGCATCAAGAAGTTGACGCCACGGCCGATCGTACGCTGATGCTCGCCGTGCCCCGGTCCGCTCCCCGTGCCGAGGAACACCAATAGCGCGAATCCGGTCGCCACGGCGGGGCACGGGCTGTTGTAGGTCGTCTCGTCAGGGCAGCGCCCGGCGCAGGGCGGGGTGCCGCCAATGTGGTGCTTCAACGACCAACCGCCGTTGCCCAATTGGTGGCGCAGCAGCCAGACCAATCCCTCATCGACGGTTCGGCGCATTTCCCGTTCGTGGTCTTCTTCGCCGGCGGCTTCCTCGTCAACCGGCTCGGTTTCGTCGAGGTTCGCCCCGCCATCGTCTGGATCATCCAGCGAATCAAAAAAATCGGGATTTGTGCCACCGTCGACGTCAAGGCAGTCGCGGTTGAATCCCCGCGCGCGGGCGGGCTTCCAATACTTTTGATATAGATAGCAATCCAGAGGATTCACGTCGTTCGGCGCGCGGAGCACAACCGCGCCGTTGGCGTGCAGCGCGTGCAACCTGCCGCCGTGACGCGGCGCCACCAGCGCGTGCCAGTCATCGTACAATTCTCGCCAATTTTCGTCGTCCCCGGCGGGCCGTCCTACAAACCGAGCCAGTGTCCGGCGATACTCGACAAAAGCAATCTTGTCGCCCGGCCCACTCGGCAACAGGTCGGCGCGGTTGTTCATTCCGTAACTGACCACGTTTCGCGGTTTAGCATGACTGGGACAGTGCAGCAGACTGGGGTCGCTGTTCAATCGCCGAGTGAACAACTCGAACCAATCCTTGCCTCGCAGATCGACCTTACGGCCGCCGCCGGCAAGCGCTAAATAGGCGGTACCAATCTGGCCCAGGTTATGGGCGCAAGATTGAGTCCGCGACCGACCTCGCGCCATTTGCGCAGCAGGCATGATCAAAGCAATCAGGATGACGACGATCCCGATCACAACCATCAACTCGACAAGCGTCAGACCGTGCCGCACACCACACGAACGAGTGTACCGAAGAGACATGGGTCCTCCCTCACTAACCGATTAAGAAAAGCCCCTGAACCAGCGCGGAACAGATAACGGTCAGCGGGGTCAATATATCAAATGTCGGATTTTATGGAAACAAAAGTTTGCCCGACCGCGCCGCGGGAGGACGCAATGCGACGTGAAATAGACTTCCATCGGAGATGTGGCGACCACCCGTCAGGGGCATGAGTCTCTGCGGAAAATGCGGGCCGCCGTCGCCACACGGGCAGGGTTTTCGGGGAAACAGCCCTGCCGCTCACGGTTGCAGCGCCGAGTCGAGTCGATCGGTCAGTTCGGACTTTCCGACGACCCCCACCACCTGGGAGACGACTTCGGCGTCCTTAAAAACAAGAACTGCTGGAATTGAGCGAACACCGTAGGCCTGGACGGTTCTGGGAGATGCGTCCACGTCCAACTTGGCGACGACCGCGCGGCCGGCGTATTGATCGGCGATTTCGTTGATCGTCGGCGAAATCAGCTCGCAGGGAGGACACCAACTTGCCCAGAAGTCAACCATTACCGGCTTTTCCGATTTTAACACGACTTCCTGAAAATTGGCGTCACTGACGACGACGATGTGCTGCGACTTCTTCTTCGCCAACGTGGGCCGAGCAGCCGGGGATTCACAGCCGAAAACAAGGGGAATAAAAAGCAGCAGCAAAAAGCGGTAACAATACGGTTGGCTCATTTCATTACACATGGCTTGCCATTCACGAAACAACCGCCAATTTGGGTTTACCTAACCGCCGCTCGGCGAGCGTGGTGTCGATCGCCAGGCGAATCGTCGTGCCCCAGCAGCCTTGCTCGTCACCCTGGATTAACCAGTGCGGCATAACCACGACCGACTGATGAATCGCTTCAAATCCGCTTTCGGATTGGCTAACCGACGCAATGGGAAACGCCCAAATATCCGCCGGCCGGTTGATCGACAAACCAACGTCGATTCCCAGCCACTGATCCATGAGACCAAGCCCCTGTACGCCCGACAAATCCAGCGCCGCGCCCAGCTGCCCCAGCCGGTTGTGCTGGGCGTCATAGAAAAAGCGATCGTCCTCCCCGGCAGGCAATCCGGCGAAGTTCCACTCCGTTGCGAAATGCAACGGCACATCTCGCGGCAAGCCCTCCAACTGGTACGTAACCTCCAGGTGCGGTTGGCCGGCCTGAATCGCAATTTTCTTCAACAGTCGAATCGACAATCCGTTCACGGCACCAACTCGCAGAAGTGTCAATTCCGCCCAATCACCATCATCTGCGACTTCAAATTCGAAGGTACCGTCGCAAAAGTCACCTTGGTCGACCGCTTTGCCCGCGATCACGGTATCCAGTGATTCGTCGTTGTGAAAAAAGTGATCCTGCAAACTTTTGCGCGGTTGCGGGTCGTACCGCACCAACCGATCAAGGCCTTCTTGCTTAAAAACCACCTGTTCGTGAATACTGGCGACTCCGGTACCGGCTTGCGTTGGGCCAGCGAGTACCTTTTCATGATAAGCCTCGGGCCGCCGCGCCAACGTCGCCAGCAGATTATGCGCGATTTCACGGATGTCCAACTCGTACATTTGGCCACCGTTATGCGGCGCGAAAAAAGCCGCCAATCGATCGTTTGCCAATATCACTTCCGGGCGGCCGTCAAAGTTAAAGTCGCCGCTCTCCGCCTCGCACCAGGCCGTCATTCCGCGGCCCGCCGCCCGATGCAGAAGATTTTCTGCAGAGATCAGATTGTAATAAACCGCATTACGCAGGTGCGGCAAATAGATGCCGCCGAAAGCGCCGTGCCAGTAGCTGCAATTGCACTGCCCCCGATACAATTCCGCCTGTGCTTGGTTCAGCAATTCGCCCACAATCTCGTCCGCGCCGGCGGTCGCTCTCATCGCCTCAAGCCGCCCGCTGATTTGCATCATCCGCGCGTACATTTCGTCTGATTCGGGATATTTGATCTTAAAGTTGCGCCAGAATCCGCCCCGTACCAGCGACTCGATCCGATTCCAGCAGTCACTGTCTTGCATCTGTTGCCGCACCGACTCGAACGCAACTTGCCGGGAGGCCGGCAACGCCCATTCGGTCATCTCCCGATAACTTCCTTCCGGCAGAAACAGCTTGCCGAGCGAATCGAGTTCGTCCAACGCGGTCGACGGCGTGACGGTCTGCAGCCATTGGGCGTTGTCGGAGAGCGCCTGAAAAAACTGACGCAACCAGCCTTCCTCGTAGACGTGTTTTTTCGTCTGAGGCCACGTACCGAATTTTTCACCGTCGTCGCCAAACACGACGAGCGCGCCGGGATGCGTATCGCACACTTGAGCGAGATAGTCGATTGTCGCCTCTGGATTTTCGAACGGAATGCAATACCGCAGCCGCTCACTGCCCGGAAGTACACTCAACGTCTGACCGTCGTCTTCGGTGGTGTAATAACCGTAAAGTTGGTCATCAACCAGACCGGCGTTCTTGAAATGAAAATCATCCAGCAACGTGTACTGAATTCCGGCCGCCGCCAGGTCGCGGGCCATCGACTGCTCCCAAACCCGTTCGGGAATCCACATGCCGCGAACGTCGCAGTCGAGCCGGCTTTCCAGCCAATCGGTGTAACTGCGGATCTGGCCGATGCGGTCGCGCGAGGGGATCATCGACAAAATCGGCTCATAAAACGCACCACCCACAATCTCAATCCGACCACTGCTCACCAAAAAACGCAGCCGCTCGAGATACTCTGGGTGCTTCTCGTCGAGCCACTCCATCAATGGCCCGCTGGTATGCAGCGCGATCCGCAAGTCGGCAAATGGCTCGAAGACGTCCAGAAACGGCCGATAACTATCTTCGTAGGCTTGCTCAAATACGTGGTCGAAATTCCCAACCGGCTGGTGGTTATGCAGAACGAGCGCGAGTCGAATCGGTGGATGCATGGGCATGGCAAAATTCGGGCGCAAATCCATTCGCGGTGGGAAAGTGAATAGTGGACGTAAATTACCTGTCTTAACTAATCGGATAATTTACCATCAATCTTTGGTCTACTGGGATAGCAAACCACCGACCCGCAGCCGCCCGGCTGCTGTTTCAGGCGCAACCGGATTAATTGTGCAACCGCTGCCCCATTCGAAACCGGCCAGCGTCGTTAAACGCGGCAGAATCACTACATGCCAGTGATAGTTCTGCAACTCAGCACTGTCAAAGGGAGCCAGATTCAGGATGTAATTGTAGTCCGGTTTGTTCAACGTATCGTCAATTCGTGACATCACCCGTTTGAGCAGTACTGCTGCCTCCTCAACCCGCTCATCGCTAATTTCATCGAATTTACAGTCGTGCGACCGCGGAACGATCCAAGTTTCATACGCCACCCGCGGCGCAAAGGGACAAAATGCGACAAGCGATTTTGTTTGGGCAACGATACGTAGATTTTGCTGCGATTCTCGCTGGGTGACCGCACAAAATAGACATTCGTCGCTCGACTCCCAGTACTGTGCCATGTGTTTCATGATCGTCCGTGGCTGGCTGGGCACAAATGGAACCGCCATCAGCTGACTGTGTGCGTGTCGGATTGTCGCGCCTGCCTTAGGGCCCACGTTTTTAAAAACGGTCGCGTATTGCAACTGTCCGGTGGCTCGCAAAGCCGTAAGCCGATCGCGACAGACCCTTATCACTTCACTCAACGCCGCGACGGTAAATTCGCTGGTTCGCTCCAGGTGTTCAGGGGTCTCAACGATCACCTCATGCACTCCAGCAATCGGCTGCCCCTGGAAGAGCGAATCCACGACGGCATCACCACCTGCAGTGCCGTCGATCTCCCGCAACAGTGCGGGATACTTGTTCGGCACGACACGAACCTGCCATCCGGCGGCGTCCGGCCGCGAATCGACGGCGCGCCGCGCAAAAATCTCGGCGGGCGTTTCTGCCTCGGCGCCCTCGCAAAATGGGCAATCTGCCGTCTTTTGAGCGTACTGAACCGGTTCGAATTCTTGAGGTCGCCCGGCTCGATTCTCCGCAATGATGACGCTTGCGCCGGTGATCGGATCGTGTCGCAGTTCGGTCATATGCCGACTTGTTCACTCGAATCAATGTAATCAGACGATCCACCATCATTACGTCCGCCGGCACGTTTGGGTAGGATACGCCCTGGTAAATCTCTCGGCTGCAGGACTGCCATCGTGAAGATCACCGTGCAATTCACAACGCAGCTCAAAGCAACACTAGGGCATTCGTCCGAAGAACTTGATTTGGAGTCTCCGGCCAGCGTCGGCGATGCGATTGCACACCTGCGGAAAATCCACGGCCATAAACTATGCGGCTTGCTCTACGACGAACGGGGCGAATTACTGCCGTCGGTGCTCGTGTGTGTCGGGGACGGGCAAATCTCTGCCGACAACGCATCGGAATCAGAGCTAAATGAGGGCGAGTGCGTTACGCTGCTTTCGGCGATTAGCGGCGGGTAGAAGCAGCCGAGCCGACCGCATGTGGTGAACATTCTAAAGGTCGCGTCCCATGGTTAAGAATCCCGTTGGAGTTATCGGACTGGGGCTGATGGGTACGGCCATCACCGAACGGCTACTAGACGAGGGATTCGACGTACTGGTTCATAACCGAACGAAGGCGAAAGCCGAGCCGCTTACCGAGCGCGGAGCAATTTGGTCGGACAACCCG
>JAYGDO010000558.1:0-2766 GCA_046582885.1 Pirellulales bacterium | reverse complement strand
CGCTCGGTTCGGAAGTCTATACACGCCGCTACAGGCGGGCAACTATTTTAGCGGCGTTCCTTGAAGAGTTCACCGCGATGCGGGCCGGATGCCAATGAAATGCCGGCCGGCTGCCAATTTCCTTTTGAACGAAGACCGGTCGACATGCTACAATTGCCCGTATCATCCCCTCCATGGAATACGAAAAAACGGAAATGGTAAACGCGCTATGACAGATCATGGTACGCCTGAGGATAAGTCGGCAGAATCGCCCGTTTTAGAGCGATTGTTCGACGAAAAAACGCGACGAGAACTAATCGAAGAAGATCGCCATGCGTGGAAAATGGTTTGTGGCCTTCTGTTTTCGATCGTTCTGGGCGGAGTGCTGCTGGGCTTCGTGGGCGTTATGCTGGCGACCTGACCGTTTCTTGGCGGCTGGGCCTTCACCCGCGGCAGGCGAAACTCGATTTGAGCCTCGGCGGTTTCAAATTATGGCTCAAAAGGGTACCTGACCCTCCCGGTTTTATTTCTAACTTCTCTGACGAGCGTACTTTATCCGGACATCTGTCGAACGGTACGATGGACGCACGCAGCCGGCCTGCTTTCCTGCGGAATTAACGGCCGCCGATTTCCACTTCTAGTCGATGCGACCCTCAGATGCCCGACCTCCGCCCCAACATCATCTTTGTCATCACCGACCAGCAGCGATTTGACACGATTCGCGCGCACGGCTTCGAACATCTGGACACGCCGAATCTAGACCGGTTGGTCGACGACGGCGTCTCGTTTTCGCAGTGTTACGTTACGGCCGCATCCTGTGCGCCGGCGCGGGCGAGTCTGTTTAAGGGATTCTATCCGCACACAACCGGAATTTTGAAAAATGCCGACCGCTGGCGGCGGTCATGGATCGAACTGCTCAACGATGCAGGCTACCACTGCACGAACATCGGCAAAATGCACACGTGGCCTTTCGAAACGGGCCTGGGTTTCGACGAGCGCTACGTCGTCGAAAACAAAGACCGCTACCTAGAGGGGCGGTACTACTTCGACGAATGGGACAAGGCACTGCGGTTTCGCGGCCTCGTAAAGCAACAGCGCGAACTGTATCGCAAACTACCCGACTACCGCGAGCGGCTCGGCGCGTTCGAATGGGAACTGCCGGAAGACGCCCATCCTGACAACTTTGTCGGCGACATGGCCACCTGGTGGATCGACAGTTTTCCAAAGACCGAACCGCTGTTTTTGGAAATTGGGTTCCCGGGACCCCATCCACCCTACGACCCCATACCTCGATATGCTGATCCATATCTGAGTAAAGACCTACCGCTGCTGGATGTAACGCAAGAGGAACTCGACGGGCAGCCGCATCCGCTCAAGGCACTGCGGGTTCACAACAACGAAATCGATCACGATTCGGTCGTCCTCGATTTGGAACCGACATACGAACAGCGACAGCGGCAGCGGGCCTACTATTTGGCCAACGTCACGATGATCGATGAGAAGTTGGGGCAGATCCTCGACGCGCTTGAGCGTGGGGGTTATCTAGAAAATTCGGTCGTCATTTTCACTTCGGATCACGGTGATTGCCTGACCGATCACGGGCACAGCCAGAAGTGGACAATGTACGACTTGATCACACGGGTGCCGCTGATTGTATCGTCGCCGGGGCGGTTCGCTGGCGGAAGGTCCATTGACGCATTGTGTCAGCAAATGGACCTGGGGCCGACAATTCTGGAACTGGCCGGGGTCGAAGTGCCGCCGGAGTTGGAAGCGGTCACGATGCTCTCCGCGCTGGAAGGTAAAGGCTGGCCGGGCCGCGACTACGTTTTCGCCGAACAGGCGAAAGACGGCATCTTGACCGACACTGAATTCATGACGATGGTCCGATCCCCCGACTGGAAACTGGTACATTTTCTCGACGAGCCGTGGGGGCAGTTGTTCGATCTGACCAACGACCCACATGAGGTTCAAAACCTTTGGGACGATCCGAAACCCATCGAAATGAAACGCGAGCTATTGGCTGTGCTGCGCGAATGGCGGATCCGCAGCCAGTATCGCACGGCCGCGTGGTCGGCCGATTGGCGGTAGGCGAATAAAATGGGCATCTTGCTGATTCTGTGTGTTGGCGTTGCCGTCGTGATCGGCGGTATTTTGCTGTTCCGACTGCACGCCTTTCTGGTCCTAATCCTGGCGGCGCTGATCGTCAGCGCGCTTACGCCGGCCGACTCAGTCCGGCGGTACGCGCTGGGCCAGGCAAAAATAAAATTCGACTCCCCTAGGAGCGACACGGAAGAAATCTGGTTGAAGGCCAACCCAACAGATGTTCCCCTCGGTACACGATTGCTGGTCGTCCTTGGCGGGACCGATGAAACCGTCGCGATTACGGTCGTGCGATTTGAACAGGTCGAAGGCAGATCGTTGGCAGTCGCCACCGGCTATGGTTCAAGACCGTGGTTCGACGACAATGTCGTCGTCTCGCCCAAGGACGTACTCGCCGCAGACAAACTGGCCCAGACAACGATCGGCGAGCGCGTGGCGACATCATTCGGGGCGACTTGCGGTAAGATCGGCATCCTTATCGCGATGGCTGCAATCATCGGAAAATGCCTGCTCGACAGCGGCGCAGCAGACAAGATTGTGCGTTCCGCATTGAAGTTGTTTGGCGAGCGGGGCGCACCGGGCGCGTTCGTTAGCAGTGGGTTTTTGTTGGGCATTCCGGTGTTCTTCGATACTGTTTTCTACCTGATGGTCCCGCTGGGTAAGGCGCTTCGAGTGCGTACCGGACGC
>JAYGDO010000246.1:0-20073 GCA_046582885.1 Pirellulales bacterium | reverse complement strand
ACAACTCGTCGAGGCTGTGGTTCCGTTGACCGGCCTCCAACAGGTAGCTGGCGACCATCGTGTCAAACCCCAATCCTTCGATCTGTACACCCAAGCCTCGCAGCACGATCATGTCGTACTTCAAATTCTGTCCGACTTTTTCGATGGATGCATCCTCCAGGATTGGTCGCAAGGCTTCCAGCGTCTCGGTCGGGTTGAGTTGTGGTTCGCCCGCCGGTGCCCGCACCGGAATGTAATACGCCTCGCCTGCCGAAAACGAAACCGAATAGCCAACAGGTTCTGCCCAACGCGGCCATCTGCTGGTGGTCTCAATGTCGAATGAGATTCTAGACTGCTGTCTCAGCTGTCCGATCAGCGTATCCAATTGCGATTGGTCGGTAACACATCGGTAATCCGCGTCCCACGGTTCTTCCGGTTCGACAACGCCGAGCAATTCATTCAATTGGTCGCCGAGGCTGCGGAATCCAAATTCCGAAAACAGAGCCAAAACCGCCTCCCGATCAATTTGCCCGGCACGGGCAGCGGACCAGTCGACGGTGACCGGGACGTCTGCAACCAGTCGCACCAGTTCCCGACTGAGCAGGGCCTGATCGCGGCCCTCGATCAGATTTTGACGCCGCTTCGTGCCGGCAACTTCCCCCGCGTGATCGAGAATCTGGTCGAGCGTATCGTACTGCTCGAGCAACTGCCGCGCGAACTTCGGTCCGATCAGCGGCACGCCGGGCACGTTATCCACGGAATCGCCGACGAGCGATTGAAAATCGACAACCTGATCCGGACGAATACCCCAATCCGCCGCCAGCGCCGCACTGTCGTAGATCTCGTCCTTCCGCATGTTGTAAATCTTGACGCGATCGTTGATCAATTGCCGACAGTCCTTGTCACCTGTGACCATCATGCAGTTGGTTCCCACTTCGGTACAAATCCTCGCGAGCGTGGCGATAATGTCGTCCGCTTCGAACCCCGGCAACCCAAGCACCGGAATTCCCATGGCATCCAATACCTTCCGAATCAGCGGAAATTGCGCGGCCAGATCGTCGGGCATTTCGCCACGATCTGCTTTGTAAGCGGGGAACATGTCGTGCCGAAACGTGGGGCTCGGCATGTCGAACGCACAAATCAAAAAATCGGGCTTTTTCTCACGCAACAAAAAAAATAAATCTCGGGTAAAACCGTAGATTGCCGAAACCGGCTCGCCCCGCGGGCTGGTCATTTCGCCCAGCGCGTGAAAAACCTGGAAGATGAGCGAGTGAGAATCGACCACAAAAACGGTTTTTTCCGCCAGATCGCCGGGCGGTAGCGGTGGTGTTTTTGACGGAGCCTCGGACAATTCTTCAAATCCGGTCAATGAAAGTTGCTGGCGAGATTTGGACATGGAGCAAGTACGAGACCTAAAAGCACCGCAGACCGAACAGAGCCGTCATGGTAAGTCTGGCCGAAGACAGATGTCAAGCAGGCGATGCCGCAGGAGGGTTGTGCAAACCCGTCACCGCCGCTCCGCAGCGCGTCGACGAGCCCAAACACCCGTCGTACAATTAGTCGCAAATGTCCATCGAGCAACCTCATCGTGATCAAGCCGCCGACTTAAACAAGTACCCCTGGTATCGCGCACGATTTTGGGACGGCATGCGGACGCGGACATTTTGGAGCCTATTGCGGCGTCATCGATTTGCGGTTTCGTGTTCACGGCTGTATCTGCCGCTGTTGACAATTTTTGTCACGCCGATTCACTCGCTGTGCCACCGCTGGCAAGAATTGCGATGGCGGCGGCGGGTGGAAGCCGCGCCGCCGATGCAATCGCCTCTGTTTATTCTCGGTCACTGGCGATCAGGAACGACGCTATTGCACGAATTGCTCGCGCTCGACCAGCGGCATACGTATCCAACAAACTACGACTGTTTCTCGCCGGCCGATTTCTTGTCAACCAGGTGGTTTAACACCCGCTGTTTCAAATTTTTGGTGCCGGATCGCCGACCGATGGACAACGTCTCACTCGGCTGGGATCGTCCTCAAGAAGACGAGTTCGGCTTGCTGAACCTCGGCATACCGTCGATTTACGAAACGGCAGCATTTCCCAACCAGGGCCCCGTCAACGAGGCGTATCTCGATTTTGTCGATCTTCCGCCTGCAGATTTGGATCGTTGGAAGGCAGGCCTGCGGTGGTTTTTGCGGAGATTGCATTTTCGCGATCCGCGGCGTTTTATATTGAAGTCTCCTCCGCACCTCGGCCGCGTGGCAACGCTGCTGGAAATGTTTCCCGACGCCAAATTCGTTCATATTGTGCGCGATCCGTTTGCAATATTTGCATCCAGCCTTCGACTGTGGAGATCACTGTTTGCGACGCAGGCCATGCAGGTACCCAACCATTGCGACTGGCTCGAGGATTTCGTCTTTGACACCTTTGACCGGCTCTACGATGCGTACCACAGCCAGCGCAATTTATTGAAGTCGGATCAGATTGTCCAAGTCCGTTACGAAGAACTGGTCGCCGATCCAATCGGTCATCTGCGGACAATTTACGAAAACCTGGAACTGAGCGGTTTCGAAGAATTGCGGCCGCTTGTGGAGGAGTATGTCGCAGAGCACAGCGACTATCAGCCGAACCGACACCATCTTGACGAGACGACTCGAGCCAAGATTGCCGATCGGTGGGATTGGTATTTGCGGGAGTATGGTTATGCGGAACCCTCCCAAACCGCGGACGCCGAGTCTATTCCGGCGCCCTCACAGCCGCGACCTGGCCCTTAGCGAGTGACCGTCGCACGCGGCGACGGCGAGCGGTAAACTCCGTACCGCCGGCTTGGCTTTTGACTTCTTCTCGCAATTCTTCTGCCGTCATGCCGATCATGCGTTCGTAACGCCCACGTTGAGCGAGATAATCAAGCAGCGCCAGCGCGACGAGCGATAGTGACACGTAAATGAGCAGATTCATCAAAACAGATCCGGCCGTGGCGGCAATTTGATGAGGCGCCGCATTCGTTATCGCGAGTAACTTGTCCCGTGTTGCGTACAGCGCCAGACCGCCGGCAGCCAAAATCGTGACGGCCTTCAACAACCCGAATCCAACGTAACCAACGTTGTTCCAAGAGAAACATCGCGCCCAACCACGGGCCGGGTTAATTCGACGCATATCCGGCGCAGCCGCGCCCGGGCGGAACAGAAACTTGGTCTGCACCAAATGGCAGGCCAGCGCAATTACGCTCATTCCGACCACGACCGGTGCAAGGGCCTGAACGAATCCTAGTGCGACCGATTGCCACTGCTCCACCCAATACTGGGACTCTGCTTTTGCTCCGCCGGCGGTCAGCTGCCGCTTTGTCAGGTCGATAACGAACGACACCAAAGCCGGCCCGAACGAAAACATTAGAAATGCCGCCGAGAGGAGCAGCACGCCGCGAGTCAAATCGCGGCTTATCGCGACCTGGCCCTCGGCGCGGGCTCGTTGACGCCTCCGTGCAGTCGCCGGGAATCGAGGATCACTTTCTCGCGCCATCAAGCTGCCTACGAGTCAAATCAAAACCGAGCCAACATGTTTTCCAGATAGATCGGCATTTCGTCCGCCAACACGTACCCTATCGCGCCCAGCGAAAACGAAAGCGCGGCCAGCAACACGAGCATGTTCATTCCGTAACCCATCGACCAAACGTTAAGCTGGGGCACGGCGCGACTAATCAATCCATAGAGGATCGTTGAGCCGACAACCGCAAGCAGCGTAGGCGCGGCAATGCGAATTGCCAGTTGAAAACTTTCGCTGAGCATCAGCGTCAACATGCCGACGATATCGCTCGGTAGCCGACCGACTCCGGGTGGCAAAATTTGAAAAGTTTCCAACAACCCGGAAATCAGGATTCGATGACCGCCAACGGCAAAAAAGATTGCGATTCCAAACAAGTACAGTAGCCGTCCCGTGAACTGGGACGGGCCTTCACTATTACTGGCGGCGGTGCCTGGCAATGTGATGCCGGTCACTTGTCCAACCATCTGGCCGGCCAGTTCGAGGCTGCCAAATAGGACGATGAGCCCGAAGGCCATACACAACCCGATCACCACCTCTGCACCAAGCACGATTCCGATTGCGGACCAATTCGGCTCGGCGATCGCTGCCGTTTTCCAGTACACCGGCGCGACGACCAACGAAACCGCCACGGCAAACGCAATCCGCAACGGAATTGGGACGGTACGAGCCCCCGCCATCGGTGCGACACACACGACGGTGCCGATGCGGGTGAGTACGCTCGCCAGAATCAAAAACTGACTGTACCCCGCGATCATCGACGAAGCCGCAAACTCCATGGTCCATGCCTTTCGCACCATGCGGCCCGCCTACAAGCCGCTCGGAATGCCGGAAATCAGTTCATGAGAATAATCAACAAGTTGGTTGATGAGCCAAGGCAGCATGATACTGAGCACCAAAACCACAGCGACCAATTTAGGTACAAACGAAATCGTCTGCTCCTGAATTTGCGTCATCGCTTGGAACAAGCCGACCACAAATCCCACGACCAACCCCGTAACCAGCACCGGCGCGCTGGTCATCAACATCATCATCAACGCCTCACGGCCAAGGTCGATAGCGTTTTGTGGTGTCATTCCGGTGATCCGTCTACCGTGTTCAGCGTCGTCGACGGCTTCAAATACAGGGCCCGCGCACGATCCGCCACCGCGTCAGGAAAATGGCTGAAAACTCTGCAATAACATGCCGACGACCAAGTGCCAACCATCCACCAGTACGAACAATAACAGTTTGAAAGGCAGCGAAATCATCGCGGGCGGCAGCATAACCATTCCCATTGACATCGTGACACTCGCCACAACGACGTCCAGGATCAAAAACGGAATAAATATTTGAAACCCAATGAGAAACGCCGTCTTCAACTCGCTCAACATAAACGCCGGCAGTAGGGCGGTCAGCGGCACATCGTCGTAGGTTTGAGGTTCGCTCGAGTGCGGCACATGCTCCAGGAACAACCAGATGTCATCCTGGTTTCCCGTCGCCTCAATCTGCATACTCATAAACCTCCTCACCGGGTGCGCGCCGTCGTGCCAAGCCTGCTCCAACGACTTCTCTCGATCGGTGTAGGGGCGAATTCCGTTCTGATACACTTCGGTCCAGACCGGTGACATGATGACTAACGACATAAACAACGCCAGTGAAGTAACAACTTGAGTCGAAGGCAAGTTTTGCGTACTCAGTGCTTGCCGCAGCAAGCCGAGAACAACGGCGATCCTGACAAAACATGTCGTCATCAATAAAACCGCCGGTGCAAGACTGACGACCGACAGCAGCAAGATCGTCTGCAGAGTCGAACTAAGGCGTTCTGGTTCGATCAGCGTTTGTGGATCCGGGATCGGCGAGACCGCCTCCGCAACGGCTGGAATCTTCTGCGACTCAGCTAACGCGGATTGCAGCGGTGTGAGGTTTTCCGGGCTCGGCCCGGTCACCTCTCCCGCGGCGTCAACCGCCACACCAACGAACACGACAAGCAAAAGCGGCAACCGGAAAAAGGACGCCGGTGAAATGGATGGGTCACGCATCGCGGCCCCCCGTGTATGCTGGTTCGAATGTGCTCGGTCCATCGTCCTGCCGCGACTTGCGGATGTGTCTGGATCGGGATGTGCGCTGCGGCACAACGTCATCCGGCGATCGCCCGACTTCAACGGTCTCTCGCTTGCATAATCTCGCCAGGCGTTCGATTTCGCGTGGATCCTTTATCTCGGTGAGAGTCTGTAAACCGGCTTGGCTGACCGCAACCAACAGCAGTCTGTCGCCGATACGCACCAGTTCAACTTGCTGTCGAGGCCCGATCGCTGCGTGCCCGAACACTTCAAACGCTTCGCGCGGCAACGCGAGATTCGAATTAGGCATTCCGCGTTTGAAAAACCACATCGCCGCGAAAAAGATTCCCAGCACCAGTCCAAGGCTGCCCAGCACCGTGTACAACGAGCCGCCGGATTTCAAATTACGGTTTCCCGCAAGATCAGAATTGGCGTTACGCCGCAGTGTAAGTGGTTTTTCTGTCGCAGTATTTTCTGGTCTGCTCGAAAACGCCGTCGACGGTACTTCGGGTTGGCCCGAGGGCGGCGCCAAGGATGGATCGGCTGGATCCAAAACCGACCCCGCCGACGCAAAGCGGCCTTCCTCCGCTGCAGCGACCGAGGATAGCGTCACGGCAACCAGTGCGACTGTGGTGAAAGTTTTCAATCCTGCCGTCATTTTTCAAGACCGTGCTAGACTACGGCGTCCACACCGAGCACGCGTTCCGTGATCCGTATCCAAAACCGCGTTTTCACGGCGACCAATTCGCCACGGGCGATAAGCCGCCCGTCGGCATACACGTTTACGGGTTCTTCCTTTTCTTGATCTAACGAAATGACTGTATTGCCGCTCAACTGTTCAACCTGATAGCGAGGCAGCGCCGTACCGCCCAATTCAACGACAACATTCGCCGCCGCGTGATCAACTTGGTCGAAATGTTCTGACACCGAAGTGAGTTACCTCAAGCGGATCACACGGAGAGTCATAACGGCCGCTTCCCCCGTAAATTGATTTTGCCGTCCGCATCCAATCTGGACGCTATATCGGCGAGTGACCGTTGACTGGTTTCCACGTCCCGAAGCCTAGTGGGGCCAAGATTGTGCAGCGCGCCGCGCAAACGGTCGGCTTCGCGGGGCTTCATTTGTTTGATCAAGCGCTCGACAACATCGCCTGTCGCACCGGCCAACGCGAGAATCGCAACCTGCGGATTCGCCGCAGCAACAACGGTCCGCAACGTCGCGTCATCCAACCTGATGACATCTTCAAATGTCATCGAAGTCCCGGGCTTCTCGCCGCTAGTCGGGTTGGGTGATGCTGACTGTCCTGATGTTTCCCGTGCGCGATTTGTCGTCGAACGGTTCATCTGCGAGCTGAAAACCTCGCGGCCGGCGTCACCTTGCAGTTCCAACGTCAACTGCGCATCTTTTCGCCGCAGCTGCTCGAAAATATCACGCTTCACATCTCCTGAAGAGGCTTCCAGAATACTACTGACCGCGCGAATTCCGGCATTGCGGCGCTGAGTGCGTTTTAGCTGATCGGCGAGCCAACTTTCTAATCCCTCTTCAATTTCTCTTACAACATCATCGCTTAGCTGATCCAGGTTGCTCAGTTTCCGTACAACCTCGACACGCATTACCTCCGGAAGTCGTTTCAGCACATCTGCTGCCTGCACCGGATCAAGGTGCGAAAATACAATCGCCACGACCTGCGCCGTTTCGTCAGCCAGCATTTGGGCCAGATCTCGCGCGTCGAGATGTTCTAGCATTTTCAAACGATCTCTATCCGCCGACTTGGCGGCTTCCGACTCGGCTGTGTTTGGGCTGGACGAAATCTGAAATCCGGTCCAGTCGTTCAATTCCAGCCCCGTGACGTAACCGCGTGGCACAAGTCGCGTTGGCATCTGGGGATCCGCACGCTCCGCCACGACTCGTTCGATTTCGATCGAGTCGGCCAACGCTGCGACGTGCGCTGCATTCGGTTCGTTATCGCTACCTCGAGAAGCGGTTGCCGCTAATTGTTTTCTCTCCGTCTCGGCTGGATCGCTCGCTTGGTCCGTTGCCGCAACATAATCCAAGAACTGCTGCGATACCTCCCCCGGTCCAAGCTCTCGATGCCGATAAAAATTCAGCCAAACCACAATCGCCATAGCGGCAATGACCAATAGCACCCACCTATAAGACTCCCACATCGTAGTCGCGGTAGAGACCTCCGACACTTTGCCCGCGGCTTCATGCTCTGCGAGAACATCAAAAAATTGCACTTCGCACTGCGAGCCATGTGTTTGCGGGATTTGATTCAGAACATAGTTTCTTAATTTTGTGACGATCTCCTTACCTAACGCGTCAACCTGTACCACCGTCGGCAGGGTCGGCTTTTGGCCGGGTACCCGCGTGCGGGTCCGCCACACTTTTTCCAAATAGCTGACAGGCACACTCAGCGCCACTTTGACATCGGTCGGAACCCAATCCTCCAATTTCATACTTGCCGAGTCATCCTCGACTTGCCTCTGCACCGTAACATCGACGCTCACGCGCAGGTCGGGAACCCAATCGAGTCCCTGTTTGATCTTTTGTGTCCATTGGCGTTCGAAGGTAACTTTGCGCTCTAGATGAGCGGTCGGCGCGCCGGCGGCGTCCTCGCCCGCCGCATAGACCTGACCCGTCGATAAGTCGGTGACGGTCACCTGATTCGGCTCCAGGCCGGCAATTGCGCCCGATACAAAATTCCGCATGGCAATTACCTGACGGACACTAAGCGGTTCATCGTCGACCGCTTTGGCGCTCACCGAACCTTTCAACTGCGGTTTTCTGCGAAGACCCGCAGCAGCCCCTTCGTCAAATAAAACATAAGCGCGAGCAATGCCTTTCATCGTTGCCACGATGCGCGACAGCACGCGTTGGCGAGCGACGCGGAGCCGCGCTTGTCGCTGTTCGCGGGTCTCCCAAAAACTCGACTCGGCGATCACCTTGTCGAAATCATCGTCAAATTCGCGGGGATGCGCTTCCGCGTCAGCGAGTGCCGCGTAGTATCGTTCTTGCTGATCGCGCGGCACCTTGATCCGACCGGACGCGACAACATGTTGATCGAGTCCAGCCTTGCGAAACGCCTCCTGCATCCGCTCGAGATCCTTCATCGTGACATCGTGCGAAAACAAAAACGTGTCGGGCTCGTTCAGCCCCGAACCGAACAGATACACTCCGCCAAACAAGACGATCGTAATCAAACCAGCGACCGTCCAGCGCGAGGCCGACGACAGGTCGGCCCACCACCGAACAAGGTTCGCGCGGAATTGATCCAGTACGTTGATTGCCATGTTAGGTTGCCGCTTTGGCGGATTAGGGGGGAGTTAGGAGATGGAGCGTATACGCCGCACTACCTTGTGGGCGGTAAGCCAACTCCATCGCAAGCGATGCAATTGCTCCGAAACATCCAGTCGGGAATCCGAATCTCCTAATCGAGTATCCATGCCTTTATTTCCCGTGATCGGTCGATCAGGCAGCACATCGACGACTACCCATAAAAAGAAAAGACTCGCCACCCAATCGCGATAGGGCACCTTGGTACGAGGAGCGGCGGCGGAGCGTACTAGAACACCTCAACAGATGTCAACCGCGCTAAAAAAAAGCAGGACGCCCTCCATGGCGTCCCGAAAGAGAAATTGCCTGGCCGACTCTTGGAGCCCAAGAATCTGGCAGGCGGCAGCGGTCAGGCAGATACGACCGATGCCCCTCTGTCGCCGGAAATTACATCCATGATCCAGCGATCAACGTCTGAAAGTATCATTTCACTGCTATCATCCCCGCCGGGATATTGCCTCATCGTTACCATCATTCCCGCCGAATGGATGAGCCGCAGATCCTTGCAAAGTTGCAATTCCGGATAGTTGGCGCTGTCGCGGCTCGAAGCGATGCACAACGGTAGACGCCGGGCGGCGTTAATCTGAGCCAACGGCATATTTCCGACGGGAAACGCGCCGCCGAGCGATAACACGCCGGCAAATCTATCTGGAAAAATCATCGCAATGCGAAACGCCATCGTGCCGCCGTTACCGACGCCGGCAAGAAAAATACGATTGGGATGAATGCGGAAACGCCTTTGGGCCTGTTCAATCGAATCTAAAACGCGTTGCTGCGCGAGCAGAATATGGTCTTCCGTCTGCCGCCAAGTAAATCGCTGATCAGGTTGACTCACGTCGCCACTGGGAACCTCATGCGTGCCGCGCGGCGCGACGGCGGCGTAGTTGCGCATGCTGATACCCGGCATGACCTGCCGGATGTGCAACTCATTGTGGCCCTCCGGATGTAGCCAGACCAGCAACGGATACGCGTAATTAGCTTCGTAGTGTAACGGTGCAAAGATCGCGCGACCGACGGGGTCGACCGTTACTTGATTGCCCATCCTCCGGCAATCTTGACTGCGTTCAACTTGCGGTTTGCTGGCAAGCAACGGCAACGCTTCTTCAACTGAGATTCGATTCATGGCCCGCCAAGCCTTTTTGCGTCAAATGTCGCCGACCGCTCTGCTGCCCACCGTGACGACTGAATCTGTTGGTAAATAATCAAGGAGTTCGCCGTAAGGAAACAATCGACCGGGACATCGCGTCGCCGCCACATCGTGATGGCGGACCACATTCTTCTTGAGAATGGCGAATCGTTCGAACAGCCACTGGCAAAGCTGTTCGGTGCTAGAAATCTGACGCACCGTCGGCGGCGCCAATTCAAAATCTCCGACTAGGCAGATACCAATGCCATCCAAGTTATACCGGGGACTGCTTGTATGCGCGCCGGGTGCTTGCTCGTCCCAGCGAAACGTCGCTTCAACCTGTCCGTCCGGCATACCGTTACCGTTGCCAATCACAAAATGGTAGCCGATGCCAAGCCATGCGCCACTGAACTGATCTTTTCGATTCCGATGAGCCGCATCGATGGCCGCAATGTTACCACCGACGGTCGCCGAGTGATGCAACACAATGTATCGCCACTGATGCGATTCAACCGGTGGGCCAAATGTCTCTTGAAAATCTATCAAATCAACCGCCCGCGATCATTCCAAACTCTGGCCCTGTACGTTCCCTAATCCGCCTCAAACTCCACACACGGAATTTATTTCACTCACATCTTCGCGTCAACACCATTGCTAGAAAGGTAGTGTTTCCAGTTTTTCGAAAAGGTGGTCTCAACCAAGTACCACCACAGCCACGCATCAAGAATCAGGCCAATTGCTCCATCGTCGCCACCAGCGACTTGACGGCATCAACGCTGTGCTGAAATGCCGCCCGTTCGTCGTCGTCCAAGTCCAGTTCGACGATCTTCTCGACGCCGCCTGCCCCCAAGATGATAGGTACGCCGACAAAGTAGCCGCCGACACCATATTGCTCTTCACAAAGGGCCGCGGCCGGGATCAGCCGCTTTTTGTCGCGAATTATCGCCTCTACCATCTGCGCCGTGGCGGCGGCCGGTGCATAATAAGCGCTGCCGGTCTTCAATAGCCCAACGATTTCACCTCCGCCTTTGCGGGTCCGCTCGACGATAGCTTCCAGCCGTTCGTCCGAAATCAACTGCGTGACAGGAACGCCTCCCACACTGGCACAACTCCGCAGAGGCACCATTGTGTCCCCGTGTCCGCCCAGAAGCATCGCTTGCACGTCTTCGACGCTAACGCCGATTTCCATCGCCAAAAACGTACAATACCTTGCCGTGTCAAGAATTCCCGCTTGGCCCATCACCCGATTTGAGGGGAAGCCCAACACCTGATATACCCGCTGAACCATCGCATCGAGCGGATTGCTCACGACAATGACCAACGCATCCGGGCTGGTTGCCTTGATCTCACCAGCGACTGAACCGACGATGCCGGCGTTCGTTTTTAGCAAATCATCGCGACTCATTCCAGGTTTTCGCGGCAGACCGGCCGTTATGACCACCACATCACTGCCGGCGGTATCTTCGTAGCTGTTTGTCCCCGTAATGTTCGAATCAAATCCAACGATCGGTGAAGCCTGCATCAAATCGAGCGATTTTCCAGCCGGCATACCCTCTGTTTGTGGGATATCAAGCAAAACGATGTCGCCCAGTTCAGAGGCAGCACACCAGTGTGCGGTGGTCGCGCCGACGTTACCGGCGCCAATTATCGAAATTTTTGCACGACGCATGGATGTCTCCACATCTAAGTATCAGTTAGCGACCACTGAGTATTAGGTACCGAGTTGCGCGGCCATGGTCAAGTAGCCGCGCGGAAGAACGCGCATAAAAAACGAGGCTTGGAATCTAAATTCCAAGCCTCGTTTTCATCTCGCGTGCGAAACTTGACCTCCACCGTGGCTATAAAGCGGCGGTGGCTTGAACGTCACGCACTCTTCTGTTTTGGTTCTTCGACCGGGAACATGTGTGCTTGGCCATTGACGATTGTATCGTTGATTACATAGTTGCCACCCGATTCCTGCTCAGGCAGTTCGAACATGATATCGAGCATCACTTGTTCGATAATCGCTCTTAGACCGCGTGCACCGGTCTCGCGCTGGTGCGCCTTTTCGGCAATCGCCACCAGTGCCTCGTCTGAAAATTCCAATTTCGCACCTTCCATCTCGAACAGTTTCTCATATTGCTTGATCAATGCGTTCTTCGGCTCGGTGAGAACACGTACCAGGGCACCGGTGTCCAGCGGCGTCAACGCCGAGTGAACGGGCAACCGACCGACTAACTCCGGAATCAAACCAAATTCGAGGATGTCGTCACTCGTCACCTGCGGCAACGTCGTCGTCAGGTCCGATTCGGTCCGAATGCCCGATTCCTGACCAAAACCGATCGTTCGCCGCCCGAGTCGCTTGCCAATGATCTTCTCCAGGCCGACAAACGTCCCGCCGCAGATAAAGAGGATATTCGTGGTGTCCATCTGGATGTACTGCTGTTCGGGATGCTTGCGGCCCCCCTGTGGCGGCACGTTGGCCGACGTGCCTTCCAGCATCTTCAATAACGCCTGCTGCACGCCCTCACCGGAAACGTCACGTGTAATCGAAACGTTCTGGCTGGTCTTGCCAATCTTGTCAATTTCGTCAATGTAGAGTACGCCCCTCTGCGCAGCTTCCAAATCGAAGTCCGCGGCATGCAACAGTTTGAGCAGCAAGTTTTCAACATCCTCACCGACGTAGCCGGCTTCCGTAAGCGTCGTGGCGTCGCCGATCGCGAACGGGACATTTAGAACTTTCGCTAACGTCTTGGCCAGCAATGTCTTGCCCGAACCAGTCGGTCCAATCAACAAAATATTCGATTTGTCGATCCCGATGTCCGAGCCTTCCTCGTCCGCCATCAACCGCTTGTAGTGGCTATGCACGGCTACCGACAATACCCGCTTGGCGTGATCCTGGCCAATCACGTACTCGTCGAGGTGTTCAACGATTTCCCGCGGCGTTGGAACTTGTGTGAACAGCGGTTTCGTCGCCCCGCGGCGGCGCTGCTCTTGGTCGAGGATCGACTGGCAAAGTTCAATGCAATCGCCACAGATGTAAACGTCGCCCGGCCCTTCGACCAGGGGACCCACGTCGCGGTAGCTCTTGCGGCAAAAAGAACAAAATGCGTTCTTCTTGGTGGTGCTACCGCGTCGGCCACCGGTAATATTGTCTCGTCCCGAAGGCATCCTTCTGTCTCCTTTCAACGCAAACGCACCGCAGTGCGTTCTCTCACCAGTACACTGGCACTGGGAAGCCGTTCAAAATCATGATGTGACTCGAGTCGCAACGGCCATCGAGCCGTTCCGTCGGACGTCCCTATTCCCTTTGGTGTGAAAAAAGGTAAACCTTTCCGCAATGTCCGTTTTTTCGGCTGACGCCCACCGATCCCATCCAGCAGGTCCATTCGCAGCATTCGGTCGATTTGTCCTAACCTAGCTTGTCCGAATCGCTTAACTCATTCTGCAATTGGTTCGCCAGCCGCGATTTTATGTTTCGGAATTCTTCGTCGCTAAGCTCACCCCTGGAATGCATTTCCCGGTATTTGGTCAGCAATTCACTGGTACTCAATTTGTTGTCTTCCTTAGTACCGCGCCACTTTGACGCAATGTGCGCCCCAATCGCGATGAGCACGGCGATTGTGGCAAAAAGAATAATCGCCTCAGTCAGCGCTTCAAGAGCCTCCGTGTTCGACATAGGGGCATTCAACTTCGACAACAGATAGGAACTGCAACGATTTTGCGGTGCCGACCCAGTTCATTATGTACCTTGCCCACGCGGCAGTCCAGGATTTACCGCCATTACACGTTGAATTGGAACAGATTACAACGAAGCGGGTGGGACACGTTCTCGGGGTCGATTTTGTTTTTCGTGGCCGGATGACTCCAGGCCCGTCTCATTGGACCCCGGCCGGGCCGGAGGCCTCCTTTTCAACCACATTTACCAGAAACGGAAATGTAATTCTGACAAGTGTGGACAGTCTGTCAGTCGTTGTGCGATATCGCTGCTGGCGGGGCGATCGGGGAAAGCCCATCCCAACTCCACGTTTTTCACGCCCTCACGGGAGAAATTCGTTCTTTAGCCATGCCGCCTCTGCGACCGATTTAATCGATACCGGTGGCCCATGTTCGCGCGCGGCCCGCGCGCGAGGCAACCACGCCCAGAAAGGTGTCCCGATGCGGCAAGCGAGAATTTTCGCGGTCGTCATATGCTTCGCTGCATCCGCCTGTGCGCGGAGCGTCGCGGACGACACGCTGGAATCGCCGCTTGTGACTTCGCGACAATACGAGTTCACAATTCCATTTACCGTCACCCCAACGCAATCACCGAACAAAATGCCCACCAAGGCACAGCTGTTTCTGTCCACTGATGGGGACCGCTGGAAACTGGTCGATCGGGTTTCGCCGCAACAGGGCCACTTTCAGTTTCGCGCGCCTAGAGACGGCGAGTGGCTGTTTTGCGTACGAACGATCGACCATCGCGGGCGACCGATTGACGAAGGCAAACCGAAGACCGAGTTGCGGGTGTTGGTCGATACGATACATCCCTCGTTGAGCATTTCCGCTAAACGCTTCATCAATACAAATACCGTGATCGTGCATTGGCAGGCTCGCGACGATAACATCAAACCAGCATCGATTAAAATTCAATACCGAGTTGTCGGCACCCCGCACTGGCAATCTGTATTAATTGACCGTACAAAAATTCGGAACCCGCTGATTCAAGCGGGTCCCGTAGGCATGCCGTATACGGCGATGCACGGCCCGGCCACCCCGGATGATCGAAACCATCACAACTCGACGACCGGCCAGGTTACGCTGGGGGCAGCCGCCGGCAGCGAAGTTATGATCCAGGCCGAAATCTCCGATGTCGCCGGCAACCGGTCAATTAGCAAAGCAATTGTCCCACCAGCAGCACCGGCAGCGCACACGCACCCCATTTCAAATGAGCAAACCGACAGAAATCACCCCACCGCGGCACAGTGGCGAAAAGATGGCTCCCGTGTTTGGCCCCCGAATCAAGTCTCGCAAACGCCCTTCGAACAAACGTCGCCAACTCTCGTCCCGACCGCAGTGAGCCGGCCCAAGCCCAGCTTCACCGAACAGGCATCGTCACCGACGACGATCACGACCAAGCAGGTCGATTCAACTCGCTTCGATTTGGCGTACAACGCCGGCACGGCCACTCGGAACATCGTAAAAGTCGATTTATGGGGAACCGCCGACGGCGGTGACACCTGGAACAACTACGGAAGCGATACCGATCGACAATCTCCAATCCTCGTGACGGTCCCATCCGCGGGCCGATATGGATTTCGCATCGTGGTGCAATCTTCAGCAAATCCGCACCCGACGCTTCCCCAGCGGGGAGACGCCCCGCAAATTTGGATTAGTGTCGTTGAATCCGGCAACCTCTCCGCACGGTTCAACACATCTCGTCTCGGTATCTCCGACGTGCAAGTGAGACGCTAAATGCAGGGCGTTAGACGGCCCGACTGGCTGCGCGGTATACTCGGACCCGGTCGCACAATGCACCACTTCGAGACTTTGTTGTAACCCCACGTGCGAGCGAGGTCGCTGCTGTGTGATTTCCTCACACCTGTATCGGGGCGGAAAATCGCCATGGCAAAAAAATCCGCAGCAATCACGGCGTTAGACTTTCTGACCAATAGCGGCAGCCACGCGGTACGGCCGGTTAATGTCCTATTTGGTGACGAAAGGTATCTGCAGCGCGAAGCGCTCGCCACTCTAACCGCAAATGCCCTTTCAGGATCGGATGCCGAATTCGCCGCGATGAAGTATTCCGGTCAGGCAACCGAATGGCGCGATGTTTTCGATGAATTGAGTACCGTCTCGCTGTTCGGAGGTGACCGACGTCTGGCCATCGTCGAGGAGGCCGATGAGTTCGTCAGTCAGTACCGAAGCGAACTAGAAAATTACGTCGATAGGCCGTCCCGTGTCGGCACGCTGGTACTGACCGTGACGTCCTGGCCCAAAAACACACGGCTGTACAAGGCACTTGTCGGTGTCGGGCTGCAAATCGACTGCGGCCGACCGACCGAAAAAGAGATCACCGACTGGCTGCGCAGACGGGCCGAAGCGCATTACAACATTGTGCTCAGCGCCGAAACTGCGAAACAATTGGTCGAAATCGTCGGCATCGATCTCGGATCGCTCAACCAAGAGTTAGACAAGTTGTCATTAATGGCCGGCGACGAAAAACGCATCACACCACAGTTGGTCCGCGAACTGGTTGGCGGCTGGCGAGCGAAAACGGCCTGGGACATGCTCGACGCGGCCTATAAAGGCGACACGGCCGAAGCATTATTGCAACTCGAACGGTTGATTCACGCCGGCGAGCACCCGATCGCGATTCTGGCCCAGATTTCGTCATCGCTCCGCCGCTTGGCCGCCACCGCGCGAATCGTTGCTGATCACGAAATCCGCGGGCGACGCATCCATTTACGAGGCGCGCTGGAGCAGGCCGGTGTGAATCCTTATTTCTTGTCAAAGTCGGAAAAACAACTCCGCCGCATCGGCCGCTACCGCGCAATGCAATTGTACGAGTGGTTGATCGAAGCCGATCTCGCACTCAAGGGCGGCAGTTCGGCCGCCAACCGGGCGCGGCTCGTGCTGGAAAAATTGCTCATTCGCATCGCCTCGCCAACCGCTGCGGTCGCCGCTGTCAATCCGGCCTCGAATCCTTGGCGAAGTCCGCACCCGCACGGCTAGCCGCACACGACTGTTGCCACGACTTCAACTGTGCAGACATAAGCCTGACGATCTCCGGATGATCGGCGGCAACGTCATTCTGCTCGGAGAGATCGGCATCCAGATCAAACAGCATAAAACCGCCCGTTTCCCCGGGTTCGTCGGACTCGTTGTTCTCTCCCCGACGCCGCTTGGCAGCACGTACTCGAATCAGTTTGTACTGATTATCAACCCAACTCACTTGCCCCTCCGATTGAAATCCGATTGGTCGCGGTCGCTGTTTCATCTGACCATCGATCAGCGGCATCAGACTCACGCCGTCCAGCGGGCGATTGTCGGGCATCCTTAGTTCGACCGCCTCGAGAATCGTCGGCAAGTAGTCGCTGGTGACCGCCGGTAGGTCGGTTGTTTGCCCACCTTTGACGCGCGCCGGCCACTCGAGAATTCCCGGCACACGCACGCCGCCTTCGTGCAGACTACGTTTGCGGCCCCGCAGTTGCCCGGCCGAACCCGGAGCCCTGGCATTGCCCTCAGGGCCATTGTCGGCAGAGTACCACAACATGGTATTATCGGCGACGTTAAGCTTCCGCAACTCGCCGCGCAGGCGGCCGACTTGTTCGTCCAACGCGGTGATGCAGCCCCAATAGTGCTGATGATGTTTACTATGCGCCGCGTACGGCTTGGTGTACTTCTTCCCCGAGACGACCGGCAGGTGAGGAGCGTGGAACCAGATCACAGCAAAAAACGGCTTGCCGCGCTCGACGGATCGACGAACAAACGGAATCGCCCGATCCATGATCGCACGCGAGTCGTCACCGCGTAGATTTTCGACGACCTTTTCGCCGGCCTGTGACCAATAGGCCGTTCCATACGGACTTGCATCCCCGAGACTTCCAACAGGATCCCACCAAGTGCCGCCCTTCGCCGACTTGGGACGCAACAGCGGATCCCACGTAGGTGTCTTGGCCTCGGTCGAAAAGCACTCTTCGAATCCGTTCCGCCAAGGCGGCGAGAAATGCGTCGCGCCGCCCGGACCGCCACGATTGGAATCTTTTTCCGCCTTGGTCAACGTGCCCAGATGCCACTTGCCAAAGTGTCCTGTCGCGTAGCCGGCATCTTTGAGCAATTCGGCCAGCGTAATCTCTCTGGGCAACATGTGGCCGACATTCGCGAAAAGGACACCATATCGAAACGGATGCCGACCGGTCAGGCAACTTCCGCGAGTCGGACTGCAAACCGGTGCGGCGGCATAAAAGCGTTCAAACCGTAGTCCCTCAGCAGCCATGGCGTCGAGATTAGGGGTCCTTAAAATCTCGTGGCCGTTATAACCCACATCGCCCCAGCCTTGATCGTCCGCCATCACCAAGATGATATTGGGCCGCTCGGCGGCAAGCAAATTCGGCGAGGAGAACAAACCAAAAACGCCGGCCAGCAATAACATCAACCACACCTGCTGGAGAGTTAAAACTCGTGCCGGGCCCACGTTTTTGGAGATCTTGACTCGGCAGGAGCCACGCCCTTCCAGGTCTGTTATCGCAATTCTCCGTTTTTCACATCTCTCCATCGTACTACCTCACAACAGTGGGCCAGCGGCGGCGCGAACGACCATTATACATGCAAAGCCTCGCGATGCGCTCACAGCTAGCGTCTGCCGACCGCCACTTGCGACTGCGACGATCTTGTGCGTTTTGCCGGTCCAACGTACCATCACGCCGCTTGGTTCTACCACCTTCACCGTCCAAATGTCCTATTTGTGCAACTGACATTCTACAAATCATGGGGGGTCGACCGGGGACCGCTCGCTTGCTGCGCGTGGCTCATTTTCGCGACAGCAATGTGCGGTTGCCGCAGTTGGCCGTGGCAGTCAGGACCGGTTCCTGATTCTGTTTCGACATGTCGCGACCTCTCCAACCAAGCGCTCGTTGCCATCGAACGTGGCCAATGGCAGGAGTCCGAAGGCCTCTTGCGGCAAGCGATCAAAACGTGCCCGGTCGATGCCGACGCGCACCGCCATCTTGCAGAAGTTCTCGTCAACCGCAATGCAACCAACGAGGCGCTGAGTCACCTGGAAGAGGCGCGGCAGCTCGTGCCGCATGACACATCGTTAACAATCCGCGTCGGCGAATTGTATTTAAATGGCGGTCAGATTAAACAGGCAGAACGCCGCGCCGAGCAGGCAATTCAACTTGACCGCAAATCGCCGGACTCTTGGGCGCTTCGCGGACGTGTGCGGCATGCTCAGGGTGATCTCCGCGCGGCGCTATCCGATTTGCAGCAGGCTCTGCATTATCGTCCGGACAATCCTGTGCTATTAAGTGAGATTTCGCGTTTATATATCGCCATGCGCCGACCGGATCGAGCGCTACTTTACGCGCAGGCCCTTTCCGACACATTCGTGTCCGGCTCGGTACCGATCGAAGTTATCGATCTGCAGGCACAGGCCTACACCGCATTGGGTCGCCGCAAAGACGCCGTAGTCTGCCGCCAACAACTTTGCCAAACCTCGCCCACCGCCGCCAATTTCTTCGCGCTGGCCCAGGCAGAACTGGCCCGCGGAGACGCGGCTAACGCCGAAGCCGCTCTGCAGCAGGCGTTATCGATCAAGCCGAATCACCAACCCAGCTTGCAGTTGATGCAAATAGCGAGGGCAAAGAGTCACAACACCGCCTTGCGTTGATCGACAGATTTCGGATGCTCATCATCTTCATTCGGTCGAACAAAAAAAGCGTGCAGGACCAACATGATCGCGCCGCAAACCAACAGGCTGTCCGCGATATTGAAATTTGGCCAACGCCACATATCATCCCATTGAAATAGAATCCAATCGCGGACTGCGTATTCCGGTTCTTTTGTGATGGGATCTTTCACCAGTCCGTGCAGACCAAGTCGATCGTATAAATTACCGAAAATTCCGCCGGTAACCATCGCCAACGTGACGGTCAACCAGAGGCTGCGTGCCTCGCGCATTCGAAACAGCCAAAAGCTAATTCCAATCGCGGCACTCACCGACAACACCACAAAAACCGGAATCAACCCCTGGCCGATTCCAAACAGCGCGCCGCGATTCAAACTGAGTTGCAAACCAAAGCGGCCTTCCCAAAACCACCAGACGTAACCCGGTAGTTTGTCGCCTAGTTTGGAGAAAATCCAATCCTTGGTCCAAAGATCGACCGCAAATCCAATCCCAGCAATCAACAAAAACACCGCGTAGCGGCTGAGTGGAAAAGTTGCACTGGGGTGCTGAGTGTCACCCTTGCCAGGCTTTAGGGAAATCATCCCTGTTCGCGTTCAGAAGCGCAATGGATACAAAGCGTGGTATGGGGAATCGCCTTAAGCCTAGTTTTCGTAATCGCTTTACTACAATCCTCACAGAGCCCGTAAGA
>JAYGDO010000022.1:0-5445 GCA_046582885.1 Pirellulales bacterium | reverse complement strand
GAAGTGTTTGCCGAGTTGTAAATGCAGCCCGCCGCGCGGTGGCGAACCGTGTCAGGCACTCGATGGCAGCTGCTTGCCAACGAGAATCTTCGCCGCCAAACCCCGAGCCAAGGTCATTTTTTCGCCCAAGACCGTGATCGTCACCGTATCGGCATCGGTCAACTTATAGTCAACAGCAACGACTTCACCTTCGGTCCCGATTCCCAATCCACTCCCGCTCAGGTAGCGCAGAAACTCTGACGACTGGTCGATTACTCTGCTAAACCGAAACCGCTCACCTACTTCGCAGGTTGCCAGACTTTGAGCATCTGGGGACTCAAGCGACCCGTCTGCTTTAGGAATAGGATCTCCATGTGGATCGACGTTGGGATACCCCAAGAATTTGTCGATCAGGTCAACCAACTGGTCGCTGACCGCATGCTCCAAATTCTCCGCCTCATCGTGTACTTCATCCCAATTCATTCCTAATACATTGACCAAGAACAATTCGATCAACCGATGGCGGCGCAGAATTCGCAGTGCTAACACAGTTCCCGCGGGAGTCAAGCGAACACCTTCGTACGGAACATACGAGACGAGATGGCTATCGCTAAGGGTCTTGAGCATGCTGGTCACGGTTCCTGGCGAAACACTCAACGCCACTGCAATCTTGCCCGTCGCCGCAGGACGTCCCCCCGCCTCACCGCAGATTTGATAAATCTGTTTGACGTAATTCTCTACCGTTAAACTGACCATTGTCGGGGAGGCTACCGGCCGTTAGGGATTGAATTGTGCCTTTCATTCTAGTGGATGCCGGCACATACGAACAAACCACCGCACTCAGTTCGTTGAATCGCGTTGAACCCATTGCCACAGCCAATTCTGTTCGCCATGATTACACTGATATGGGCATCAATAAGCTTTGCCGCTGAAATAAAATGAAGCTGAACGTTGGCGCTTTTGAAATCTGTGGTCGCATCATCGATCGCGCTGTGCCGTTGCGCGTTGCGGACGACAAACTCGACGGCGGCACACTCATCGTCGACTGCGGTGCCCAAGTGGCGGGCGGACTGGAAGCCGGTCGCCTGTTAGCCGAATGTTGCATGGCCGGACTGGGCCATGTTTCGCTGACTTCAGGCAATCAGAAACTCTGGCGAGGTTTGTCGGTCGAAGTTCATACCGATCATCCGATTGCGGCATGCATGGCCTCGCAATATGCAGGTTGGGAAATCAAAGCCGATGATTTCTTTGCGATGGGCTCCGGTCCAATGAGGGCTGCAGCCAACAAGGAAGAACTCTTTGAAACAATCGGATATGCGGAACAACCCGAAATCGCCGTCGGCATTTTGGAATCTCGCGATCCACCCACACGCCAGGTTTCCGAGCTTCTAGCCGAACAGTGTGGCGTGTCGTGCGCGAATCTGGTCCTGCTGTTTGCGCCGACCGCGAGTCAAGCTGGTAGCGTCCAAATTGTCGCCCGCAGTATCGAAACCGCTTTGCACAAACTTTACGAATTGGGTTTCGACCTGGATCGTGTCGAAAGCGGTTTTGGCACGGCGCCGCTACCGCCGGTGGCGGAAAACGACCTCGCCGGAATCGGCCGCACAAACGACGCGATTTTGTACGGTGCCGAAGTAACACTTTGGCTCCGCGGTGACGACGAAAGCCTCGCAACCATCGGCCCCCAAATTCCCAGCAACAGTTCGTCCGATCACGGCGAGCCTTTCGCCAGTATCTTTGCACGGCACGATCACGATTTTTATAAAAGTGACCGGCAGTTGTTCAGTCCAGCAGTCGTAACGCTCGTTAATCTAGATACCGGGCGGACCCTAAGGTTCGGAGAAACCTCTGCCGAATTAATTCACCAGTCGTTTATGTCCTAACGGCGACCTCATGCGAATTCTGTGTCTTGGTTCGACAGAAAGCTGGTACCTCAAAGATCTGCAACGCGCGGCTGGAGAACGGCACGAGGTCGTACCCGCAACATTCCGCCAACTTCATGCAGAAATTTCTGAAAGTGGATTGGAAGCCGGCAGCGGTTCATTTGATGCGACAACGGCTGACTGCATTTTAGTACGTACGATGCCGCGGGGCTCCCTCGAACAGGTTGTGTTCCGCATGGATGCGCTCGGTCGCTTGCAAGCCGCCGGCCTTACGATCATCAATCCACCGCGAGCCATTGAGATAGCCGTCGATAAATTTTTGGCAACTGCCAAGCTCCAAGCTGCGGGCCTCGCGGTGCCCCGCACGGCTTGCTGCCAAACGGTCGACGAAGCCATGACCTACTTCGAACGACTGGAGGGCAGTGTTGTCGTCAAACCGTTGTTCGGGGGCGAGGGGCGTGGCATCACGCGACTCGACGACGAAGCACTGGCGCTGCGGGCATTCACGATGCTCGAGCAGCTCGGCGCGGTAATTTACCTACAAGAATTCGTTCCGCATGAAGGCCGTGACGTACGTGTGCTTGTGATCGGCGACCGCGTGCTTGCCGCCGAACGGTGCAATCCGTACGACTGGCGGACCAACGTAAGCCGCGGCGCGACAATGCAGCCCGTCGAATTGACACCCGAACTTGCCGATACCGCGCGTCGCGCCGCACAAGCCGTGGAAACGCCGTTTGCAGGTGTCGATTTACTGCCGGGTAAGGACGGGCAATTGTACGCCATCGAAGTGAACGCCGTGCCGGGATGGCGTGCGCTAGGCCGCACGCTGAACATGGATATCGCGAGGGTAGTGCTAGATTATTTGGAGTCTCTCGATTGAGTATGGACCACGCTATCAGCGACGAGCGGACGGTCGTGAACGTCGCGACAAGATTGTCGCAATACGCCCGGCGACAGCCGCAGCAAATTGCCGTTGTCGAGACCAGCGGGCAGCGTGGCAGGCCTCGCTACCGCTCAATTACTTTCGCCAACTTGGATGCCGATAGCAATCGAATCGCCGCCGGATTGCGTAAATCCGGCATCGCCGCGGGTACCCGGATCGCGCTGTTGGTGCGGCCTGGAATCGATTTTGTCGCACTGGTTTTCGGACTGTTCAAATGTGGTGCGGTGGCGATTTTCATCGATCCTGGCACGGGCCGACGTAACATGGTGCGTTGTCTTGCCGAGGCCAAACCGGAGGGCTTCATCGCGATCCCGGCAGCGCAAGCGATTCGCACCCTACTGCGTCATCGTTTTCCAAAATGGAAGCTTCAGGTAACCTTGGGGCCCCGATGGTTTTGGAGCGGACTAACACTGAATCAACTGCGGCAGCGCGGTTCGGATGAACCGTTCGAAGTGAACACATGCGGCGAGGATCCGGCGGCAATTATTTTCACGACCGGCAGCACCGGTCCACCTAAGGGAGTCCTTTATTGTCATAGAAACTTCGACGAGCAAGTCGTGCAGATTCAACGGCAATATCAAATCGAGCCCGGGACGATCGACGTCGCGGCCTTTCCACTTTTTGCTCTTTTCAATAGCGGCATGGGTGGCACGACCGTTTTCCCAAAGATGGATTTCGCTCGCCCGGCCGATGTCGATCCGGCGACTTTTATTTCTGTCCTTAATGACTGGAACGCAACGCAGTCGTTTGGATCGCCGGCTCTTTGGAATCGTATCGGCAGATACTGCGAGAAACACGACGTAACACTGGCGACGCTAAAACGTGTACTGTCTGCCGGCGCACCAGTTTCAGGAGGCGTATTGAAACGCCTCACGGCCTGCCTATCACCGACTGCCGAAATGCACACTCCTTACGGGGCGACCGAAGCGCTACCAATCGCGACGATTTCGGCAGGCGAAGTTTTGTCGGACACTCAAGAACAAACTGACCGGGGCTCGGGCGTTTGTGTCGGAAAACGGTTTGATGGCATCCGCTGGAAAGTGATCCAGATTGTCGACGAATCGATCGCGACCTTAGGCGATGTTGACGAGGTGCCCCAGGGCGAAATTGGCGAATTAATCGTTAAAGGTCCCGTCGTCACACGGCAATATGTCACCCGTACCGAGGCAAACTCGCTCGGCAAAATTTACGAAGCTGTTGACGTCTGGCACCGCATGGGGGACGTCGGGTACCTGGACGACCAGGAACGCTTCTGGTTTTGCGGCCGCATGGCGCATCGCGTCCGCACCACGGATATGACTTTGTACACGGTCCGCTGCGAAGGAATCTTCAACACACACGGCGATGTCTTCCGTTCCGCGTTGGTGGGCGTTGGAGACGTCGGTCGGCAACGGCCGGTGATCATCGTCGAACTGCACGACAAAAATATTCACGGCAGATCGCAAGATTGGAAACGAATCGAAAGCGAACTGTGCAATCTGGCCTCAAATTACGAACAAACCGCAGCGATTACGGCGTTCCTGCTGCACCCCTCGTTGCCGGTGGACATTCGGCACAACTCGAAAATCTTTCGCGAAAAGTTGGGGCCCTGGGCTGCCGGTCAGATACAGCGGACCGCTTGCTGATGTTAAACTAAACCGGAACAGTTCAGAACACTCGATACTTCAACATGTCCGAACAGTGGTATTGCCGAATCCGGGGCCGAGAACAGGGTCCGTTCAGCGCACAGCAACTGCAGTCGCTCGCGCAGCAGGGCCTGCTCGCGCCAAATCACCTTGTTCGCCAAGGCATGGATGGATCGTGGGTTTCCGCGAGTCGCATCCACGGGCTTTTTCGCGGCAGCATCGCCACACCGGAAGCGATCACCGAAAAAGAAACACCGCCCGATCGCCCCAATCCGGTGAAGAGCAAAACAGCACCTCCAGTCAGGTCGCCGCGTCCACCATCAGACGCACAATCGTCTCCGGTTGGCGTTGCCGCAACCCACGGCAATCCTGTCGGCGAAGCTGATTCAGAGGACGCAGCCCCGCAGCCGCCTGAAAAGAACGTGTTAGGCGGCCTTATTCTTGCACTGGGGATCGGTATCCTCGGCCTTTGCCTTTACAGCTATCCAATTCTCGGTGCGCTAATCGGACTGGCCACGTCGATCGTCTGTTTGCGGAACTTGCCCAAAGCGATCCGTGGCGAAATGGTCAGTAAAGCCACGGCGATTGCAGCAACGGCCGTTGCCTTAGTTGCGCTCACTGCCGGTACACTAACAACCATCAAGAGCAAGGATCCCGTCGCTGGTTTGCGACAGAAACTCGGCATCGAAGGAGACGAGTCGGAGATCGCGAACCGCAGCACAGTCAATGCCGCCGAAAAAAAAGCCTCGGTGGACGGAGTGGACGTGAGCATTCTGGAAGCACGTGTCGGGGCCCTAAAAAGGGCCACCGGGTCGAACGAGATTCCGACCGTTGGACACCCGGACGACAAATTCTTGTTTCTGCGAGTGCTGCTTGAAAATGAACATGGCGAAGATTCCGTGGAATATCACAGTTGGAGCGACTCCGTCCGGCAACAACGCAACATACCGAAGCTGATTGACGATATCGGTAATGAGTACCCGGCCATGTCTTTCGGCGATTTCCAGTTGCCGGG
>JAYGDO010000014.1:0-9254 GCA_046582885.1 Pirellulales bacterium | reverse complement strand
CGTGTGCTCGTCCGATCTGAGTCAAAGAGGCCGAGCGCCACGTGATCGATACGGCGCTCAGCATGGGCATCGCGCCGCGTGCTGAAATCTCAAGCCCCGACGAAGCTCAGGAATATCTCGATATGGGTGTCAAGCACTTCTGCATTGGTACGGATGTCGGCATCCTCTTTCAGTGGTTCCAACAAAACGGCAAAGCCATGCGCGAAGCGCTGGGCACGACCGACTCGCGGACGGCGGCGGAGCAATCGGCGACAAGTTACAAATCGTAGTGGCGTTGCTTACGGCCCGCTAGCCAGGTTCTTGACGCGGATATTGCGGAATTCGACAACGGATCCATGGCCCAAAAATCCAATGTGCCCGGACTTGTTGTGCATGCCGGGATGTTTTTTCAAATTATGGATGTCCGGCGTCTGTTTGATCTTGCTCAGATCGGTGTCAATTACCGTTTCGCCATTGAGCACGACCTTGATCTTTGGACCGTTCGCCGTGACCTCCTGAACGTTCCACTGGCCGACGGGTTTTTGATGGCCGCGTTTAACCGGAACGATACCATAGATGGACGCATGATATTGCCAGGGCTTTAGCTTGGCGTACTTCTTCGAGGTATCGTCGAGAATCTGCAGTTCCATTCCCACGTACGCGGCGTCGCCTTTTGGCGGGGTGCGAATCCCAAGGCCATTGTTCGCACCGGGTGTTAGTTTGAATTCAAAGCGCAAAACAAAATCGCTGTATTGGTTCTTGGTGTAAAGGTTGCCACCGGGTTTACACACGAGATTGCCATCTTGGACAAGGTAACCTTTCGTATCGCCAATCCAGCCGGTGAGATCTTTGCCGTTAAACAGCGACACAAAACCGTCTTTGCCGTCCTTCTCGGAATCGGCGGCCTCGCCGGCTAACACCGATCCGAGAGCGAAAGAGAGAATTAGTATCGTGGCCAAGTTGGGACGTAACATCGAGGTTCTCATTTGTTTTCTCCGTAAATTTAGGTTGTTGATCCGCCGCCATCGCTCGTCCAGAGAAGCCGTCGTAAACCGAGGCGTGAGCGAGGAGCCGCCTCATCACAAAACCAGTTTCCTCAATCACCGCTGCGGCTGACAATTTGTTAACTCGCGGGCCAGTGTTCTTTTAGTTTACCACGCAAATACGCGACGCTCTCGTGCATTTGGTCCATGCCGTCGACGCCATCTTCAATACTGATCCAGCCACGGAAGCCGACTTCCGCCAACAGGCTGAAAATCGCGTCGTAGTCGTTCAATCCTTTGCCGATCGTCCCGTGCCGCAGCCGCTGCGCGTAACCGACGACATCTTCTTCGCGGCGCAGGTCTTCCAGCGTGCCTTCCGCTAGGTAGCGATCGCTGGCGTGCATCGTCACCACCCGCTCGCGGACGCGGCGCAGCAGTTCCAGCGGATCCTCGCCCGCCAGATATGTGTTGCTGGGATCGTAATTGACTCCAAAATGCGGTGAGTCAATCTGCTCAATCAGCCGCAAGAAGATATCCATCTTTTGTGCGAACTCGGGATGTTCCCAGAAATTGTCTTTGTAATGATTCTCTAGAATGAGTATCACGTTGCGGTCGGCTGCGTGATCAAGACACGCCTCGATGCAATCGGTGCAATAGGCGATGCCGTCGTCGACGGAAACTTCCGGCCGGCGCTGTCCCGAGAGCACGCGGCAATACGCCGCACCGAGGCCGGCGGCCATGTCGATCCACTCTTTTTCTAATTCGATTTGTTCCGCTCGAAATTTCGGATCGGGGTGCGTAAAGTCCGGCGAGCAACAGAGCATCGGCAGTTGCATGCCGTGGTCCGCGGCCACTCTGCGGTAATACTCCCATTGCGGGGGCGTTTCCAGTCCCCGAATGCCGCTGTACAGTTCCAAGCCATCGACATCAAGCGCCGACGCCATCTCAATCCAACGCTCCAGCGTCATCTCGCCCGTGACGCACAGTTCGTCCATGTACGCCTTGGGAAATGCGGCAAGTGGTGGTTGGCCATTGTCGTTCATGCCAGTTCCTTACGCACCGGTACGTCGCCGAACTTGTGAACTTGCTGGCAGATCAGTCGCAGCGAATCCTCAAGGTCGCCGCTGGCCGTTTGAAACCGGTCGCTATCGATCGCCAGCGGCGCACCGATCACGACCAGCGGTGCTCCGTAGCTGGGCGTGGCCACGGCTTGCTCAATGGAAAGTCCGCCGACCGCCTGAACGGGAACCTGGACCGCCGCGACGACTTCGCGCAACGCGTCCATTGGTGTCGGCGCTATTTTGCCGCGGGCCGCGATTCCCCGGCGCTCGTCGTAGCCAATATGATGCACAATCACATCACAGCCAAGATCTTCGAGTCGTCGTGCGCCGTCGATCATGCTCGCGCTGCCGAGATTGTCGCCCATCACCTTCACGCCAAAATCGCGGCCGGCCTTGACGGCACAGTGGATCGTTTCCTCGTGAGCTTGCGACATGACGACGACAAAGTTTGCGCCGGCCTTGGCCATCATTTCGACTTCCAGATAGCCGCCGTCCATCGTCTTCAGATCGGCGACGATCGGTGTCTCGGGAAAGCGTTCGCGAAGTCGCCCCACCGCGTGCAGTCCTTCGGCCAGCAGCAGCGGCGTGCCAGCCTCAAGCCAATCGACGCCCGCGCGAAGCGCCATTTCCGACGTCTCGATCGCTTCGGCAACCGATGTTAGGTCTAGCGAAATTTGGACGACGGGCTTCATATGAACTCAGGTAGGGTCGTAAAACACGATGCCGTCGCGGCCGGTTCCCAAAGTACGCTTAACCGGCTGCTGCAGTTTGGCGTTAAACGAACCCGCTGCGATGACGAGGAGGGCTGTAGGATAGCTGTCCGAAAACTAACTGCCCAGTCCCTGCCTCAATGATTCTAGAATATGCCTCGCGAACGTGGCACAATGTCGGGAACCGCATTTCGAAATGATGAGGGTGCAAGATGTCCAGCGGCGAAAACTACCTGCTCCGTAAGCTTACTCGGCGTGAGTTTCGCGAGCGTATGCAGTCGGGCGGTCTAAAGGTGTGTATCGTTCCGGTTGCGGCGATCGAGCAGCATTTGGAACACTTGGCGATGGAGCACGACTGGCGTAGCGTGTGCCATGTGGCCAGTGAAGTTGCCAGGCGGTTGCAGCCGCACGTGTTGGTCGCCGAAGCGATTATGGCGGGTGTTAGCGAACACCACATGTGTCATCCCGGTACGATCACGCTCCGCGTCGGGACATTTTTATCGGCGCTGGAGGACGTCATCGATAGCCTCGTTCGCGGAGGATTTGATAATATATTGGTGCTCAATGGGCATGGCGGCAACATTGTTCCTTGCCGGTCGATCTGGGATCAATTGCTGCGGCGATTTCAGGTGAATCTTCAGTTTCTGCCTTACTGGGATGTGTTAACAAAAGACGATGCCCGCGAGCTTTTGCGCAGCGGAGACGAGATTCCAACCCACCTACCCGGCCACGCGCAGGAATTTGAGACCGCGTTTGGCTTAGCCGCCTTTGCCGAGAATGTTCGAACCGAAATCTGGAAAGATCAAGCCGATCAGGCGCCGTCGCTGGCGACTGCCGAAGCGGGTCAGCAGTTCATCGACCGTATCGCGGGCCGCGTGGCAGATTATGTGCAAGAAATGATCGACGGTCATCGCGTCGCCGAAATACCCCCGTTCCATCCGTGACGAAAGAAGAGCGACCTTTACCGTGCAAAAACGGGGTCAAAACCCGCAACGCGAAAAACATGGCGACGCTGCTTGAACTACAAAACGCTGAAAAACGTTACGGTGACCAGTTGCTGTTGGACGATGCCAGCGTGGTGCTGCCGGAGCGGCGCAAGATAGGCTTGGTTGGCCGCAACGGTTCCGGAAAATCGACGCTGTGCCGGATTTTGCTCGGAGACGAGGAACTCGACCGTGGCGAAGTCATCCGCAGTCCGCGCCTGCGGATCGGTTATCTGCGACAGCATGATCCGTTCGAACCGGGCGAATCGGTGACTGAATTCCTGATGCGCGACGGTGGACAACCACAGTGGCGATGTGGCGAAGTGGCCAATCAATTTGGTCTAAAAGGCGACACGCTGGAGCAACCGATCGCCGCACTTTCCGGCGGCTGGCGGACTCGCGTCAAATTGAGCGCACTGCTGTTGCAGAATCCGAATCTACTGGTGCTCGACGAGCCGACAAACTTTCTCGATTTGCGCACGCAAATGTTGCTTGAGCGGTTCCTGCGGCAGTTCCGGGCAGGTTGCTTGATCGTTTCGCACGACCGGACTTTTTTGAAGGCGACTTGTGAATACACACTCGAGCTGGCCCGCGGTTCGCTGCATCTGTTTCCGGGTGATGTGGAAGCGTATCTGGCCCAAAAACAGCAGCTTCGCGAGCACGACCAGCGAGTTAATGCGGCTACGCTCGCCAAACGCAAACAGCTCGAAACGTTCATCAACAAAAATCGGGCCAACGCCAGCACCGCCTCGCAGGCCCGCAGCAAACAAAAACAACTCGACCGCCTCAGACTACGCGAAATGGAATCCGAGGAAAAACAGGTGCGGATTCGCGTGCCGACCAGTGCCGTGCGGCAAGGTACGGCAGTCCGCTGTCGTGACTTATCGATGGGCTATCCCGACTTGTCCGTGGCCACCGACATAAATCTTGAGGTCGATCATGGAACCCGAACGGCGGTTGTAGGTGAGAATGGACACGGTAAAACGACGCTCCTGCGGACGATTATCGGTTCACTGCCAATGTTGCATGGTGAGGTCGAGTGGACATACGGCTGCGAAACGGGTGTTTACGCGCAGCATGTTTACGGAAGTTTGCCCGAGCGTGAGACGATTTTTGAGTACCTGAATCAGCGGCGTTCGCCAGATACGGTAGAACAAACGTTGCTCGATGTGGCCGGCAGTTTTTTGTTTCACGGTGATTTGATCCACAAGCCTATCAAAGTTCTCAGTGGCGGTGAGCGAGCACGGGTTTGCCTCGCCGCGCTGTTGCTTGCGCCGCACAATGTGCTGGTTTTGGATGAGCCAGGCAACCACTTGGACGTCGAAACTCTGGAAGCGCTTGCCGACGCATTGATCGAGTACCCGGGAACGGTCCTCTTTACCAGCCACGACCGGCACTTTGTTCGTCGAGTAGCCACGGGTGTCATTGAAGTCCGCAACGGCCGTGTCAAACACTACCCGGACGACTTCGATTCCTACGTATACCGTCTGAGCAAAGAAGTGGATTCAGAACCTCACGTCGCCGCGCAGACCAGTTTAACAGGCGGCGAAAAAACCGGAAAAAAAACGCCGCCAAACGATCGAAAGGCGCGCAATCAACAGCGCCGCCACCGGCAAAAAGAAATTGCCGCGCTGGAGCGGACAATTGCACGGCTCGATGAGCAGCGGAGCGACGTGCGAAACCAACTCATGAGCTGCACCGACGCCGAAGAAGCGCAACGCCTGCACGAGCGAAACGTCGAAATCGACGGGCGGTTGAAACCAGCCGAGCAGCGTTGGCTGGAGTTGTCTGAAGAGGCCGAAGCTGAAAAGCCGTAGGATGGTCGACGGCAACCACCTCGCCCCGGCTTAATCACGTTTCGCCAGTTCTTCGACCGTCCAAGAATCACCTCGCTCACCGCACTCGTTCCGGACGGTCGCCACCAACCCGGGCGGGACGGGCGATGCATCATTGCCCCAACTTTGTCGTACGTACGTAAGTACCGCAGCCATTTGTCCGTCGTCGAATTGGTAGTAGTAGACGCCGGGCATCTCTAAATTGAATTGCTGCCCGTTCACCACGATTGGACCGCGAATGCCGTACAGCGAAATCCGTGCAAGTCGCTCGGGCGACCCCGTGACCCATTTGGAGCCGACCAGCGATGGACCGACACCCTCCTTCCCTTCACCGCTCGACAGATGGCAACTCGCGCAGCTCGCCTCGTACAGAGACTTTCCGCGTTTGGCAACCGGATTCAGTCCATCGTTGCAGCCACAACTAAGTGGAATCAGCGAAATACCAACCGCGACGTATTTGATCATGCGCGGCGTACTAATTGTCCGACAGTGTGATCACGAGGTTTCGTTTAGGCGTATTGCCGACTTCAATGTGGGCGATCACTTTTTTTGTCTCCGTATCGACAACGGCAACTTTGCGCTCGCTGCGGACGGCAAGATAAGCCCGCTTACTGTCCGGTGAAAAACAAAGCCAGTAGACGCGGCCGATCATGCGAATCGAAGTGATCTCCGGATAGTCGTCTTTGGTAATGTCGTGCACGTGGACCAGCTGATGCTCGACGTTGCACGACCAGATTTCTTTTTGGTCGGGGCGGACCGCAATACCGTGGCAGCGGCTGCCCTTGCCTTTGAATTCCGCTGGAATCACATGCTCGACGCGTTTGACCATTTTACGTGCCGCGACGTCGCTCACTTCGAAACCGATCAGTCCATCCACGTTCTGAAAATGTCGCTTTTGATTCGCCAACAAAGCGGGCGGGCGTACCGAAGCGGAATACGGGATGTGGCCGACAACTTTGTGTCCTGCAAGGACGTCTACAATCGTTACCCGGCGTGGATTGCCCATTGGCGAAAGATACATGAACTTTCCGTCGCGCGAGGCCAGGGTGTTATGCGGCCGGCCGCCGGTCTTGATTTTTGCCACGACCGTGCGCTGTTTTCCATCGATGACCCAATAGTGACCGTCGTTGCACGGAACGTAAACCCAGCGGCCATCCGGCGTGCACGCCAACTGATTCGGCTTGGGGCCGATCCGCATTCGGTGCGTGATCTCGTAAGTTCGTGGATCGACCCAGATCAGCTCGCCGAGCGGATCTTTGAACGCTTCGATGGCAATGTATACGACACTCGCATCGTCAGGCGCTGCAATGCCGTGCGGTTGTGGACCGACTTCGATGTGGCGAATAACCTTGTTTGTCTTTGTATCGATAACGTGAACGTCGTTGCCGTAGGAGTTCGTTTGCCAAAGAAATTGTTTTTCTGCCGCACTCGCCGTGCACGAAATCAAAAACGCGGTTGCGACTAGCGCCATTGCGGCCCACTTGGTACGAAACATCATCAGAGTCTCCTCCAACGGGATTTGCCGATTGGTAACGTGACAACACCAGGATTATAATGGCGGCTGTGGGTCCGCGAAATGTACTAAACCGGATTTTGGGGCTGATCGGATGGACAAGTTGCCGCTGGCTGCCGTTTTCAGTTTTGCGATTTTTTCGGCCGTAGCTGCACAGGAGCAGCCTGCTCCAAGGGGCGGCGAGAAAAACTTTTCCGCGGCCGAGTGCATCAAGCAGCTAAAAGAACATGGCGCGACGGTCTTTACGCGGGGCAACGCCGTCATTGAAGTCAGCGCCAATCGCGCGAAAATTGGCGACGATGAATTGGCGCTGATGACCGGCTTTACGGAGATGACCGATCTTTCCTTGGAAGCAACTCAAATAACCGCAGCCGGACTCGTCCATTTGAATCGGTTGCAAAAGCTTCAGTGGCTCAATATTTACCGTTGTAGGATTGGCGACGCCGGACTGCGGCAGCTTAGCGGCCAAAAGGGGCTGCAGTATCTGCCAGTGGGTGAGGCCAATATTACCGACGCGGGACTGGTGCATTTGCAAGACATGACGCAACTCGTTTACCTTGGCCTGCGCGGCAATCAAATTACGGACGCCGGTCTCCGTCATTTACAGCAACTAACAAACCTGACCGGCCTTTATCTGGGCGAAACCAAAATCACCGATGCGGGCCTCGCCCATTTGCAAAGGATGAAAAAACTCCAACGGCTGTGGCTCGGTCAGACCGCAGTTACCGACAAGTCGGTCCCAGTTTTGGCGGAACTCAGATCGCTTCGCGAGTTGGATCTGCGGGAGACCCGCATGTCGTCGAAAGGAATCCAGCAGTTGCGACAACGACTGCCGAAGTGCAGGATCGTCTGGAATAATCAACCGGCCAGAAATAGATCGTAAGCTTCAAAACACGCCGCCGATCGCCGTCGCGCGGTTTGGGTTGTGGATCACCGGGCGGTGCCTCCAACGCGACGCCCTTTACGGGCGTCGAGGAGAGGTGTGTGTTTGCAAATCGACCTATAACCGGAGGCGAAATTCTACGACGTTGTCCCTGCCGTTGATTTTCGGGCGGTCGGGCCCGGCAGAAGATTCACTCGCTGATGATACTGGTGAAATGGTCGAATGAGGATCACCGTCCCCAGCCGTTAGGTTAAGCTGAGAGACGCTCCAAAACAAAAACCATGCCCGGCCGCTGGGCGCGCCGACATCCGTGCAGACAATCCCGGTTACGTTGACTTGCATTCCTGTCCGGGTGACACAGGCGGAAGTTAAAAACTGCGTACGGACGCCGCGCGCTCGCGGCCAAAGACATGGCAAATGAGCTTGTTAGCCCGAAAGTTTTTCGAACAACTGTCGGAAGCGTGGAATCCGTTTCTCGAGATACGAGAACCACGTTTCCGGTTTCCAGATTTCGACACACATTGCGGCGCCGACGACGATGACTTCCTGTCCCTTTTCGACGCCGAGAAATTCGCGAAAGCCTTCCGGAATCAATAGTCGGCCACGCCCCGCGATTTTGACGTCTTTGTGCCGCGTCGAAAGCAATCGGCCGAGCAATTGAACTTGAGCCAACCTGCCTTCCATGCGGCCTGCACGTATCTTGCCGCGCACCAAGTCGATGCCCTGATCCAGCGCGGGTTGCCACTGTGGTTTGTTCCACAAACTCAGGCACCCAGGCCGTTCCTTCGCCAAAACGCATTCGATTCCGTCCGTCGTTAGTGGCTCGACCAGTTCTGGTGGTAGGGAAACTCGATAACGCTCGTCCAGCAGGCGAGGATGCTCGCCCAGGATCAATTCAATGTCGTTAGCCATTCGGTGAAGATCGTACGTGTCATGTGAGTCTGAGTTATGGCATATAGAAATTAGATTTCAAGCAGATAAGGGTTGAAAACCCTAAAAAAATATAAAAAAAGAATTAAAAAGGGTAAGAAACCACAAATAAATGTACATTAGTCGTCGTCGCAGCGAGCGCTTCGGCGAAATGCCGTACATTCGTTAAAATCGACACGACCGATTAACCTTTTGACAGACCTATAATTCGTGCAAGTCGTTTTTGTTGGCGGTTTTGCCGGTTTCTAGACGATGTTTCCCTTAAGCGCGCGAAGCGGTATACGGATGTACAACGGCAAACAACACGGGGATCGCCAAGCCATGGAAATCGGCACAACGCGGTTCGGGACGATTCAAATCAGCGTGGCGGACAGGGT
>JAYGDO010000013.1:0-2312 GCA_046582885.1 Pirellulales bacterium | reverse complement strand
GGCGGACGTCGCAGCCGGCGGGTTTATCAGGGTCGCGCTGCTCGACAAAAACCGTCAAAAACTTGCTGTCGGTGTCGGCCTCACAGAAACGGTCACCGATGCCGAGATTGAGTGGCCGCAGGGATTCTCGCTCGAAAGCCTACGCGGGGAGCCGGTCCGGTTAGAATTCGAACTAATCGGCGGACAACTGTATTCGTTCAGCTTCCAGGAGTAACATCAGGTCGGGCTGTCAGCCGGGCCCCGTGGGGAGTTCCACCGCAAAATATAGACAGGAGCAGTAGATGCGTGCGACAAAACTTCTTGCCTTGCCATTTTCGATCGCGCTGGCCTCGTACGTGCCGGCAGAGGACGCGGCCGGCCGGGCCAGCGCGTCAAAGCCCAACATCGTCTTCATCCTGGCGGATGATGGCGGGTATTCGGACCTGGGTTGTTATGGTGGCGAGATCGCGACGCCCAACCTCGATGCGCTGGCGGCCGCCGGCCTCCGCTTCACCCAGTTCTATAACACGGCGAGATGCTGGCCGACGAGGGCGGCGCTATTAACGGGATACTATGCCCAGCAGGTACATCGCGACGCGCTGCCGGGGTTGGGCGGCGGCGGCCGTGGGGTCCGCCAGCAGTGGGCAAGGCTGCTGCCCGACTTTCTCAAACCGCATGGCTATCGCAATTATCACAGCGGCAAGTGGCACATTGACGGCAAAGTACTCGACGCCGGCTTCGACCGCTCGCTGAATGTGAGAAATCAAGGCAACTTCTTTACGGCGAAGGGTAATTTTCTGGACGACGCGCCGCTCAAGCCGGCTGCCGACGAGTCGGAATACTACGCCACGGTCGCCACGGTCGATCACGCGATCGGCTGTCTGCGAGAGCACGCCGACAAACACGCCGGTCGTCCGTTTTTTCATTACCTGGCCTTCATCGCGCCGCATTTCCCTCTGCACGCGCTGCCCGAGGACATCGCCCGCTATCGGGACAAATACCTCGACGGCTGGGACGCGATGCGGCGGCGGCGGTTTGCCCGCCAGCAAGATTTGGCGCTGGTCAACACGACGCTGTCGGAACTTGAAGGCGATGTGGGGCCGCCGTACCACTTCCCCGACGCGCTAAAAAAGCTGGGGCCCGGCGAAGTCAACCGCCCGCTGCCGTGGCAGGAACTGACGGCTCAGCAGCGCCGTTTCCAGGCCACCAAGATGGCGATCCATGCCGCCATGGTCGACCGGATGGATCGTGGGATCGGCCGCCTGATCGAACAACTCAAGGTGATGGGCGCATTCGAAAACACGCTGATCTTCTACGCGTCCGATAACGGCGCCAGCGCTGAAATCATGGTGCGCCATGGGGGGCACGATCCGCAGGCCCCACCCGGCAGCGCGGCCAGTTATCTGTGCCTGGGCCCGGGATTTTCCAGCGCGTCGAACACGCCCTTTCGCCGCCACAAAACCTGGGTCCACGAAGGGGGCATCAGCACACCGCTGGTGGTTCACTGGCCCTCCGGCATCCGGGTCCGGGGTGAACTGCGGCAGACGCCGGCTCACATGATCGACATCGTCCCCACCATTCTAGAAGTGGCGGGCATCGACAAACCGGCTGAGTGGGGAGGCGAGACGATCCCGCCGGCGCCCGGCCGCAGCCTCGTCCCCGCATTCAACAAAGACGTCACCGTCGGTCGCGACCTGCTCTGGTGGCTCCATGAAGGACATCGGGCGATTCGCATCGGCGACTGGAAGCTGGTTGCGGCCAAGGGCGATCCCTGGGAGTTGTACGACCTCCGTAGCGACCGTGCCGAATCGAACAACCTGGCCGCCGAACAAGCTGGCAAGGCAACGCGGCTCGAAGCCTCCTGGAATCGCCAACTGGAGGCGATACGGCGATTGGCGGCCAAGACCGCGCCGCGACAGATTCAAAAAAAGAAGGCGGAAAAAAACAAGGCCCGTGGAAATTAGCCCCCGAAAGTGACCGAGCCAGAGACCGAACCAGAGACCAAGCGGGGCGGCACCGCTCTGAGATCTCAACCGCCGCAGACTTCGACGTTGGCCGCCGTCGACTTGCAGCCGGCTGACGTGACGTTCAGAATACCGTCACGTAGCTTTTGCAATGTGCATTTTTTCAATTCTCATTTCTCGAATTCTCAATACCCATTTGCCCCACCAGCCAGGACACCGGTCTTCTCTCCAACATTATTCTGGAATCACCACCATGCTGCAAAAGTACCTTTGCCTTGCGATCTGCCTCATCGCCTCGTCCACTTCAATCGCAGCCGAGCCGACGTTGCTCGACGACCAGTTTCAGCTTCCTCCGGGATTTCACATTTA
>JAYGDO010000625.1:0-1626 GCA_046582885.1 Pirellulales bacterium | reverse complement strand
CGAAAGGCAGCGGCATGCCGTGATCGGACAGAAACATTACCAGCGTATTATCCGCGGCGCCCGATTCCTCCAGGGCACGAAGCACCGCGCCGGCAATCTCGTCAGCGCGGTGGACCGACGTATAGTATTGGGCGATCTCTTCGCGGACCTCGGGGAGATCGGGCAGAAACCCCGGCACGCTGATCTCTTCCGGCTTATAGGTGCGGCTGACACCCGGAAAGCTGTTGGGCTTTTTCTTTTTCGGATTCTTCTTGCGGCCTTGCTCTTGAGCGCTGCCGGCGAATGGGCGATGGGGGTCTTGCGAATTGGCCATCAGAAAAAAAGGCTTTTTCGCCGCTGTGGCCTGACGGATTATTTCACGGCTGCGCTGGTAGTATAAGTTCCGGTCGCGGCCCACCTTCAAGTCGCTGGCCCGTACGGCGACATCCCACGATTTGCCGCGAGTTGGCACGACGTGAGGAACCTTCGCCAGAATGCCGGTGAAATAGCCGGCGTCCTTGAGTGCTTCGAGCAGCGTCGGTACGCCCGGACTGATCGGATCGAACCCGAGCGCGCCGTTGCGATGCGGATACCGACCGGTCATCCAAACCGCCCGCGTCGGCTGGCAGATGGCGATCGTCACGTGGGCGTGTTGAAATCGCATTCCCTGCGATGCGAGGCGATCGATATTTGGCGTGATGTTCGCAACTCCGCAGCCAAACGCGCCTACCGAATCCCAGTTCATGTCGTCCACGGTGATCAGCAGAAAATTCGTCCGGGCCGCCTGGCAGGCGGTTTCAACTTGGCCGACGAGCGCCGATATGCCAACGAGAACGACTGCGATTAACTGTCTGAGTTGCATCTTCTGACTCTGCAGTCTGGCGTTTTGTGCCGCTGGGAAGTGGCAAAGTCCCGCGTCTCTTGTTATGGTTGATCGCGCAGAGTTGCCGCGGTTCGATCCGCGTCTCAGCACGACCACCAATAGTACTTCGAAAACGGGTATTTTACCATGCATTGCAGGTTGTTTCTTGCGTCTGTTTGTTGTGTTTTGGCCGTCGCTGTAGCCGACAGCCAGGCGGCGACTCGCCCGAACGTCATCCTGGTGATCACCGACGACCAGGGCTACGGCGACGTCGGCGTTCACGGCAATTCGATGATCCGGACGCCGAATCTCGACAAGTTGCACAAACAGTCGGTGCGACTGACCGATTACCACGTCGATCCGACTTGCTCGCCAACCCGCTCTGCGCTGATGACCGGTCGCTACTCAACGCGGACCGGCGTCTGGCACACGATCATGGGTCGCTCAATCATGGAAACCAAGGAGGTGACGGTCGCCGAAGTCTTCCGAGCCGGCGGCTATCGCACGGCCATGTTCGGCAAGTGGCACCTGGGCGACAATTATCCCTGCCGCCCGCAGGATCAAGGTTTCGAACTGGCTTTTTACCACGGCGGTGGCGGAGTGGGGCAAACGCCGGATGTATTTGGCAACAAATATTTCGACGACACGTACTTCCGCAACGGAATCAAAGAAAAGGCTGAAGGCTACTGCACCGACGTTTGGTTTCGCGAAGCGACCAAGTTCATCAAAGCGAACAAGGACGAGCCGTTTTTTGTTTACTTGAGCACAAGATCGGAAGAGCGTCG
>JAYGDO010000596.1:0-31939 GCA_046582885.1 Pirellulales bacterium | reverse complement strand
GCGAGCCGTCTCTTGCCGCCATTCGAAGCGAACGCCGATTGTAAAGAAGGTCATCAATTCGGAAAAGCCGGACTTCACAAGTCCACAACTGCGTTAAAATCACGATTCAATCTGTAAGGATAGACCCGACGAGGACGTATGATGATCGAATCCACTATTGGCCGCGTGGCGGCCGGTGAAGACCTTTCCATGCGAGAAATGGCCGACGCCATCGGCTCGATCATGGAAGGCCGATGTGGCGAAGGTGAAATTGGGGTTTTGCTGACCGCGCTGGCGACGAAGGGCGAAACCGTAGAAGAAGTCGCCGGTGCAGCGACTGCCATGCGCGAACACATGACTCCGATTCAAACCGCACGCGAAGGCCTGATCGACACGTGCGGTACTGGGGGGGATTTTTCAGGCACCTTTAATATCAGCACGGCAGCGGCATTGATCACATCTGCGGCCGGCGTCCCCGTCGCAAAACACGGCAACCGTGCAATGACGAGCAAGACGGGTTCGGCCGACGTGTTGGCAGCGCTGGGCGTCAACGTCGAAGCGGACACGCCCGTCGTAGAGCGGTGTCTGGACGAAGTCGGTATCTGCTTTTGCTTCGCGCAACGTTTGCATCCGGCGATGAAACACGTTGCACCGGTCCGTAAGCAACTGGGCGTTCGCACAATCTTTAATTTACTCGGGCCGCTCTGCAATCCAGCATCGGCGCCGTTTCAGTTGCTTGGCGTCGGACAACCTGAAATAACCGGGCTACTCGCCGAAGCTCTGGTGATGCTCGGCACGAAGCACTCGCTGGTTGTCAACGGAGCCGACGGCCTGGACGAGGTGACCCTCAATGGCGCAACCCATATCATCGAGTCCGGCGACCAGTCGACGCGGCAATTCAACTGGACGCCGGCCGACTTTGGTCTCAACGAATCAAGTCTGGAGTCGATTCAAGTCGAAACCGCCGAACAAAGCGCCGCCGTGGTTCGCGATGTCCTGCACGGCAATCCCGGCGCGGCCCGCGATATCGTGATCATCAACTCGGCCGCCGCACTCTGGACGGCCGGCAAATCGGAATCTCTAACCGATTGCGCGGCGATGGCCGCCGAAGCAATCGATTCGGGAGCCGCCAATAATGTGCTCGCGAAACTGGCGGAACTGAGCAACGCATGAACGGCACGCTCTTTCGCCTCGTCGTCTTAATTTCATGTGCGCATGCGTTGGTGCACGTCTACGAGCTCGCGTTTCCCAGCGTCGAGACGCTGGTGGCCGAAGATTTCAAAGTCGGTGAACGAGAAACAGGATTACTCAGTAACTGCTGGCGATTGCCGTTCGGCTTCTGCGCGATTCTCGCCGGCTGGCTGACTGATCGGTTCGGCGCAAAGCGAACGCTGATCGGTTATTTGATCGGCTGCGGCGCGACTTCGGTGATGGTTGCGGTTTGCTACGATTTGGGCTGGCTGTTCGTCGTTTTCTTTTCAATGGGAGCGTGCGCAAGTATCTATCACCCGGCCGGCCTCGCGCTGATCTCTCATTTAACGCATCCCGATCAACGTCCGCGGGCTTTGGGAATCCACGGTATTTTTGGGTCGTGCGGAGTCGCCGCCGCACCGCTGTTGGCCGCACTGGTGCTGACGACCGGCGCAACCTGGCGATTCTATTTCGTTGTCCTGGGCCTTCCCGGCCTGTTGCTCGCCGCATGGTTTGCGCTGAAACTTCCCAACCAAACTGGGAGCGACACTGAAGACCACCTCACCCCGTCCCGGCCCGTCCCGGATAGATTTCTCTGGCCGCCCTATGCGCTGCTTCTCCTAATCGGGACGATCATCGGTTTTGTCTACGCGGGTGTTTTGAGTTTTCTCACACGGTATCTGCAAGAGGCCGACTTGACCATCTTAAATCTGCCCGCAGAAATTACGGCGAACTACCTGGCAGCCGGAGTTTTGATTCTCGGTGCCGGAGGCCAGTATTTGGCGGGCCGAATCGCCCGCGCCGATTCGCTCGAATTACTGTTGGCCGCCATTAACTGTGCGCAGGCGCCTTGCCTGCTGTGGATGGCCTTCGCCGAAGGTTCCACTCGAGTTGTCGCCACGGGTCTGTTCGCCATCGCCTTCTTCATGACGCAGCCGGTGTCCAATTCACTGATCGCCAAATTCGTCCCGGCCCGCCGCCGTAGCCTCGGCTACGGTGTCAGTTTCATGCTCAGCTTTGGCGTTGGCAGTTTCGGCGCGTCGTTTGCCGGATTCACGGAAGATCGATTGATCCGGTTTGGAACGCTGGCTGCGATCGCGGTGGTTGCAGGTTTGCTTTCGGTATGGCTTTGGCTGATAAAGCCATCGGACAGCAATTAAATACCCAGACAGCAGCCGGCGGTCGGTCGATCTTTTCAGTCGTCTATCAGACTGCTAGACTGTGCGGTTGAACGGCACGAAGGCAGATCACCGCTCACATCAGGAGCCACCCAATGGCCAAACCAACTCGAGTCATCAAAAAAGCTAATCACGGTAAACGGCCGGCCAACAGCAAGACCCGCAAACAAAAACGCCGAAAAGTAAAGACCTAACGTGCCGATCCGAGAGCCGCTCGTACCATTCTCCGACTATGACGTGAGCAACGTCATCGCGGACAACGACGACATCCGCAGGTACAATCCGCAACGCTTCGAGATGGAGCACTTGACGGCGATTGTCCACATGGACACCGAAAAGAAGGTGATCGTGGGCTATAAAGACACGGCGCCGGACGACTTTTGGACCCGCGGACATATGCCCGGGCTGCCGCTTATGCCGGGGGTTCTGATGTGCGAAGCAGCGGCGCAACTCGCATCTTATTACGTCCAAAAATTGGACTTGCTTGGCGCTGAAATGGTCGGCTTTGGCGGGCTCGACGACGTGCGATTTCGCGATCCGGTCCGGCCCGGCGACCGACTTGTCATCCAATGCAAGCAAGAAAGGCTACGCCGCGGCGCACTGGTCTTGTGTCGGTTCCAGTGTTACGTCGGACAATCGTTGGTTGTCGACGGGAACCTGAGCGGAATTCCGCTGCCCGCCAATGCGCTGCGACAGGAATAGCATGGTGCGTGGAGCAAAATGTTCTCCACTTCCCAGGCCCCAAACTCCTCGCCCCACGCACTAAATCATGCTGTTTCCACTTTACGACAACAATTCGACCCGGCGCTGGCCGATATTGACGCTGTTGTTGATCGTCGCGAACGTTGTTGTTCATTTCTGCTTGGCAAAACAGCCCGCCGCAGTCCGCAGTGAACTCTATGCTCGTTACGGCTTCGTGCCCAAGCGTATCCAACAGTTTCAGGATCCAAAACTGGTGGTCGCCGTCCCCCTTGAGCAAGCACACGATCCCCAGGCGGTTGGGCCACTACTGGGTCCTGCGGCACCGCCGCAAACCGTAGAGTTGAAGAGCAACCAAGAAGAAATCTTGATCTCGCTTTTGTCTTGCATGTTTCTGCACGGCGGTTGGTTGCATCTGGCCTCAAATATGTGGTTTCTTTGGCTGTTTGGGAACAATATCGAGGATCGCCTGGGACACGTTGTTTTTGTACTGTTCTATTTGACCGTGGGCTTATTAGCTTCCGCCTGTCATTGGGCGACCAACCAGGATAGTATTTTGCCGATTGTGGGCGCTAGCGGCGCGGTGGCCGGCGTACTCGGCGCTTACGCAATTACATTTCCGGCGGCGAAAGTTAAGACGATCATCTTTCTAGGTTTTATCTTTATCCTGGACCTGCCTGCGTTGTTGGTGTTGTTTGGGTGGTTTGGAATTCAAATCTGGATGGGATTTCAGGCAATTGGAGCTAACGTCGGACAGGTCGCATGGTGGGCACATGTCGGAGGATTTATTGCCGGCGTAGTCATCATGCCGCTGCTAAGCGCCGGCGCGCCGGAACCGGGCACGCATTGGGAAGACGAAGCAGAACGCGAGTTTCAAGGTAATTAAATCTTCACCATGGGTCGCCGCGCGCTCCGCAATATCGATACGTCGCTCGACCTTTCTCGGCATTTACTCTCGTTCGACGATTTTCCGCAGCCGTGGAACTCCGCCGCGATGTTCGACCGCAGCGCGCCGCTGGAAGTCGAGCTGGGAACCGGCAAAGGCTTGTTCATTTCCACCGCGGCCGCAGCCTGTCCGCAACATGACTTCCTCGGCATCGAGGTGGCCGCCAGGTACGCGAGGTTTGCGGCTGCAAAGTTGGCAAAACGCAAACTATCAAACGCGCGTGTCGCTCATTGCGACGGGTTGAGGGTTTTTCGCGAACTGCTGATCGACTCCTCCGTCCGCGCCGTTCATATTTATTTTCCGGACCCCTGGTGGAAAACACGCCATCACAAACGCCGCGTGATGACGACGGCATTCGTTCGCGACGCCGAACGTGTACTCGAATCGAGCGGCCGGTTGCACTTTTGGACTGACGTTAAAGACTACTTCGACGAAGCGTTACACGTCATCGCAAACGCCACTGCATTCGCCGGTCCACTGCCGGTCGCCCAGCGGGCGGCCGAACATCATCCGGACTACCGCACCCACTTCGAGCGGCGCGTAAGGTTGGACGGCAAACCAGTTTACCGTGCGGAATTTCAAAAACTTAACGGCCAGGCCGCTAAAAACGCTGAGTGAACGACGTTGCCACGCCGCGACGCAGCATGACGTAGCGCGAAGTGAGGGCTCGAAAGACCCAGCCCGGCTCGACTAAACTGTGGTACGGACAAAAACGAATCAACACACAGGATCGATCCATGGGACAACTCAATAAATTCAGTTCGCAACTCACGCAACCCAAATCGCGAGGCATTGCCCAGGCGATGTTATACGCCACCGGCCTTACCGAAGAGGACATGAACAAACCGCAGATCGGCATCTCGACCGTCTGGTACGAGGGCAACCCGTGCAACATGCATCTCGACACACTCGCCGCAAAAGTCAAGGAAGGCGTCGAAGCTGCGGGCATGATCGGCATGCGATTCAACACGATCGGCGTCAGCGACGGCATTTCGATGGGTACCGACGGGATGAGTTTCTCTCTACAGTCGCGGGACCTGATCGCGGACTCCATCGAGACCGTCATGGCCGCTCAGTGGTACGACGCCAATATTTCGATTCCCGGCTGCGACAAGAACATGCCCGGCTGCGTCATGGCCATGGGCCGCCTGAATCGACCCGCGCTGATGGTCTACGGCGGCACGATTCGCGCCGGCGAGTGGAACGGTCAAAAACTCGACATTGTTTCGGCGGCGCAGTGCTACGGCCAGTTTCTTTCGGGTGAGATCGACGATGATCAGCGGCAACAGATCATCCGCCACGCCTGCCCCGGCGCAGGCGCTTGCGGTGGCATGTATACGGCCAACACGATGTCCAGCGCCATTGAGGCGCTCGGCATGTCGCTTCCTTACAGTGCGTCGATCCCCGCCGAAGATCCAGAGAAGCAACGTGAATGTATTTCCGCCGGCGAAGCAATTCGCACGCTGCTTGAAAAAGACATCAAACCTCGCGACATCATGACCCGCGAAGCTTTCGAGAATGCCATGGTCGTTGTCATGGCTGTGGGCGGTTCGACCAATGCTGTACTGCACTTGATTGCCATCGCACGATCGGTATACGTCAATCTAACGATTGACGATTTTCAAGCGGTCAGCGACCGCGTGCCATATTTGGCCGACCTCAAGCCCAGCGGCCAATTTGTGCAGGAGGAACTGAACGAAGTCGGCGGCACTCCGGGCCTGATGAAGTACCTGCTAGAAAAGGATCTGCTCAACGGGGACTGCCTGACCGTCACAGGAAATTCTCTGGCCGAAAACCTCGCCGACTTACCGGGCCTGGCCGAAGACCAGAAAATCATTCACACGGTCGAAGATCCCATTAAGTCAACCGGCCATCTCCAAGTCCTCCGTGGCAACCTCGCCCCCGACGGTGCGGTGGCCAAAATCACGGGCAAAGAGGGGCTGCAGTTCTCCGGTCCGGCCAGAGTTTACGATAGCGAAGAAGACATGATCGCCGCCTTGGAAAAAAATGAGATCCAAAGGGGCGATACCGTCGTGATTCGCTACGAAGGCCCCAAGGGCGGACCCGGCATGCCCGAGATGCTCGCGCCGACGGCTGCCATCATCGGCGCCGGACTGGGCGGCGAGGTCGGGCTGGTGACCGACGGACGGTTCTCCGGCGGTTCGCACGGTTTTATCGTCGGACACGTCACACCCGAAGCTCAAGAAGGCGGGCCTATCGGGCTAATTCGAGACGGCGACGTGATTACGATCAATGCCGAAAACAGCACGCTGTCGGTTGATCTCTCGGACGACGAACTCGCGGCCCGGCAAAAGCAGTGGACCGCGCCGCCATACAAGGCGACTCGTGGCACACTCCACAAGTACATCAAAAACGTAAAGTCTGCATCGGAAGGTTGTGTGACGGATGAATGAGGCAAACGGACATCATTCGGCGTTCGGCTTGCTTTTTTAAGACAGGTACTTCTCCAAGAAAAATACCGGTTCCTTCTCGGACCCATCCGGCGCCAGCCCGAATCCGATTTCGCGGTACAGCTTCTTTGCTCCGCGATTCGCGGCGTTGACTTCCAAAGTAACCTTACAGCAATGCATCCCCCGCGCCGCGTTTTCGATATGTTCCATCAAGGCATGCCCGATTCCCCGTCCACGGCAGGACGGCGAAACGACGAGGTCGTGGATATTGAGAACAGGACGGGCGTTAAACGTCGAATATCCGATGAGGCAAACCGCCAGCCCAACCGGTTCAGCTTCCTCAAACGCCAAATAAGCCAATGTCGACGGATGGTCCCGCAAACCGGGAACCAACTCGCGACAAACTTGTTCGGACAGTTGTTTGCCCTTGCCCTTTGGATCGTGCGCATAAGAGTTCAGCAAGGTGACAATCGCTTGCTGGTGAGCGGCATTCTCGTAATCAGCATCTGTGATAACGATCGTTGCGCTCATTCTTAATTTGACCGGCAGAAGTCTTGCGCTTGCGTGGTTACAATGACTGACCATAGCCGAGCGTTGTTAAATTAACTAGGAGCAGAAGATGCGAAATCGGAAATTGCAGATCGGAACCGTCGTCCTGGCTGCCTGCTATGTTGCCAGCGGGCTGGCCGCGACCGCCGATGATCGCATGAACATTGTTTTCTTTCTTTCGGACGATCAACGATTCGACGCCATGGGATGTGCGGGGCATCCCGTGATCAAAACGCCCACGATGGACAAATTAGCCCGGCAGGGCGTCCTGTTCAAAAACGCATTTGTGACAACTTCAATCTGCGCTGCCAGCCGCGCGAGCATTTTCACCGGACTCGTCGAGCGGACACATCGCTACACGTTTCGCGAGCCGCCGCTGGCGAGCAAGTTCGTCGACAACAGCTATCCGAGGTTGCTTCGCGACGCTGGATATCGAACGGGGTTTGTCGGCAAATTCGGCGTCGGCGTACAACGGAGCGAGAGAGAGAATATGTTCGATTTCTTCAAACCGTTAGGCCGCGGCCCTTATTTCAAGAAGCAGGCCGATGGCAGTTTGAGACACATCACGCAAATCGCTGCCGACCGCGCGATTGATTTTCTGAAATCACACGACAGGAACAAGCCGTTCTGCCTGTCGATCAGCTACAACGCCCCGCACGCCGAAGATGGCGACAAGCAGAACCACTTTCCGTGGCCGAAAGTAGTTGACGGTTTCTACGACGACGTAACCGTGGCGCCGCCGCGGTTATCCAACCCGGCCATCTTTCAAAGCCAACCTGACTTTCTTAAGAAGTCGCTCAACCGCCAACGTTACTTCTGGCGGTGGGACACGCCGGAAAAATACCAGCAGAATATCAAGGCCTACTTTCGCATGATCAGCGGCGTCGACCATTCGATGGGCCGAGTGCTCGACGAATTGCAGAGGCTCGAACTGGCGGAAAATACCGTCGTCCTATTTATGGGCGACAACGGTTACTACCGCGCGAATCGCGGCTTTGCCGGAAAATGGTCGCATTACGAAGATTCTCTGCGGGTGCCAATGATCATCTACGACCCGCGACGGGACAAAAAGCACCGCGGGCGGGTGGCCGAGCAAATGGCACTGAACATCGACATGCCGCGTACCATGCTGGCCTACGCGGGGGTCGATACTCCCGATTCGTATCAAGGCTCCGATCTAAGCAGGCTGGTTGCCGGCGAAAAGCCGGAAACATGGCGAACCGATTTTTTCTGTGAACATCTGATGCGGTTGCCCGGCGGCATTCCCAAATGGGAAGGGGTGCGCGAGCAGCGGTGGGTCTATGCGCGGTACTTTGAGCAGAATCCCGTGTACGAGTTTCTTCACGATCTGAAAAACGACCCGGATCAACTGGAAAATCTAGCGGCCGACGCAAAATACGCGAAGACCCTCAATCAAATGCGGTCCCGCTGCAACACGTTGCGTGATTCTTACGGCGGGCCTTATCGCAGTTCAGCCGCGGAACGGCGTTAGGGAATACCGCAGGTCGTCCTTTTTCGACTTGCGAATCGGAACCACCCGAAAGAGCGCACCGGCCTCTCACGGCACCACCCGCCTCACGCGATTCGTGTTCGTATCACCAATATAAACCGCGCCGGCGGCATCGACACAAATACCGTGGGGCCGGTCGAGTTTGGCGGAGGTGGCCGCACCTCCGTCGCCAGCATAACCGCGCGCTTTCGGGCCGGCACCGGCAATCGTCGTAATGGTGCCTGTCTGGGTGTCGATCTTTCGGATCGTCTGATTTTCGGTATCCACGACGTAAACATGGCCGTGCGGGCCGACAGCAATGCCTTTGGGACCATCGAAAGTTGCTTGTTTCGCTTGCCCGCCGTCGCCCGAGAATCCCTTCTTTCCCGTTCCAGCAACGTGGTGCAGAATCCCGTGGCCTCGGCCGGCCAACGTCAACCGCCAGACACTGTGACCTTCGCGGAGGGCAATCCAGAGGCTGTCACCGTGCACGCACAGGGCTCGAGGGCCGACCATCGATTTACCCCGCACTGACTCACCGTCGCTCGGCAACTCTTTCCTGCCGTTTCCGGCCACCGTGACAATGATTCCCGTGCTAAGATCAACGCGACGAATGCGGTGATTGCCGATGTCGGCAATATACAACTCGCGGCGATCACCCGATTCGAACAGCGCGATGCTGTGGGGCTTTCGCAATTTGGCCTTTGCTGCCGGATGGCCGTCACCCCCCCAGCCGGCTTTGCCCGTGCCGACGATGGTGCTGATTCTTCGGGTCTTCGCATCGACGCGGCGGACAAGGTGATTTTTCATTTCGACGAAATACATGTTGCCGTCACGATCAAAGCGCACCTCGTACGGTTCGTCGAGTTGTGCGGCTGACGCCGGCCCGCCATCGCCGCTGTAGCCGCGCACGCCGGTCCCGGCTACCGTCGTAAGTTGCTTGGACGCGAAATCGAATTTTCGTACACGGTGATTTGTCACTTCGCAAATGTATAGCCCGCCGTCGGGACCAATTTCGACACCAAACGGTTGCCCGACCCTCGCCGGATCGCCGTTGCCGGCAATTGTGTCGATGGTCCCGCCGGCCGCGGGCAACAGTGGGATCATCAAAAGAGCCGCCGCAAAACCGAAGCAATTGTTTACCATTGCGCTCGCCTAATAGAATTGACTCGCCGTTTCATACATACTCCGATGTGGCTATACTATAGTCCTCGCCAGCTGAGTTTTTATGTCATGAACAACTCGATTCTACAACATCTGGTTTGGGCCTTGTTGATCTCGTCCGCCGGACCGCTGTTCGCGGAGGAGGCCCCTTCGAACGCGGCGGCCGAAGCTTTCTTCGAAAAACGCATTCGGCCGTTGCTGGCACGGCACTGCTTTGAATGCCACGCGGGTGACGATGTGGAAAGTGGGCTGCGATTGGATTCGTTGGCGGGCATGTTGGCGGGTGGCGAACGCGGGCCGGCGATCGTCGCCGGCAAGCCGAAAGAGAGCCTGCTGGTCCGCGCGGTCAATCACGGCGAACAGCTGCAAATGCCTCCCAAGAAAAAACTGGCGGCAGCGGCGATTGCCGATTTGGCGACTTGGATTCAACAGGGCGCAAAGTGGCCAAATGCCAAACCCGTAACCTCGCCGCAGCCCAGCAACAGGATCAAAACAGAGTTCACCGACGAACAAAAAACATTCTGGGCTTTTCAGACGCCCGTTAAACCGCCGCTGCCGAACGTCCGCGACTCGGACCGGATCGCCACGCCAGTCGACCACTTCATTCTCGCGCGGCTCGAAGCGGCCGGTTTGAAACCCGCGCCCCCGGCGGATCCACGGACATTGATCCGCCGAGCAACCTTCGATCTGATCGGCCTACCCCCCACTCCGGACGAAATCGAAGCCTTCGAGGAGGAGTCGAGCCGAAATCCACATTCTGCATTTCGAAATCTGATTGATCGGTTGCTCGCGTCCCCGCACTACGGCGAAAGGTGGGGCCGGCGCTGGTTGGATGTCGCCCGGTATGGTGATTCCAACGGTTTGGATGAGAACTTGGCGTATGCCAACGCCTTTCGCTATCGTGACTACGTCGTCGATGCTTTCAATAAAGACAAACCCTACGACCGCTTTGTCCTGGAACAACTCGCGGGTGACCTGCTGGACGAAGACGACCCGGTTTCATCCGCCGAACGGATTACGGCCACCGGATTTCTCGCATTGGGCGCGAAGATGTTGGCCGAGGACGACCCGACCAAAATGCAGATGGACATTATCGACGAACAGGTCGATACGATGGGCCGCGCGTTTATGGCTTTGACGCTGGGCTGTGCCCGCTGTCATGATCATAAATTCGACCCGTTTTCGATAGCCGACTACTACTCCCTGGCCGGTATCTTCAAGAGCACCAAAACCATGGAGAACTTTAAGGTCGTGGCGGTCTGGCACGAGCGTACCGTCGGCGACCCGACGGTCTTGGCACAACGTGACGCAATCCAACAGGCGGCCGACGAGGCGCAGGCCCGGATTGACGAACTTGTCGCAAACGCAAATCGGCAAATTTTGCACGCGGCTCGGACAATCGCCGGCGACCACTTTCGCGAGGCTACCGAACAGGTGCGGCTGCTGAAGCACGCCGACTCGCTATTGGCCGGCGGTAAGCCACCCGTAGCCCGAGATTCCCAAACGATCGTTCGCGAAGCGGAGACGTGTGAGCGCGGCAATGTTAGTCGGCTGACCGACGGCTACGGCAAGGGAATTGGAGTAATCGCAGGCCCCTCCGGAAAAAACACGGCGGAGTTCGATATCCAGGTCAAAAAATCCGGCTGGTACTTTCTCTTGTCGCGGTATGCCGCGGCGGAGTCACGTCCCACAAACATCCTGGTAAATGGAGCCGCGGTGATATCCGGCGGCGTGGGAAAGGTAACCGGATCTTGGTATCCCGATACGCAAAAGTGGTTTGTCGAGGGTGTGGTTCGCTTGGACGCCGGAAAGGTTGTCTTCGGCCTAGAGCGGCGAGCACCCATTCCCCACATCGACAAGTTCGTATTCCTCCCCGTGCCAAAGTCGCTCGCCGCTCGGAAAAAGCCACGTACAGGCGATGCCTCTGCGCAGCAAAAGATGACATTGAGTGAGCCGTTTGTCGGCCAGTGGTCCGACTATTTGCGTAAATCGGAAAACGATCCAAATTCGCCATTGACCGCTTGGCATGCCGTCCTTCAAGGAAAGCCGCTGACTGAAATCAAGCCGGGTGCGGCCAGGGACGTTCTGCTGGAATTAGGGCTTTCGGCAACGCCTTCCGCCGACGAAGCGACGAACGCTGTTGCCAATGCCCTCGGCCGGGCGGAAAAGCAGTGGCTGCAACTTCGGCAAAATGACCCGTCGGCAAAGATGCTGGAGGCTCCCGGACTCCAGGCGCTAAAAGAGCTACTCTATGCTGACAACGGCCCGTTGCGGTTATCGGACACGGTCGAATCGCTGTACCCAGAAGCCACTCGAGAAGAACTCGAACAACAGCGGAAGGCGAGAGCAGAAGTTCAGGAGCAGGTGCCAACCCTGCCGGTCGTGATGGCCGTTTCCGACGCCAAGGCGGAAAATCTGAAAATCCATATTCGCGGCAGTCACTTCACCTTAGGCCGCGAGGTTCCTCGCCAGTTTCCGGTGATCCTCGCGCCTAACCGCACACCATTGCCAAGCAATGCCAGCGGGCGACTGCAACTGGCCCGCTGGATGACCAGCGCCGATCATCCGCTGACCGCCCGGGTGATGGTCAATCGTATTTGGCAGGGCCACTTCGGGGCCGCGCTCGTGCGGTCGCCCGACAACTTCGGACAACTCGGCGAACGACCGACGCATCCGCAACTGCTCGATTGGCTGGCGCGGCGGTTTGTGGAGTCCGGCTGGTCCATTAAAACGATGCACCGTGCAATCATGCTCTCGTCGACGTATCGCATGAGCAGTCGCTGGAATCGGCGGGCGGACCAACTCGATCCAGAAAACCGACTCTGGTGGCGGGCCAATCGCCGGCGACTCGAGGCCGAAGCGATTCGAGATTCCATTCTCGCAGTCAGCGGCCTGTTCGACCGCAGGGCGGGCGGATCTCTACTCGGCGTGGAAAACCGCAAATACGTCACCAGTACTGCGAATGTCAGTCCCGATGTCTACAACACAAATCGCCGCTCCATTTACTTGCCCGTCGTCCGCAGTGCCATTTATGAGGTCCTGCAGGCGTTCGATTTCCCCGATCCGACCGTCAGCAACTCCCGTCGGCAAAGTTCCACGGTCGCGCCGCAGGCACTGTTCATGATGAACAGCAAAATTGTGTCCGATGCCGCGAGGTCGATGGCGAATAGTTTGCTTCGTGACAGCGATCATGGCGATACCGAGCGTGTGCGCCGCATATACCAACTGGCATTCGGCCGCCATCCCAAAGACGAGGAAGTAAAATCGGCACTATCGCACATTGCGCGATACGAAACGGCACTGCAGCTGCAAGAAGCGGATGCAACGGCGCGGCGGTCGAAAGCCTGGGCGAGCCTCTGCCGGGCGGTCATCGCGGCCAGCGAATTCATTTTTATTGAATAGAAAACCATGCGAACATTTTGCAATCGACTGACTCCCGTAATGACGCGCCGCGATTGGCTGGCGGCCAGCAGCGCGGGCTTCGGCAGTTTGGCGCTCGCATCACTGCTTCAAGCCGAGGACACGCTGCCCCAGTCGCTCGGTGACCGGGACCGGGGCAGTCCGCTCGCCATGCGCGCTCCCCATTTCCAACCGCGGGCAAAGCGCGTCATTTTTCTCTTCATGCACGGCGGCCCATCTCAAGTCGATACCTTCGACTACAAGCCGCTGCTCGAACGCGACAACGGCAAACCGCTGCCATTCGACAAGCCGCGAATCTTTTCATCCCAGACCGGATCCCTGCTAAAGTCGCCGTGGAAGTTCCGCCAACACGGCGAGTCCGGCCCCTGGATCAGCGAGTTGTTTCCCCACGTGTCCGGCTGCGCCGACGATTTGTGCATCATCAACGGCATGCACGGCTCGAATTCGCGGCACGGCGGCGCACTGCTGGAGTTACACACGGGCAGCGACACGTTTGTGCGGCCCAGCCTGGGTTCGTGGATCACCTACGGACTGGGGACGGAAAATCAGGATTTGCCCGGCTACATCACGATGTGCCCCACGCTCACGCACGGTGGGGCGAATGCGTATGGCTCAGCGTTCCTACCCGCCGAATACCAAGGCACGCCGCTGGGCAACGCCAGCACTCCCTCCGACCAGGCAAATATTCCCTTCATCAAAAGTCACGACGGGACACCGCGGGACTTACAGCGACTGGAGTTGGACCTGATACGCGAGATGAACCAACAGGCACTTGCCAAACGCGGTCCCGACTCGGTGCTGGAGGCCCGCATTCACTCGTTTGAACTCGCCTTCCGCATGCAATCGACCGCGCCGCAACTGCAAGACGTCAGCGAAGAGACGGAGCAGATACACCGCCTTTACGGTTTGGACGATGGTACGACCCGCAACTTTGGCCGGCAGTGTCTGATGGCAAGGCGATTTGCCGAACGGGGAGTGCGGTTTATCCAGTGCACGCACAGCTACAAATGGGACCAGCACGGCAACCTCTATAAAGGCCACGCGCAGAACGCTAAAGAAGTCGACAAGCCAATCGCCGGCTTGCTGCGCGACCTGAAGCAACGCGACTTGCTTAAGGATACGCTCGTCCTGTGGGGCGGCGAATTCGGCCGCACTCCCGTCGCACAAGGCAAGGACGGTCGGGATCACAACCCGCAAGGCTATACGATGTGGCTGGCCGGCGGCGGTGTGAAAGGCGGCATCCGCTACGGCGCGACCGACGACTACGGTTATTTCGCCGTGGAAGACAAAGTTCATCTTCACGACCTACATGCGACAATGCTGCATCTACTGGGCCTGGATCACAAGGGACTGACTTACCGCTACGCCGGTCGAGACTTTCGTTTGACCGATGTGTACGGTAAGGTGGTGGACGGGCTCATTGCCTAACCGTATCTGCTGGTCTTCTTCGCAAAACGCAACCTCGGCATTACGGTTCACACGAATAGAGGTGATACCATGCGCACGATCCTAAGTGTTTGTTTCTGCTTCGCGGTTATATCCGCCTCTCCGGCTGCCGAATCAGAGGCCTTCCGCGACGAGGCCGGCAAACATCTGGACTTTCTCCAGAACGACAAACCGATTGTCCGCTACATGTATGCTTTCGACGACTCAACCGATCAGGCTCGGCACGAGACCTACAAAGTCTATCACCACGTATTCGATCCAGCCGGTGGGGCGTTCATCACCAAGGGTTCGGGTGGAAAGTACACGCATCATCGCGGCATTTTTATTGGCTTCGCGCGGCTCGGCCACGGCGGCAAGACCTACGACCACTGGCACATGGCAAACGTCAACATACGGCATAAACAATTCATCGAGAAAGAGGCAAACGACAAATCCGCAGCTGTCACTTCGCTAATTCACTGGAACGCCACCGATGGGAAGCCGATCATCGAGGAACAGCGGACACTCCGTGTCCACTTCTTCGATAAGAACGCCCACCTGCTCACGGATTTCGTCAGCAGACTCAAAGCCGTAAATGGCGAGGTCGTTTTGAAGGGCGATCCGGAACACGCAGGCATGCAATACCGACCTGCCAACGAGGTGGCGCAAAATAAGTCGGCCAAGTACACTTTTCATGCCGATGGAATCAATCCGAAAAAGGACCGCGACCTGCCGTGGGTGGCGCTGACGTACAAGTTGGGCCAGCAACTTTACACCGTCCAACACATGCGCCATCCGGACGACCCGAGCGACTCCGTCTATTCCGCTTATCGCGATTACGGACGATTCGGAAATTACTTTGTCCATACGATCGCCGACGGAGATTCCCTAACGGTCCGCTATCGGCTACGGATCACGCTCGGCGCGGCGCCCAGCCGCGAAGTCCTGGCCGCCGAGTACGAAAAGTACGTGTCGAAGTAACTTGGCGGCGTACGGGATTCTTCGTACGCCGCAAACAGCAAAACTCCGAAGTCCTTTGCCGTACAAATTCGACTCTGCTTACACGTCGCACATTTTTGCGCCGTGCCGCAAAGCTTTGACCTTGTCATTCCAGGTGGGGATAAATTCCTGCGCGACGAAGCCCTGATAGCCCGTCTTGACGATTTCGCGCATCACCGCGGGGTAGTTGATTTCTTGGGTGTCGTCCAATTCGCCGCGACCGGGATTGCCAGCCGTGTGGTAATGCCCGATTAAGTCCTTGTACTGCCGAATGCGGCGGATCACGTCACCGTTCATAATCTGCACGTGATAAATGTCGAACAGCAGTTTCATATTGGGCGACCCAACCTGTTTAATCATATCGACGCAATGGTCCACGTCATCGCCGAAGTAGCCCGGATGGCCCTTCATCGGATGCGAATCGTCTCGCGAGTTGAGATGTTCAAGGCAAAAGTTGATCTTCTTTTTTTCCGCGTAGCCAATCGCGGCCTTCCAACAGGCGACGCAGTTTTTGGTGGCTTGTTCATCGCCGATGCCTTTTTGGCGCATGCCCGTGAAAGTAATTACGCTGGGACAGCCCACTTGAACTGCGACGTCGACGGCTTCTTTTAGCTGCTCGATGCAAAATACATGGTTGTCACGGCTCAGCGGCCCCCGCTTGAAACCGTGGCTACCGACGAGCGAAATCTTCAAGCCCAGCTTCCGCGCCGCGGGGTAATCGTCGCGCGAAATCCCCTCGATTCCTTGGATGCCGATATCGCGGCAAGCGCGGGCCAGTTCGAGAGCCGGCATCGGCTTGAAACACCAGCCCATAACCGATTGACGGATGCGGCCGTTACGGACTTTAAAATCCGCCGCCACGCCCGACTCGGGCAGTTGGGCACTCGCCGTCCCTGCCAATGCGACAACACCGGCGGCAGAAATTGAGCCTCTTAATAATTCGCGTCTCGAGTGTCTCATGTATGCGTCCTCTTTGGCTTGTAATCATTTTCAGTTAACCGTACCCCGGCGAGTATCCGGCTTTTGTGCTGCGGACTTCCGCGGCGGACATCCTGTTGTTTCGCAATTAAACAAACCCCTCAATCAGATTCTGGTATGCCAATCCCCAGGGCGGCCGCAGAAATCCGAGCGCCCGCACGTCTTCGAACCAAAAGCCGAAAGGAGATCTTCGCGAGAACGAAGAGCCGCCGGCGACCTTACAAAGCCGCCCCAACATAACTTCTGCCAACTCGGCAATCGCGGTCTTGCCCTGTAAAACTTCCCGACGAGGGTCTTCGCAGCGTTCGATGGCGCGAAGCATGCCTTCGTAGGCCTGATCGATCAGCCATGCCTCACTTTTGGCTTTTGTCCACTCGACCTGTTCAAAAGCGCGTAGCTTCTCCGATGCGAATCGTTCGTTTGCCAATTCAATCGCAACATCAGCGATGCCGACAATCACGCTGGTGAACAGACAACCAATGAAGCCGCCCGATCGCGAGGCCACGTCGACCAGTTGATCTTGCCGGGCCATGCGTGTCGCCGGCAATCGCTCGAACGACATCGAATGACTCTGCGTGGCGATCATTCCGTGCCCATCCCATTCGGCCGTCATCGCGACACCACGCGAGCCGTCCCACGGCAAGTTGCGCATGTCGATGAAAAACCAATCCGGATTGTCCTCGCCTTCGGGCACAGCCGTCGTCACCATATACGAAACGATCCCGGAACCGCTACCGAAATGTTTTTGACCGGAAAGGAAATACTCTAAGGGCGATTCGCCGCGCGCGGCGGTGGCACGGGTCCGCGCCACATCGCCACCACTACCAGGCTCGGACGTGATCGTGCCCCACCAGTTGCCATCGCGAACGGTTTGATTGATTTCCTCGCATTGTTTTCGCACGGACTCGGTCCGCTCGTCCGGCGGGATCGTCAGCCAATACGACAGTACGGCCGGGTGCATCGAACAGACCAGGGCGACTGACGAGTCGCCTCGGGCCAAGGCCCGCAACGCCTCACAAATTGGCCGCGTTGACTGGCGAACATCTGACCATAGCCCGCCATCACGTTGGTGCAGAGCGACTAAAGGCAGGCCGCTTTGGCAAAGCCGATCAAAATCGCCCGGGTCGAGCATCCGCCGCATTTGACGCTGCGGGCGGTCTCCAGCAAAATCGGCCGCGATCTCTGAAATGCTATTCTGTAGCGAGCTAAAGTCGGTCAATGGTCCGTGCCTCGAAGGAAGTGGATCCGACGAGTGACGAGGATATCAGACCCGCGCCGTTGCGGCAAATTGCCGGGAAAGGCTAAAAGTGGCTCGGGTCAAGGATTTGCATCGGCTTGTTTTCGTTCCAGCGCGGCGACAGAATGGAGCAGGGGCCCCGCTACGGAGTCCGTTGCGGAAGAATCTCATCCTCGATATCAGGAACAGTTATGGCGCAGGCCATCGTCGATCCCGCGGAACTGCGGCAATTCGCCCAGACACTAAAAAAGTTCAACACCGAACTGCGTGAACGTACGGCGGCTCTGACCGTGCAACTCGGGCAATTAAGCACTTCGTGGCGCGATCAGGAAAATCGGAAATTCACGCAAGAATTTGAGCAGCATATGCAGTTCATGTCGCGATTCAACGAATTGATCGAACAGCACATCCCGTACTTGTTTCGCAAGGCGGAGGCGATCGAGGAATATCTCCAACAGCGCTAGCCGCAGACGATTCCGCCACAAATGGCTTGTTACTTATGTCCACTCCGGCCAATGTCAGCTCGGTTGCCGCGATTCGCACCTTCAAGGCGGCGCTGCAAATATATATCGATACCGCCGACGACGCGCTGCTGTCGATGAAGATGGAGCTGGAACGTTCGATAGCCTGGCTACAGCACGACCGGCCCGCACACTGGAAACGGCAGGTTCAAGATGGCTGGACCCGCGTATCCGATGCGCGGGCCACGCTCTCGCGGGCCCGAATGCGGATCATCTCCGGACAGCGACCATCCTGTATTGATGAACAAAAGGCGCTGGACAAAGCCAATCATGATGTTAAACACGCGGAAGAGATGACGGAAGTCACTCGCACCTGGTGTCAAAACATGCAGCATGAGACGCTCGAATATGCAGGCCAACTCTCACACCTGGTGACAATGTACGGCGTCGAACTCCCGCAAGCCGTCGAGTCGCTTGACCGAATTATCGGTTCACTGGAAGCGTATTCCGCAGTCCAACTGCCAACCACGGACGCCGCCGCACCACAGGCACGAGCGAGCATTGCGCGTGGCATCGAAAAACAGGCCACCACAGAAATGAAACAGGCCACGGCCGCCGCTGACGCGGATGACGACGAGCCACCTCTGTCGGCACCCGATAACAATTAACCGTCCCGGATATCATGTTAGCTGATTTGTCAACCGGTGCGGTAAAGCTGAGCGAAGCGACAAAGGCGTTGCGGTTGGCTTGGCAGGAAGCACACGAACAATGGAATGATGACACCGCCCGAACTTTCGAGGAAACCCATCTACGGCCATTAATGCCGAGAGTCAAAGCCGCGTTGGAAGCGACCAACCGCATGAGCGAACTGCTCAGCCGCGCAGAACGCGATTGCACGTAGTCAGGTATCCCTTCCCGATTTAAGACGGAACAGAGACAATTCGAAATTGTGACCGCGGTATTGCGGCGGCAGCGATCGGCTCGTATCTGCTTCGCGAACGCTCTGGTATCAGATGGTCCGCTTACGGTTCTTCCTATGCCCACGCCACTTCAAAGCGACAGCTCGCAAGAAGCCCTCAGCCGATTGTTCCAGGCAGTCACCGCGAGGACGAACGCTGACAAAGCGCTGACGGCAAGCTATGAATCTGATTTACTCGAAGCCGAACAACAACGTGATCGAACCACCGAAAAACTCTTGGCAAAGTTCGATCGCGATCAGGTCACAACACAGGGAGAATACAACAAACTCCGCCGCGAAATTGAAGAAAAACTCGAAACCAAGTGTAGCGCCATCGAGGCCGAGCGAGACCGGATCGTCCAGCAGATCAACGCCCGCGCCGAAGAGTCGCTGGACGCTGCCGAACAAAAGAAAAAAGAGAATGAGTTGGAAGTTTCCACGATGTTCGACGCCGCCGAGCGTCGCATGAACGCGGAATTGGACGCCCTAAAAAGACAGCTCTCTGACGTGCAGCACCAAATCGCAACGGCCGTTTCAGAAATTCAAGAGACGGCCGTAGCTGGAATCGACCATTTAAAAAACCGCCGCATTTGGCGAGGGTTTCCCTTGGTCGAATTGCCGCCTGCGGAAAAAGCCGAACAGCCGTTACAACGACTGACACAACTTGTTGACGAGGCCGGCGATCATTATTCAGAAATCCAGGGACAGTTCATCGAACAGTCGTTCAGCGGTCTGCGGCCGCTGTGGATCTTTTTCGTCTGTTGGGCGGCGACCGTTTTGCCGACGGTCACGATGCTCTCATTACCCTGGGCCGCGCCGGCCTGGATTTTCATCAGTGGGGGTGCGGGGGTCGTTCTGGCGGCGATTTTACTTGGTATTTTTTACCCGCTGGCCAGCAGGCGATCGCTTGCCGACCACCTCTGGTTTCGCGAGTTATTACGCAACGCGGAAGACCTTCAGGAGCAGTCGCTGAAGGCGCTGGATGCCGAGTTTCGACAACGGAGCGAGGATTGCCGGAACAAATACGCCGAAACCATGGCCCGCCGCAACCAAGAAAGTGAGAACGCAACTGCCGCTCACGGAAAACTTGTGGCCGCCGCTAACGAACACCGCGATACCGAAATTCGTACTGCCGACACAAAGTACACCAAACAACTCGACGAAATCGGCGCGAGTTTCGAAAGCAACCGAAGTGAGCTGGCAAACACCTACCCGGCTCGCCTCCAAAAACGGGAACAACAATACACGCAAGAACATCAGCAGTTGCACGAGGAATACGAGCAGCAATGTAACGAAATTAACGCCAGGCGCGAGAATCAGTGGCACGAAATGGCGATCGGCTGGCGGCAGGATCTCGCCGATTTTCGCAACGCCGTGAGCGCGATTAATGGTGCCTGTACTGATCTCTTCCCTGCCTGGAAATCGATCGCCGACAACGGTCGGCCGCAGACCGATGCCGTGCCGGAGGCCATTCTGGTCGGCAGTTACCAAGTTGATCTTGCGAAAGTCGAGAGCGGCATTCCCGACGACCAGCGACTCGCGCCGCTGACGACCACGTTCTCAATGCCCGTGACGCTCGCCTTCCCCGAACACATTTCAATGATGATCAGATCGACCGGGCTTGGTCGGATCAAATCCGAAGAATTCATGCAGTCGGTCATGCTGCGGCTGCTCGTTTCGCTGCCGACAGGGCGTGTGCGATTTACGATTATCGATCCCATCGGGCTCGGCGAGAACTTCTCCGGATTCATGCACCTGGCCGACTTCGACGAACGGCTGGTTGCCAGCCGCATTTGGACCGAAAGCCACCACATTGAGCGGCGACTTTCCGATTTGACCGAACACATGGAAAACGTGTTCCAAAAATATCTGCGTAACGAGTTTCGCACGATCCAGGAGTACAACAAGCAGGCCGGCGAAGTGGCCGAGCCTTACCATTTTTTGATCGTGGCGAATTTTCCGGTCAATTTCAGCGAGAGTGCGGCAAGACGGTTGCTCAGCATTGTTTCAAGCGGGCCGCGGTGCGGCGTTTTTACGCTGCTCAGCGTCGACCAGAAACAACAGATTCCACATAATTTCAACTTGGACGACATCGCGCAGCATGTCACCACGCTGCGCGCCACCAGCAGCCAACTCTTGTGCGAACATCCGTATCTTGACGATGTTGAGGTCATCACGGAAGAACCGCCGAACGCAGACCAATTGCGAACGATCGTACGCGGCATCGGCGATGCCTCGAAAGATGCGAGGCGTGTGGAAGTATCGTTCCAGCGTATCGCGCCTGAAGAGGGCCAAATCTGGTCGATGGACAGCCGTCGGGGCGTTGACGTCCCGCTGGGCCGCGCCGGTGCAACCAAACTGCAGCACCTGACATTGGGAAGCGGCACCTCACAACACGTATTGATTGCCGGAAAAACCGGTTCGGGAAAGTCGACACTACTGCACGTGATGATCACCAATCTGGCGATGCATTACGGCCCAGATCAGGTGGAGTTTTATCTAGTCGACTTCAAGAAGGGCGTCGAATTTAAAGCTTATGCGACACATCGCCTACCGCACACGCGCGTCATTGCGATCGAAAGCGACCGGGAATTCGGGTTGAGTGTCCTGCAGCGTCTGGATGCAGTAATGCACGAGCGAGGCGATTTATTCCGCAAACATGGCGTCCAGGACGTGGCGAGTTTTCGAGACAGAGAGCCGAAAACTCCCCTGCCGAGAATCCTGTTGTTGATTGACGAATTTCAAGAGTTTTTTGTCGAAGACGACCGCGTCGCGCAAATGTCAACGCTGCTGTTGGATCGATTGGTGCGGCAGGGCCGCGCGTTCGGTATTCACGTCGTACTCGGTTCCCAAACGCTCAGCGGCGCCTACACGCTCGCGCGAAGCACACTTGGCCAAGTCGCCGTCCGCATCGCGCTGGAGTGCAGTGACGCCGACGCCCACGTAATTCTCAGCGAAGAAAATACCGCCGCCCGCCGCCTAGCTCGACCCGGCGAGGCGATCTACAACGACGCGAATGGATTGCTGGAAGGTAACCACCCATTCCAGGTCGCGTGGCTTTCCGACGAACAGCGCGAAGTTTGTCTCAAAGAAATCCTCGCCCGCGCGGACGAGACGACTGCCGCAGATTCATCAACCGTCATCTTCGAAGGCAATGTGCCGGCCGATTTGGCGGAAAACGCCGCATTGGCGGCAGTGATTCAGTCCCCCGATGGCGGCGTGCCAAACCAACCGGCGAAAGCCTGGCTGGGCGCCCCAGTGGCGATCAAAGATCCTGTCTGCGTCGAGTTCCAACGACAGACCGGAGCGAACTTGCTCGTCGTTGGCCGCGACGTAGTCGCCGCAACCGGCGTGCTTTCTGCTTGCCTAGTCAGCCTGTCAATGCAGCATCGCGCAACCGATGGGCGAGCCAAACCGCGCGCACAGATTCACATCTTGGACGGCGCCACGGGCGACGCGGCCGTCGCGGGACATTGGAAAGAACTGTCGCAGTCTCTACCAATCGACATTAACGTCATCGGCCCACGCGACGCGGACGACGTCATGGCGGCGATCTCGCAAGAACTCGCCCGCCGGCAACAGGAAGATGATATTCTGGCGGATCCGATTTACGTATTTGTCATCAACCTCTCGCGGTTTCGCAGTTTCCGCCGCACCGACGACGAATTCAGCTTTGGCAGCGACGACAAACCGCCGGGCGCCGACAAGCATTTTTCCGAGTTACTGCGTGAAGGTCCGCCGCTGGGCATCCATGCGATTATCTGGTCCGACAACTACAGCAATGTCGAACGCTGGCTTCCGCGACGGGCACTGCACGACTTGGAAATGCGGGTCGTCTTCCAGATGGGTTCGACCGATTCCAGCCAATTGCTCGACTCTCCTATTGCAGCAAAGCTCGGTGCGCACCGCGCGCTGCTTTACCTCGAAGAGGCGGGTGGCATGGAAAAATTTCGCCCCTACAATCCGCCGTCCGACGAATGGCTGGCGGACATCGCCCGGTTATTGGAACAGCCTAAAAATTCGCCGTAACCATAGCGCCGCCCCTTGGCGGCAGATTGCCAACTCGGCAATCGGTAACCATCTCGCCCCTTCAACGGATATCGTCAGCATCCATGGAACTTGTCAAAACGCAGGCAGCCGACGGAATTCGGCTTGACGGCGCACTGCAATCACCGGCCGGTGATGGCGGGCCGGCCGACTTAGACGCCGCAATTTTTCTCTCCGGCGTCGGCGGAAACTTTTACAGCTCGTCGCTGATCGAACATCTGGCAAATCGGTTTACGAGACTGGGCGTCACAACGCTGCGGGTCAACACGCGCGGCCACGACGGCATCAGTACGGCTTCCACGCCAAGCGGTGGGCAACTCCTGGGCGCGGCGTATGAAATCGTCGACGAATGCCGCCTGGACATCTCGGCATGGATCAAGTTTTTGTGCGAAAACAACTGCTCGCGGATCGCGCTCATCGGCCACAGCCTCGGCGCGATCAAAGCGATCTATTCGCAGGCTTACGAACCCCACGAAGCGATTCGACACGTGATCGCGATTTCTCCGCCGCGGCTGTCGCATCAGCATTTTCGCCAAGGGCCAGAGGCCGACGAGTTTCTTGACTCTTTGCACACCGCCGAGCAACTGATCGCCGCCGGCCATTCACAGAAGCTGTTTCAAGCGACCTTTCCATTTCCGTTTGCCGTCTCCGCTGCGACCTATCTGGACAAATACGGACCGCCGAGTCGTTATAATTTCCTCCGTTTCATGAATCGCATTGCGTGCCCCGTGTTTTTAATCTTCGGCAGCGACGAGTTGGACAACGGCGGCGCCGCATTCGCCGGCTTGGCGGCCGACATCGCCCAGAGTAGCGGTAGCGGTCCGCCGCCGCGGTGTGCGGTCATTCCCGACGCAAATCACCTGTACGTCGGATGCCACGAGCCACTGGCCGAGGGGGTCGTCGCGTATCTTGAGTCAACTAAATAGGCTGACAATGAGGTACTTTGATAGTTTTTTCGGAAAAACGATTGGAAGGTACAACTAAAACTGCAATCATAACTAACAGCGGTAACCGTTTCCTGTTTCGCTTGAGAGGTTGAGACCATGAAGACCGTCCCACAGGCCGTCTTACTGTGTTTGTTTACCACAATCGGATTCGCCGACGACTGGCCTACATACCGACACGATACGGCGAGGTCGGGCGCAACGTCGGATCGAATAGAGATGCCGTTGGAAAACCGCTGGACCTATTCGGCGACCGCTGCACCACGGCGTACCTGGTCGGGCGCCGAAGGCCGCACTGTCGAAGGCAACGATCTATTCGACCGTGTGAAATTCGACGACGCCATCCAAGCGGTCATGGTCGGCAACCGCGTCTATTTCGGCTCTTCGGTTGATCACCAGATTTACTGTCTCGACGCCGACAGTGGTGCGGTGGTATGGCGGACCGGCACGAACGCACCGGTGCGTTTGGCACCAACGGTTTTTCGTGGCCGGGTCTATGTCGGCTCGGACGACGGTTACGTGTACTGTTTGGACGCGAAAAGCGGGAAACCCGTTTGGACACTCCGCGTAGGACCGGCGAACGAGTGGATCATCGGTCGTGGCGAGATGATTTCGCGGTGGCCGGTTCGTACGAGCGTTTTGATCGACGACGACGTGGCATACTTCGGCGCGGGCGTCTTTCCGCACGAAAATGTCTATCTCTGCGCGGTCAACGCCGTTAATGGTGAGATCATCTGGCGCAACGACAACATCAGCCATCAAAACGCCGGACGCAATGAACTCTCGCCACAAGGTTATCTGCTGGCCACGGCCGAAAAACTCTTCGTACCGTCCGGCCGATCTCAGCCGCGAGCGGTCAACCGCAAGACCGGAAAACTCAGCGGCGCGAATGCGGCGTCTTTGTTACTTTCGGCTGGACGCGTCGCCGGCACCGAAGCGATTGTCATCGACAAACGCCTGTTCACACCGAGCCTCGGCTCACAGTTGGCCGGAACGGGCGATGCAACCTACGTCACGACCGGAGCCGCTCTGGCGCGTTCCGATCGGACAAAGTTTGGGCAGTTGAGCAAGTCGCGCAAGGTCTTTCAAAATGAACTGCGGCAGTTGGGTACCGATTATCGCCGTAGCACCATTAACAAAACTCAGTACCAGCAGCAGGCGGACGCCGTCCGGCAGCGATTGCAGGAACTTGAAGAAAAAAGCGTCGTCTGGCGGACGCCCAGCTCTGCGAATTCGGCGGTCATCGTCACTGCCGAACACGCGTTCGCCGGCGGCAAGGGTGAAGTCAGCGGCTTTGAGATCGCAACCGGTCGCAAAGTTTGGGACGCCAAAGTTGACGGAGAAGCGCGCGGTTTGGCGGCGGCAAACGGCCACTTGCTGGTCAGCACCACCACCGGAAAGATCTATTGCTTCGGAAAGGGAAAGACCTCCGTTGTGAAAAACCGGGAAACCGCCGGTGACAAATTTAAAGTGTCGGCGGTCGCCGACCGGGCCGTCACGGCCATTCTGGCGGCCACCAACATCAAGCGCGGATTCTGCCTTGTGCTCGGCTGTGAAGACAGCCACCTCGCGCTAGAATTAGCCAAACGGACCGAACTGAATATCTACTGCATCGAACCGAACGCGGCAAAAGTCGCCGCCGCCCGAAAATTGATCTCCACGGCCGGCTATTATGGACATCGCGTCACGGTTCATCACGGTCAATTAAACGGGAGCGGATATCCGAGCTACTTTGCAAACTTGATCTTGTCTGAAAGTCACCTGCGGACCGGACAGTTGGCCGCCGACCCGGCGCAAATTGTCCGTTTGCTCAAACCGGCCGGCGGCATCGTCTGGCTCGGCCAGCCGCAGAACGTTCCGAACAGAACGCCACCCGCCGCTTACACCGACTGGCTGACGCGAATGCAACTTGGCGACGCCGGGCAACTCAAAGAGGCCGACACCTGGGCGATGTTGACCCGCGGAACTTTGCCGGGAGCCGGCAATTGGACGCATCAATATGCCGAACCGGGAAACACGGCCAACAGTGGCGACAAACTCGTAGGCGGGGGGCTCGGTGTTCTCTGGTACGGCGATCCGGGACCGGGCATGATGGTCAACCGTCATCAAGGCGCGGTAGGTCCGCTGGTCGTCGATGGCCGATTGTTCGTTCAGGGAACCGATCACTTGATGGCCTATGATGCCTACAACGGACTACCGCTGTGGAAGGTCGAAAACCCCGGCGCGATCCGCACGGGCGTTTTTCAGAACCGTACTCCCGGGAATCTCGCCGCCAGCGTGAACTACGTCTTTCACATGGTTCGCGGCAACGTCGATCAGCACGACGCAGCGACGGGAAAAGTAGTCGCCCAACATAAATTGCCGCCCACAATCGACGCAAAGACGCACGAATGGGGTTACGTCGCCCATCGCGAAGGACTGTTGTTCGGCACGTCGACCACGCGGAAAGTTGTCCAGCGCGAACGCCGTCGTCGCGGCGACCCCGGCGCAACGGCCACCGATGCGATTTTTGCCGTCGACGTGGAGACGGGCAAGCATCTTTGGAAATACCAAGGCGGCAGTATCAATTTTCAAACGATTGCGCTGGGACCCGGCCGTGTTTACTTCATCGACAGTTCGGTCACGGCCGAGCAGCGGGCCGCGGTCCTCCGCGAAGACAAATCCGAGCTGCAGCAGCTCACTGGCGAAGCGCGTAAACGCGCCGAAGCGCGGATCAAAAGCCTGGACATCAGGCTGGCCGTCGCGCTGGATGCAAAAACCGGCAAAGAGATTTGGTCCAAACCGGTCGATGTGACCGATTGCAGCGAAATCGGCATCGGCGGCGGCAAATTGACACTGATGTTCCGCGACGGCGTGCTCGTGCTTTGCGGCGCGAACGCCAACGGGCACTACTGGAAACAATTCATGGCCGGCGAGTTCTCGCACAGGCGGCTGGTGGCGCTGCGGACGACCGACGGCTATCGCCTGTGGGCCAAAGACGCCAACTATCGGCACCGTCCGATCATTGTCGGCGATAAAGTGATCGCGGAACCGTGGTCATTCGATCTGACGTCCGGCCAGCAGATCATGCGTAAACATCCGGTCACCGGCCTTGAGGTTCCGTGGAGCATCATGCGGCCCGGCCATCACTGCGGCATGTTGACGGCGTGCGACAACATGCTGATGTTCCGCAGCGGATACACCGGATTTTACGATCTGGCCCAGGACTCCGGAACTCGACACTTTGCCGGGCATCGGCTCGGCTGCTGGATCAACGCGATTCCAACGAACGGGCTGGTCGTCATTCCCGAAGCGAGTGCGGGCTGCGTTTGCATGTTTTCGATCGCTTCGACCATTGTCATGGAACCACGGCCGGCCCGCCGGCCGTGGTCCCTGGTCAGTGCGGTCGGACCGACGACCCCCGTAAAGCGATTGGCGCTCAACTTCGGCGCACCGGGCGATCGCCGCGATTCCGGCGGCGCAATGTGGCTGGCCTGGCCGCGCAGCGTTCCGAATACCGGGTTGGAAACGAGCCTGGACTTGAAGCTGAACGTCAAAACGACATTGGTCGGTGGCGGCCGATTCTTCAGCAACGACGGCGACGCCGTGGAGCGCGACAAGTCGCATCTGCGATGGGTCGCGTCGTCCGGAGCCCGCGGCCTTCAGCAGCTCTCGCTGCCGCTGCTCGGTAAAGACGACAAGGCGGCCGATTATGCGGTGCGGCTTTTCTTCCGGCGGCCGAACGGCGGCAAAGCGATAAGGGTCCGCGTACGGATGCAGGGCAACGAAGTTATCCAAGATCTCGAGTTGGCCGAGGCCCAAACTAAATCGTCGCAGACCGTCGTCCGCGAGGTGCGAGGCGTGTCCGTCCAAGATAATCTTGTGATCGAATTCGCGCCGGCCGCGGGCGACGCGGATAGCTCACTCCGCGATCTGGTGATCAGCGGCGTCGAGGTCTTTCGGTAACCACAGGGAGTTTCGTTAGATCTAAGTGGCCTCAGACCGCGGCTTCCGCCGTGTTCGTTGATCGGGTCCGCCTTGAACCTCTGCCGGAACGGTTTTTAGGGCAGTGCGGTTTCAAAGCCGGGCGACGGAACTAGGAATATTCAGCGCCGCCGGTCGGCAATCGCGGGGGTTTTGCGACAGAAACCGGCAAACTTGTGACACCGATTTTACCCGTCCGTCTCTGTAAGAATCTCGCCATTCAGAGTAGACTGTAAAAAACGAACGGTAATCGTTAAACGCAGGGCAATGAGATGCCGGACCGGTGGTTCTATAAAAGCGGTGGCAAAGAGTACGGCCCCGTCAATCCGTCCGAATTGCGGGTGCTTGTCGACGCTCAACTGATTTCGCCGTCGACGCCCGTCAGAAAAGTGGATGACGAGGGCTGGGTCAAGGCCAACCAGATTTCGGGGCTGTTCGAACCATCCAGCGAAACCAACCCTCGCGAACGGCGTCGTTCGCTGCGATCCGATTCGCACCTCCCGACAAGCGAAATCAAAAGACGAGAATCGGCGGTCGTGGCGGAGCCATCGGATCCGTCTCCCCCGACAAACGAAATCAAAAGACAAAAATCGGCGGTCGTGGCGATTACGGAACACCAGCGCCAACGCATCCATAAATTATCAGGCGAAGGGTTACGAGTTAAGGAAATAGCCGAGCGGATTGGCGTGTCAACTACAACAATCATCGCAGTCAAATCCGAAACCGGCACGCAAATCGAGGGGACCGAGCCCCGGATCAAACCCAGACCGCTTCCGGCACCACAATCGACTGCGGAACCAGCGATTGACGAGGAGGAAGTAGCAGCCGAACCGCTGGCCGCTGCTAATGTCGATGGCCCGCAAACGCCCGTTGTGGCCAACTCGACAGCGGCACGGCAACCTCGTCGAGTGCCTAGTCGGCGGCCGCGAGGCCAGCAAAACACGTTGGCATTTTTGATCGCCGTGGGCGCGGTCGTTTTTGTCGCCCTGGCGGGATTGGTCATCTACCTGGTCAGCCAACGTGAAGTATCTCTCGCTTCCAAACCATCGACGCAAGATGATCGCGACCAAAAAGACTTGCGGCCCGCCATCGACGCGGACGAATTCGAAGACCCGAACAAGCCGTCAAGCGACACGGTGCAGAAGTTATCGCCCCGTGAGTTCATCAAGAAATATGAGAAATCGGTGGTTCGAATCCAGGTCATCACCGCGAAAGGTGCTGGGGTCGGCAGCGGGTTTGTCGCGGACTCCAACGGTACCGTCGTTACCAACCACCACGTCATTAAAGATGCCAAGTCGGGCAAGGCCGAATTCAACAGCTACCACCAGTTCGCGGGTTATGAAATCGCGGGCGTTTTGTATTTCGATACTGCAATCGACATTGCGATAATCAAACTAAAGACGTCCAAACAGCTTCCCCATCTCGATCTGGCACGACAACCGCCGGAAAAGGGCGAGCCGCTAATGGTATTTGGCGCACCGGACGGAGCACCATTCGTGGCCAATCCGGGTTCCGTCACAGCCGTGAACATGGCCAGTGACCTGCCGGACAAATACGGTACGCACTGGAAGGGTTACTGGATTCGCACCGACGCCAAGGTCTGGCACGGCAACAGTGGCGGGCCCATGATAAGCCTCGATTCGCACCGGGTTGTCGGCGTCGTCACCTGGGGCGATCCCAAAGTGCCCGGCGCAAATTTCGCCAGTGCCGCGCAAAACATCAAAGCGGCCCTGGACGGTGCAAAAAATGCGCGGGTTGTGCCGCTGGGCAGCGCGGAGCTAAGTGGCCGCAGTAAGTGGCCGCAGTAAGTGGACGCAGACGCATCAACCGTTTCGCAATCCGCTCTTCACGGCAAATACCTACTGTCCCAACTCGGCCCGCGCGCGGAGTCCGTTTTCTTCGAAGGTAATGCCGAAATTGGCCCATTTGACCGTTTGCAGCGGGCCGGGCAGCGACGGGCCCTTTTTCGGCTCGCCGGGATGACCGTACACCGTTGACTCCATCGTTTCCCACTCGTCATTCCAACGGTACGTACCGCCGCCAGGACAGACCAATCGGACATGCCAATGCTCGGCGTGCAGCGCAACCGAGTCGGCCTTCGGATAACGGCGTTTCCATTCGTTCAGGATCGGCAGATTTGCCCAGGCAATCCGCTGCATCTCCCGCTGATATTCGCTGGTGGCAAACCTGCCGAGCAAATAAATCAGACCTTTGTTCGCCTGCACGCAAAGATTCTCGCCCAGCCACGGCTTCCCCGTCGCGGCAATTTCTTTGTCCTCGGCCTTGGCTTTTTTCCGCGCCGCACGGCGGTCGAGCGCGCGGTGAAGGACATCTTCGTTCAGCGTCACCGTCAAACCGTCCGCGCTGGCGGCGTAGTGGAGGCGGATTTTGTCCAGCTCGGTACCGGACCGGGCATCCGGCGACGGGCCGACGGTAACGTAGTTGATTCCGTTGTGCTGTTTCGTTTCCCAAATCGTCAGGCCGGGCGCGGTCTGCTCGACGTTCGCCCGTAATGCGACCAGGAACGCGGTCAAACGAAACACGCTCTTCACCTCAAAGTGGACCGCCACCGGCAAGCGGTGCAGGTTCTTTTCGAGGAAGTCCTGGGGGATTCGGGTATCCGCTTCTTGCGCCATCGCCAATTCTTTCCAGAACGGATCGTCGTCGAGATAGACCGCGATCGATTCGCCGACCCACGACAGCGGATTGATGTTTAGTTCCTGTGGCAGGATTCCCCGCAACAGGTTGGTTTGCGACTTGACGAATTCGGAATTGACGTCGAGCGACATGATAAAGTGCGCCAGTGTACCGGCGTGCGGATCGCCGGCAACCGCGGTGATTTTCGCGTTTTGGGCGATACTGACCCACCTGTTGTATTCCGAATTGACGATCAGTGGCATGACCGTCAGGTCGCCGGCGATTTTGTCTTTATCCATCCGAAATTGAATGGCGATTGGATCGAAGAAGTTGCTCCAGTTGCTCTGGTAACCGTCGCGCCAACGGCCGTAGGAGAGTTGTTCACCCTTGGTCACCTGCGTGAAGTTTTGCTCCAGAATCGGCGTTTGAAACGCGAGATGGCCGTAGACTTCCGAACGCACGCCGGCCGGGCCCAGCAGCATTTCGCCGCCGCCGACCAACGGACGCTCGGTGTGCAGCGGGCCGAGCTTGACTTTACCGCTAACCAATTTGTCGAAGTGAACGGCCTGCAGGTCGGACATGATCGCGGCCGCACGAGTCCGCCGGCTGCTGGCGATCCGCCACTTCGGTCCGCACCAGCGGCGGATCGTGGCGTCGGAAAGCACGATCAGCGCGACGGCGTCTTTGGTGCCGCGAGCGTAGCGGTCGCGAAAGTACGTGTACTCGTCCAGCGTCGCCAACGATTGGCCCTGGCCCTTGTGGACATCGATCAATCGCGCCAGCTGAGCGGGTGAATTCGTAACGACCACGTTGTTGCCCAGCGTTGCCACGTACGCGCAAATCACGCGGTCCGCCGAACGCGCGCCGGTGTAGGTAACGCCGTTGATTTCGCCTTGGATCGGCTTGGCCGGCTTGTACAGGGACGACCGCGTTGCGACTTGAAGATCGAGCGCCGTGCGAAGCGCTTTCACGTTTTTCGCTTCGAACAGAATCGCCACATCCGAGCCGGTTCGCAAGTACGGATCGCCGCCGGTGATCGCCAGGCTCTGTATCAACCGCGGGCCGAGCAGCCGCCCCACCGCGGTGGTCGGCAGACAGAGCTGCCGTTCGTATCGCTTCCGCGTCTGGGCATCTTCCGAGCGCGGTTCGACGGCGTGAAGGATCGGCGCGCCGTGCTGTTCGACGTAATCGGCCAACTGCACCATGGCCCGAAACGATGGAAAAAAGACAGCGTGCTGGTCGAACGGGATCAGCGCCGCCAGCG
>JAYGDO010000556.1:0-6668 GCA_046582885.1 Pirellulales bacterium | reverse complement strand
CTGCCGATGTTGTCGATTGAGAACACCTACAGTTTGGAGGAAGTTCAGAGATGGGCCGACCGCACAAAGAAATTGCTGGAGGGCGAGGCGATCACCTGGGTTGTCGAATTGAAAATTGACGGCGTGGCGGTTTCACTGATTTATGAAAACGGCGTGCTCAGGCAGGGACTCACGCGAGGAAACGGCACGACGGGCAGTGACATTACGCACAACGTCCGGACGATAGGCGATATTCCATTGCGATTGCTCGGCGACGATGTGCCGCGATTGCTGGAGGTTCGCGGCGAAGTTTACATGACTAATTCGACGCTGGTCGCGCTAAATGAACGGCAGCAGGAAAAGGGCGAGCCGCTGTTTGCCAATCCGCGCAACGTGACTTCGGGCACGCTGACGATGCTCGACCCCCGCGTCTGTGCCCAGCGCGGCTTGCGGATGTTCTGCCACGGTACGGGCGCAAGCGATGGCCTCAAATCGACAGCTTACCGCAATTTCCTCGATGAAATCGGAGGCTACGGTCTGCCGCCCACACCAAACGTTAAAGCGTTCGCGACCATTGACGCCGCCATGCAATATGCCGACGAGATGATCGCGTCACTGCACGATTTTGATTTCGAAGTCGATGGTTTGGTGATCAAAGTGAACGATTTCGATCAGCAGCGGCGGCTGGGCAACACGGCGAAGTGTCCCCGCTGGGTGATCGCTTACAAGTGGGAAAAGTGGGAAGCGGTGACGCGTTTGACCGACATCCAATTGTCCGTAGGCAAATCCGGCGCGGTAACGCCGGTGGCGATTTTGGAGCCGGTTGAACTTGACCGCACGACCGTTAGCCGCGCCAGCCTGCACAACGCCGAAGAACTCGCGCGGAAAGACGTCCGCCTCGGTGATACGGTCGTTGTTGAGAAGGCCGGCCGTATCATCCCGCACATCGTCCGTGTCGAAAAGCACGAGCGAAAAACCAAATTACCGCAGTTCGTTTTTCCCGTTGAGTGCCCGGAATGCGCAACCGAGCTGATCAAAGACGAGGGCGGCGTCTATATTCGCTGCCCTAATTTGCATTGCGCTGCGCAGGTTAAGGAGCGGATCCGCTACTACGCCAGTCGCAATGCGATGGATATCGAAGGCCTGGGAGATGTACTCGTGAATCAATTGGTCGATACCGGCTTGGTGCAAAGCTACGGCGACCTCTATCGACTTGAGCTCGAGCAGGTCGCCGGCCTGGAACGGATGGGCGAGAGATCATCCAAAAACTTGCTCGACAGTATCCAGGCCGCTAAAGACCGCGGCCTGGCACGGTTGCTCAACGCCCTGTCGATCCGCCATGTCGGCCGCAGCGTCGCGCGAGTACTGGCCGACCGTTTCCAGAATGTCGCAGCATTAAAATCCGCGTCGGTTGAGGACCTGGGGGAAATTAACGAAATTGGCGACATCATCGCCCGCAGCGTGCATTCGTTTTTGCACGGCGAATACGGATCGCAAGTGATCGCGGATCTGGTGAAAAACGGCGTGAATATGGAAATGGAACAAGCCGCAGAAGGCGAGCCCGCGTCCAAAATATTCGCGGGCAAGACGTTTGTCGTTACCGGCGTTCTTGAGAATCATACCCGTGAGGAAATCCACGCACTCATCGAACAGCATGGGGGCCGCACCGCATCGAGCGTTTCGCAGAAAACTGACTACGTGGTGGCCGGTGATCAAGCGGGAAGCAAACTGGCAAGGGCCGAGGCGTTAGGAATTCAGGTTCTTACGGAACAGGAACTAGAATCATTGATCTAGCGAGGCCCCTCGCACAGATCGACTGGTTTGAGCGAAAAGTCGTCGATGGCATGCCGCATTGAGACACGCGGCACGGCAACGGCCAGCCACAACTGCCGGCCGTTTCTCAAAACATCGCAACGGTCGATTACTTGGCCGCGGGTACTTTCAATTCCGCTAGCTTCGCCGCGCAATCCGCACCGTGGGAGGCAGGATTGACTGCTTTGTCGATGTGCAGAATCTTGCCGTCGGCACTGATAAAGATCGTCCAGCGGCGAGGAACCGTCCGACTCTTGTCGGTCACGCCGTAGGTGTCCGATACGCTCCGCGAGGGATCACTAAGAATGGGGTAGTCGGCTCCCAGCTTTTTCGCGAAAGCGGTGTTCTTTTCGACGGAATCGCAACTGGCGGCGAAATAGGCGACTTTAAATTTCTTAAGGGCGGTACCGCTGTCACGCAGCGATTCACATTCCTTGGTTCAGCCGCCGGTAAACGCCTTGGGATACCAGGCGATGACGACCGTCGTACCTTTTAATTCTGCCAAACTATAGGTCTTGCCGTCGGAGCCGGTCAATTTAAACGCCGGTGCGGCATCGCCCGCCTTTAAATCCGCAGCCATTGAAATGCCTCCCGTCAAAGCGATCGCCAGCGCGACGCCGGCTGTGGCTAGTATTCGTTGCATCGTCTTCCCCTTCATCAAATTAAATACCGTCAACCAGGCGCAGGCCCCGACCGCCGACATTCTATCTGGTGATCGCCACAAATGCGAATCAGCCCGAAATTAATTTGACGAGCAGTGAATCTTCGCGATCCATGCCGGTAGCCGGCGGCAAGGGCGGCCCTTTCCAGACGCTGTTGCCAGGCACAAGCAGGGCTACCGTCGGGGCCGGCGGCAATCGGGTCTTTCCGCGGCACGAACCGTGGAAATCGGCGTTCACGGACTGCCCCCTCGAGGCTGTCAGAACTGATCTGGCCCGCCGCGTGACGATCCTGCCGGATGTACGGGCCCGCCCGTCAACGACCCTGCGACAGGTTGTTCAGTATGTTAACGTAGCCCGTAAAGAAATTGATGACGATCGACAAGATCACCAATGCCACGAACGCCCAGACGGCGAAGCCGGCCACGGTCGCCAGCGCCGTTGTTGCTGCTTTCGCCTGCTCCTGGTAAAGATCGGCGAGCCGCAACATCGTTTCGTCGATTCGACCGCTCTGCTCACCGACCAGCAGTGCGTCGAGAAAGTCGTCTGGAAACGCGCCCGTCTTTGCCAGAGTGGCGAACACCTCGTCTCCCCGGCCGACCGACTCGGCCGCCACCGCCGCATGGCAAGCGAAATAGTGCAGCCGCGTCGATTTCAAGGCGAACGGCAACGCGCGACGAATGTCCATCCCCGCTTCAAGCGAAAGTCCGAGCGTCCATGCCACGCGGGAGAGCGCGAATGTTTTCAAGCAGCGGCCGATCACGGGCAGGCGGATCGCGATTGACTGCAGCGGCCTCCCCCAAGCAACGCCGCTGCGGGCCAGACGAAAGAGGCCAAACGCCGTGGCGATGCAGCCGGCGACACAGGTCACATAGACCGCCAATCCTTGATTGCCGATCAGGCCGAGTCCCAGAATATCGAACGGGACATCGCCCTGCCGACTCGCAATCCAACCGAGAATCCAGATCATTAGCCCGATGATCACAATCGCCGCAAACAATTGGATCATGGGCCAGGTAATCCGGGACAAAAAATCGCGGCGCAGTTTTACGCGGTGTTCGTAATGATCCGCCAGACGGCGAAAGATGGTGGCTTGCTTTCCGGTGGCATCGCCCAGCACCGCCAATTCACAAAACAGACCGGGAAAATATCGCCCTGTGGCGGCGATGCCTTCGCTGAGATTGCCGCCCGCCTCGACCACCCCGCGAATTTCCTCGAGGGCGCTGCGCAGGTGGCCGCTGGCGCGTTCCGCTTCGCGCTGCCAGATTTTGCGATCATCGATGCCCGCCTCGATCGAGATGGCTGTGCGGCGGCAAAGCGCGGCGAGCGATTTTGATGTAATGCGTGGCACAGGATTTCAGTGTAGGCCGGGATGAATTATGATGGTGCTCTCGGCGGCGCCTTATTCTACAAAGCATTGAGCCAATGGGGAAAGCGAATATCACGTGAAACAACTTGAGACGATTGCGATCATCGGCGTCGGGTTAATTGGGGCGTCGGTGGGAATGGCAGTGCGGGAGCGAAAACTGGCTCGAAGAGTCGTTGGGATCAGCCGGCGCCAATCGACATTGCGTACCGCGCGTCGCCAGGGTGCGATTGACAGCGGCACGCAAAGCTTGTCGCGGGGCGTGTCCGCCGCGGATTTGGTCGTCATTTGTACGCCCGTGGGCAGCGTTGTCCCGGTCGCGCGGCAGGCCGCCGAGCACTGCGGGACCGAGCCGCTGATCACCGACGCCGGCAGCACCAAGGCCGAAATCGTCAAACAACTTGACGGTGGGTTGGCCGGCGGTGCCAGATTCATCGGCAGCCACCCCATGGCGGGCAGCGAAGAAACCGGCCCCCGGCATGCGCGGGCCGATTTATTCGAAAATCGCGTGGTCATTATTACGCCGACTCGACAAAGCAAACCCGCAGATTGTCGCGTCGTCCGCGATTTTTGGTCGGCACTCGGCGCTCGCGTCAAGAAAATGAAACCCGCGGAGCATGACCGCTGCGTTGCCGCCATCAGCCATCTGCCGCATCTGGTTGCAGCGGCACTGGCCGCCTCGACCGGTTTCAAAGACCTCAAAGATGTGGCCAGCGGCTGGCTCGGTACGACGCGGGTTGCATCTGGAGATGTTGACTTGTGGATGCAGATTTTGGAGACGAATCGGCCGCACGTCTTGAAGTCGCTGCAACAGTTTGCAAGATTAGTGGCCGAGTTGGAGACTGCCTTGGAAAACGGAGACGACATGAAACTCCGCAGAATCCTGTCCGACGCAAAGCGAAAACGCGATTCGGCGTAGGGTGACTGTGTCCAATAACTAGGAAATTGAAACGCGCCCGTTTGTGCGTAGTACCACGTAGACGGTGGGCTGGACCCGCCTTGCTTATGCTCTGGGAAGTTGACATCTATCCGCGTTCCGGCCAGCCGAACCAAGCGGCCGATGACGTTGTGACGGAGGCGGCCGACCTCGGTTTGCCGAGATTGTCCGTAACTGCCGCCCGCGGATATCTGATTCAGGGGCGGCTAGAACGCGACCAGATCGAGCGGCTGGCCCGCGAATTACTTGCGGACGATGTGGTCGAAACCACGGTTGTGGCGCCGGTCGGGGATGCCGCGCTGTCCAAGCCGCCCAACGGCAGCAGTCGTCTGGTTCACGTGTTGCCGAAACCGGGGGTCATGGATCCGGTCGCTCAGAGCGCGATCTCGGCGATCGAAGATTTTGAAATTCGGGTCGATGCCGTACGGACGCTGAAAAAATATTGGTTGGGCGATTTATCCGATGAAATGGTCGAACGGCTCGGAAAACAGATTCTGGCAAATGACGCGATCGAACAGGTGATTGTCGGAGCGCTCAATTTCGACCAGCTTCACGTGGGCTCGGCGTATGAATTCAAACTGCGCCGCGTTCCAATCCGCGACCTGGCCGACGACGCACTCATGCGGTTGAGTCGCGAGGGCCAGTTATATTTGCAACTGGCCGAGATGAAAACGATCCAAGCGTTCTATCGGGAACTGGACCGCGAACCGACCGACGCCGAGTTGGAAACGGTTGCGCAGACTTGGAGCGAACATTGCAGCCACAAGACACTCGCCGGACGGATTTCCTACCGCGGGCCGATTGACGCTGAGGGAACCGCGGGCCAGCGTGATTTTCAGAACATGCTCAAGGAGACGATCTTTGCCGCGACCCAAGAAATCCGTCGGCAACTCGGCGGCGATGACTGGTGTGTTAGCGTTTTCGAAGACAACGCCGGCATCGTCCGTTTTGACGATGAAAACAATGTTGTGTTCAAAGTCGAAACGCATAACCATCCGTCGGCTCTGGAACCTTACGGTGGCGCGAATACCGGCATTGGCGGCGTGATCCGCGACCCGCTTGGTACCGGACTCGGGGCAAAACCGGTTTGCAATTCCGATGTGTTTTGTTTCGCCTCTCCCGACTGGCCGGCCGATGGTTTGCCGGCGGGGGTACTGCACCCCCGCCGCGTCATGAAGGGCGTCGTCTCGGGCGTGCGCGACTACGGCAACCGGATGGGGATTCCTACAGTCAACGGCGCGATTTATTTCGACGACCGTTACCTGGGTAATCCGCTGGTCTATTGCGGCAACGTCGGCCTCATTCCGCGCAATAAATGCGATAAACAGCCAAGGCCGGGAGACTTGATCGTCGCGGTCGGTAGCCGCACCGGGCGGGATGGGATTCACGGTGCGACGTTTAGCTCGGCAGAATTGACCGAGCAAAGCGAAACGCTCTCTGGTGGCGCGGTACAAATCGGTAATGCGATCACCGAAAAGATGGTGCTCGACGTCGTGCTCGCCGCACGTGATCGCGGTCTTTACAGTGCGATTACGGATTGTGGCGCCGGAGGTTTTTCCAGCGCGGTAGGCGAAATGGGGGAAGAGATCGGCGCCGAAGTCTGGCTGGACCGCGCGCCGCTGAAATATGACGGGCTGTCCTACACCGAAATCTGGATTTCCGAAGCGCAAGAGCGCATGGTCGTGGCCGTTCCATCAGAGAAAGAGCACGAGTTCCACGAGTTGATGCAGTCCGAAGGCGTCGAGTCCACCACCATCGGTGAGTTTACCGGCACCAAACAGCTCCAGCTCAACTATCACGGGAGTTCGGTCGGCAACCTGCACATGGACTTCCTCCACAACGGCCTGCCACGGCTCAAGCGTGAAGCGGTTTGGAAAAAACCCGACGTCCCCAAACCGGAGATTCCCGAAAAGGA
>JAYGDO010000528.1:0-20046 GCA_046582885.1 Pirellulales bacterium | reverse complement strand
GCCCTGTGGATCGGCCCAGAGATAAGCGTTGGTCAGGCCCATGATTTGCATGGTCAGATAATCGACAGTCGGATCGATACCGCGCCACATCACTACGCCGTAACGACTGATCTGTTGCCGCTCGGTGCTAACAGGAATTGGATCCTTCCCCATCTGAACGGTGTCGTAGAATTCTTCGAATGCACATGCGGGCCGCTCTTTAGTAAAGATTTCGCGGCGGGCTGCGGGAATCACTTCATCGAAATGTTGAACGGTTGTTTCATCGACCGCCAAGTTGCTGGTCTTGTGCGTACGAAGCAAAAACGTCGGCATAAAACGGTGCTCATCGATACTTGCCAACATCTGATCCGGTGTATTGACGCGGTGTATTTCAAAACGTTCTTTCGTGTACTTTGCATTCTGCTTTGTACTTTGGACGACCTGCTTCACGGAAACCGGGGTCATATGAGCGCCGGGATTGGTGATTCGATACACCATGTACCAAATCAATTGGTTTTGCATTTTTCCGTTGACCTGCGGGATATCGACGCGGATCAGCCGCAGTGGCTTGAACGTGATCTGCAGTTCCCAAATGCCGCGGCGAAAAAGAACCCGTTGGGCAGTGTGGTGCAGTGTCTTACTAGCCTCGTGCTCTTTTGGTTGCCACTGCAAGCCAGGAAGACCGGGCACGAGCTCGATGATATTGTGTTTGGCGTAGGTTTCCTGTTCCTCGCGGGCTAGCGGCACGGCGGTCTCCACGCCTACCGCCAGTTTTCGGAAACCATTATCCCCCTCTTGCTGGGCGCCTGTCTGCGGAGAACCGACCAGCAGGAACACAAAAATCAGTGAAAGCGACAATAGGCTACGGCATGATCGATTCATAAATTCAATCCAGCACGGATGTTGTGGGCGAGTCTAGACGGAACCTGTGCGACAGGGAACAGCTCCCCTCCAGTATAATTACGGGCCGACGCCCAGCAAGTATTCCATCCGCCCAAACGAGGGGCTATGGAAACAGCCTCCAGGCCAGTGTGGTGGCCTGTTTTCGGGCCGCAATCAGTTCTTCGGTCGAATCAAACCGCTGCTGGTCCACCAGATCGCCGACAATACTGATTCGTAAACCATTTACGGCGAACGGCCAGGGGGCCACGTGAACTTCGTAAGGCGTCGTCGGCGTAAAAGTTAGCTTTACGCCTGTTGCCAGGGTAATCTCGTTTGGATCGGTTCTTTCGGCGCAGCAGAACCAGAGGCTGAGGGCGTCGAGAATCTGCAGATGATTTAACGCCGTCTCGGCTGGCCCGGGCAAGTCGATTTTGTCCGGTTCAAGCCGCCATCCCGCGAGCCATTCGGCCTGCCTTGTGCGAAACTCGTTTGCCCAGGACCTGGCGAGCAGACCGTCGGCATCGTCCATCGTCCACGCATCAGAACGTGCTAGCAGAAAGAGGAAGTGCCCGGCGATTACGTGCGCAGACAAGTAGCCAATCGACTCACCAACAGCTATCGAACGGCGCCAGATGTCCAGCGAATCGGCGAGTTCGATTTCGCTGAAGTCGAGCGGCTGGCCGGTTGTTGCATCGATCTTTGGTCGCTGTTCCCAGGTGGCCCAACCATCGTCATGATGGAAGATCGCAGTCAACAGCTCTTTTTGCACCAACTGGAGTTGCCGAGCCGGTTCGATGGCCCAACGCTCGGCCAACTGACCGGCCAGTCGCGCATGCTCGACTTGCGAAACCAGTATCCAGCCGTCGGCGCCGGCGTCAAGTTTGATGGGGCGGCGAATCATTTTGCTCGACCGGTGTTGGTCGTGCGGGCATTCAGTTCATGAGGTTAATCGGCAATTGGAGCAGGTGTTTTGGTCACGGGCTGTTCACTCGGACCGGACTTGGTAAATACGAGTGTCTTAACCACCGCCTCGCCGCCGCTGCCGAATCGATCGGCCAGATCCTCTTCCAACGTGAAAGCCGCCGATGCGCGGCGATCATTCACATCGGTAATCAGAAAATATTGCCACCGTATTTTCAATTCCGAAACAGTTCCCGCCGCTTCGACTCGGTAAATGGTCTGTCCGTTTTCGCCTTCTGTTTGCCGTGAGTTGATGAGACGTCCAAATTTCTCGCCGAGAATTTTCTTCACTTCTTTTTCATATTGTTCCAGGCTCTGAACTTTCGATTGGCTGGCACTCGACACGGATGTGATATTACACTGGGCGATTAAGTCGCCTCGATCCATCATTCGCAGCACAGTGCCGTTTTTTTCGTCTTCGGTCACGTGCCACCGGCGGTCGTGATGGAAGTGGAAACGGGTGTGTTGTGGCGAAAAACTGCACCGCTTTAGCGCAGATGTTGGCGTCAGTGACAAACCCGTGATTTCGCTGTCGTTGAGCCGGGTTGATTGGGTCCGCGGCATGATCCTGATCTTCAACTTTGCCACGGCACTGACTCCCGGCGTAACATGTCCGATATCGCGATTTTCTCGTGTAACCAATTGAAATGAAGCAATTCGCCGGCTGCGGCGATCGAAGTGGCATCGGGATTTCATTTCGATGTTTGCTTCCACGCCCTCGATGGCGCCGGTGACGTTGCCGCTCGACTCAATAGTCGCGTACCGAGACGTAACCTCTTTAAGTTCGCTGCTAATGCCGTTGTCGTTGACCGCGTCGAATCCCAGTAGCATGGCGATGGTCTTGTCGTCGTGCCTCCAGCGCGATCCGACCTCGACGGACTTTTGGGGCAGCAGCAGATCGACGACCAAACGATCGGCCGGTAGCGACAGCAAATCCAATTCATCGCGAGTCAAAGTTCCGTTGGGACTAAACAACGTCAGCTCGCCGTTGGTGATGACGGCGGAGATCAGTTGTCGCGCCGGCCGCAATTCCGGGCTGATGAGACGCTCATTAATTTTCAGATTTGTCTTAACACGGTCATAATTTCTGATCGCGCCGATTCGCACCAGTTCGCCACGACCTGCTTTGGATTGACCAAATGGGGATTTCTCGTGGTCGATCGTCAAAAACCGCTGCTGGAAGACGAGTTCGGAGGTGACTTGGACGGGGATGGTGATGGACTGACCTTCGCCCGGAATCTTCAGCTCGCCGCCCACCTCGTACGAGACCGAGACGTTTTCAAGGTCCGAATTGGTGTGGCGGGCGGACAGCTGGAACGACTTGGCCGCGTAACACGCGGGCAAAGCCGCGACCATCAGATTAGTGCATGCGATCAGTCTTAGCGTGAAATTAAGTCCGTTTGGCCTCGCTGGTTTGCTCGGTTTCATGTTGGTGAACTTCCGTGGTTCGTTAAATGGCTTCAAATCCGCCGCTATCCGTAAGCCTATATGTCGATTCGGCTAGCATCACCGGCAAGTTAAGGCCATATCTTATTTATCACAAACGGTTTACGACCTACAAAAAATTTCGATGCAACAATTTTCGACTCGGGGCGCGAACTTAAAGTCGATCCAGAAGGACTTAGCTGCGTAATGAAGCTATGTAGAACCGATACATTCGGACGGAAGAGCCACCATAAAGAGGGGTATATATTCCCCCCTATTGCTGTGGAACCTACGAGTGAGATTCGGGTTTAATAACAAGGGAGGCATGGCGAACAGAGAAATAGTCGCAGGGCAAGCGGCGACCGATGTGGATTGACCTTCGAAGAGGCGATGGAGTCGCAGGGAACAACTCTTTGGTAGGTGCTAGCAGAGAAGAGGACTGCAATGCGCAATGACTATCGAAGCTCTATGATTAAAGGGTTCCGCGACGAGCAGTTGCGGCGGACAGCGCCAAACAACCAAGTTGAGTTAGCCGATCGAGCCGAGCGGTTGCTCGACGAAATTGAATCCTCGCGTAGCTACGGCTGCGATTTTGTTTTCCGAAGTATCGCTGGCAAAGAATATTTGCCTGCTCCGGGTGCCGCCGGAGAGCTGCCGGGTGGCGACCTCCGTCATGATATCGTGCTCTTGATCGAGGATTTCTCGGATGCCGCGGCGCAACCGATTGAGCAATTTGCAGAGCGGGTGCTCACAACCGAGCAACTTAGCGAGTCCTTCCACGTCTCCACGAAGACCGTTTCACGGTGGCGGCAGCAGGGCCTTGTCGCCCGCAAGTTCCTCTCTGACGGCCGCAAACGCATCGGCTTTTTAAAGAGTTCCGTCGACCGCTTTGTCGTAGGCAATCGGGAGCGAATCCAACGAGGCAGTCGATTCCGCCAGATGTCCGAAGACGAGCGGATGCAGATTCTCGCCGGCGCAAGAGAACTTTCCTTGGACGGTTGCGGGTTAAATGACATTGCGAATCGGCTGGGGGACATGATGGATCGCAGTCCGGGTACGATTCGCGGCGCGATCAAACAGCACGACCGCGAGCATCCGGATCAAGCGATTTTTCCGGGTGCGAAGGGGCCGATGTCCGATGACCTGCGAAAGACGATCTACCAGCAATTTCGCGAAGGAAAGACGGCCGCGGATTTGGGGCGGCAGTACGGCCGGACGAAGACGACGATCTATCGGATAATATCGGCCAAGCGTTTCCAGCGGATTTCCAGGCTGCCGCTGGACTTCATTCCAAATTCACAATTTTCGCGAATCCGAAATCCACAGGCGGTTCTGGGGTCGATGCCCGAGGCGGAAACCAAGACTCGCAAGCCCCGCGCGCCGAAAGATTTACCCAGCTATTTGGCCAGCCTGTACGAAGTGCCGCTGCTCACTCGCGATCAGGAACAGCACTTGTTCCGTAAGTTCAATTACTTGAAATATCGAGCCAGCCGACTGCGCGAAAAGCTTGGCGCCAATCGTCCGCAAATGCGGTTGATGGACAAGATCGAACAGCTTTACGACGACGCGGTTGCCGTAAAAAATCAAATTGTCCGCGCCAATTTGCGGTTAGTCGTGTCGATTGCAAAGCGGCGTGTCGGTCCGCATGAAAACTTCTTTGAGTTGGTCAGTGACGGAAATGTCTCGTTGATCCGGGCGGCGGAAAAGTTCGATTTTTCACGGGGATTCAAGTTCAGCACCTACGCGAGCTGGGCCATTATGAAGAATTTTGCGCGTTCCATCCCCGAAGAGTTGAAGCAGCACGACCGATTCCGCACCAGTTTCGACGAGCTGTTTACCGGCACTGAAGAACGGCGGGGCGATTGGTTTGGCCAGGAAATTGCCCACCGCCACCACGTTTCCGAGGTCGCCAGGATCTTAGATCATCTTGACGACCGCGAGCAAAAGATTATCATCCACCGGTTCGGCTTGGATTACAACCGCGAGCCGCTGACGTTGAAACAGGTTGGAGAGCAGCTGGGCGTGACAAAAGAGCGGGTCCGGCAGCTCGAAGTCCGGGCCTTGAGCAAGTTGCGGCTGGCGGCTGCGGAGGAAAAGATTGACCTGCCCGACTAGGGGCAGCACCGACTTTGGCACCCCAAGCTAGGGGATCACGTACTGAAGGAGACTCGTCTCTAACTGCTCAGGAAAGACAATCTGGCGGATTTGGGAAGGCTTACCGGCCGATAATCCGCGGTTTTGGTCTTTTTGGGTGGCGTCGTGGCGGGTCTTTTTTTGTCGACACGGCCACCGATCAGGTCAAATCAGCCGGGCCTTGTCGCTGGCGGAAGATGGCCTGACGAACCGGTTTCCGGCACTTTCATCCCATATTGCAACCCAATGGAGTTTCGTTATATTTGTTAGTTTTCAAAGCGGGACTCGCTCCGCTAGCGTAGCTCAATTGGCAGAGCAGTTGATTTGTAATCAACAGGTTGTGGGTTCAAGTCCCTCCGCTAGCTCGTTGTGTCGTCAGAATCGCACTACCTTTTTTCGCCACCTCGGGGGGAACCCTGTCCCGTTTGGATGGAAGATTGCATGGATTTGACTGGGGGGTTTCCCGAGCGGTCAAAGGGGTCAGACTGTAAATCTGATGGCAATGCCTTCGCAGGTTCGAATCCTGCACCCCCCATTGAATTGAAATTACAAATCACAAATCCCCAGCACTAACGTTTGCCGCAGTATTCTTGGGATTTGTGATTTGTGATTTGGGATTAGAACTTCGCCGCGGGTGTAGCTCAATGGTAGAGCAACAGCCTTCCAAGCTGATGACGAGGGTTCGATTCCCTTCACCCGCTTCGTTTGGGAGCCGGTGTTTTAAACTGAACAAGCTGAGTACGTAAATCGCAAATTACAGAATTGAGGATCCTGGGATTCGAGCGCGAGGCGCCGAACGAGTGACACGGGACGACAATCTCTACTGCAGGCTGCTGTAGCTCAGTTGGTAGAGCGCGTCCTTGGTAAGGACGAGGTCATGGGTTCGAGTCCCATCAGCAGCTTTCAACTTTTTGAGTTTTGTACCTAACAGGCAACGAAAACGAAGTATAGCGAAGTAACAAGAAAAAGAGGAACGATTCATGGCAAAGGATACATTCGAAAGGACAAAACCCCACGTGAACGTGGGAACGATTGGGCACATTGATCACGGCAAGACAACCTTGACCGGCGCGATCCTGGCGGTACAAAGCGAAAAGGGCTTGGCGAAGTTCAAGTCTTACGCCGAAATTGCCAAGGGCGGCACGGTCCGTGATGAAACCAAGACCGTGACGATCGCTGTCGCGCACTGCGAATACGAATCCGACAACCGTCACTACGCGCACATTGACTGTCCCGGCCACGCCGACTTTATCAAAAACATGATTACAGGCGCGGCTCAGATGGACGGCGCGATTCTGGTCGTATCCGCGGCTGACGGGCCGATGCCGCAAACACGCGAACACGTTTTGCTGGCGCGGCAAGTAAACGTTCCGTCGATCGTTGTCTTCCTCAATAAGTGCGACCTAGTTGATGATGAAGAGTTGCTTGATCTGGTCGAAATGGAAGTCCGAGAGCTGCTCGATTCCAACGAGTTCCCAGGCGACGAAGTGCCTGTAATACGTGGTGCATCCAAACCGGCGTACGACAATCCGACTGACTCGGAAGCCAATAAGTGTATTGGCGAATTGCTCGAGGCGATTGACAGTTACATCCCCGAGCCGGTACGCGAGATCGACAAGCCGTTGCTGATGGCGGTCGAGGATGTCTTTTCAATCGAAGGTCGCGGCACGGTTGCGACCGGGCGTATTGAGCGGGGCACGGTGAATATTGGGGATGAAGTTGAACTGGTTGGCCTCACGGACGAGTCGCGAAAAATTATCTGCACGGGCGTCGAGATGTTCAACAAGACGCTGGACTCCGGTCAGGCTGGCGACAATGTCGGCATGTTATTGCGGGGCATCAAACGCGATGAGATCGAGCGGGGCCAAGTGTTGGCCAAGCCAGGTTCGATCAAACCGCATACTAAATTTGAAGCCGAAGTTTATATTTTGAGTAAAGAGGAGGGTGGCCGACACACGCCGTTTTTCGGCGGCTACCGACCGCAGTTTTATTTCCGCACAACGGACGTCACGGGTTCGGCCACCTTGCTGGGTGATGTCGAAATGTGCATGCCGGGCGACAATGCGGCGTTGACGATCGAATTGCAGAAGCCGATCGCGATTGACGAAGGTAATCGTTTTGCGATTCGTGAAGGTGGTAAGACCGTCGGTCGTGGCATCGTAAGCAAGGTGGTTGAGTAAGGATATTCGAACTAAGTAGGGGTGTAGCTCAATTGGCAGAGCGCTGGTCTCCAAAACCAGAGGTTGCGAGTTCGATTCCCGCCACCCCTGCCATACACACACGCTCGGTGGGGTGGCGCCTCGAGCGGAGCGGTTGGGCGGTCACCCCGCCGGGCGGGTTTTGCGTTGAATTAGGTTATGTCAACGGTTAGAGGCAGTAGCGTGGCTAGTGGAGAAAAGCCGTTTGAAGAAAAGGACAAACGAGGAAAATCGGGATCAAGCGGTTCCTTTTTCCAGAACCTTTTTCAGGGCGGCTTATACAAACGAAATCAGGGTCGCATCACTCGGCAAGTGACGTTTGCGGTGATAGCGGTTACGTTTTCCCTGGGCGCATGGCGGATGAGCGAGTCGGCAAATTCGACGGATTTTACATGGAAACTGATCATACCCACGACTGTCTTCGCTGTTGGAGCGTGGTTCGCATATCGGCTGGTCAACCTGCCGAGTTTCACGGACTTTCTAATTTCCGTCGAGGCGGAGATGAGCAAGGTTTCGTGGCCAACAAGGACCGAGTTGATTCGCGGTTCGATCGTTGTTTTGATCACGATTATATTTCTCGCGGCTTTTCTCTTTTTGTTTGACCTAATGTGGAATTTCATTTTCCAAGCGCTTGAAGTCGTGCCCAAGGCGGACAAGTAGTCGGGGTCTGGGCAAGTGGTTTTTTGGGGGGAATCTTAGGGTGACTGAGGAGCCAAAACACGTGACTGACGAGGCGGCGGCCGAGGATGTTGTCGCGACGACGGCGGAATCCGTTGTCGGCGACGGTCCTGCTGATGGCGAGTCGGAAGTCAGTTCAGCCGCTGAACCGGCGGCAGTCACGACTGAAGCGGTCAGCGATGATTCCGATCCAGATGACGCGTCGGCATCGGTTGTCGAGGAAGAAAAAGAGGTTGCCGAGTGGGCCGACGACGATGATTTGGAGGCGCTCAACTCGGAATACGAGGCGGAAGATTCTTCTGAAGATGATGGCGACGTCGCACCCCTGGAAGAGGCCCGCGACGACGAACCTGACAAGCCAGAAACCGAGGAGCGACCTCCCGACTGGTACATCCTTAAAGTGCAGAGCAACCGCGAAAACTCGATTGCTGACGCCCTGCAGCGACGAGTCAAGGTGGCCGGATTCGAAGAGTACTTTGACGAGATTATTGTACCCACCGAGATGGTCACGGAGTTCAAGGGCGGCAAGAAGAAAATCGTCAAGCGGAAGTTGTATCCGGGCTACATCGTCGTTCATATGATCATCAATGACGAGACTTGGTTTTTGGTCCGCGAGACGCCCGGAATCGGCGACTTTACCGGTTCGGCTGGGCGGCCAACGCCGATGCTGCCCTCTGAGGTGTCACGGGTCGTCCAGAAGGATGATGACATTGAAACCGAAGAACCCAAATTGCAAATCCCGGTAAATATTGGCGACCGTGTGAAAATCAACGAAGGAACTTTTGAGAACTTCGAAGGCGATGTCGACAGTATCGACGTGACCAATGGTCGGGTAACGGTGATGATCAACATTTTCGGGCGGTCGACGCCCGTCGAATTGGAATACTGGCAAATTGAGACCTTATAAACTTAAGACCGTGTAAGTGAGACCGTAGCGATGGCAAAAAAATTACAAGGAACCGTGAAATTCCAGGTCCCGGGCGGTCAAGCGACCCCGGCACCGCCGGTTGGCACGGCGCTCGGACGATTCGGGATCAATCTCGGACAGTTTGTCCAGCAGTTCAACGACAAGACCAAAGATGCCGGTGGCATGCCGATCCCGGTTGTCGTCAATGTTTATAACGACCGCAGTTTTGACTTTGTTACCAAAAGCCCTCCGGCTGCCTCGCTATTGAAAAAGGCGGCGAACATTGCCAAAGGCTCGGGGGTTCCCAACAAGGAAAAAGTCGGCACGGTCACGCAGGCGCAACTCGAAGAGATCGTAAAAATGAAAGTCAACGATCTGAATGCCGCCAATGTGGACACAGCGAAACGGATGATCGCTGGCACGGCCCGCAGTATGGGGCTGGAAGTAAGCGATTAAGTCCGGCCGGATAGAGCCCCAATGGAGGTGGGCGATAATCGGCGATAATCAAGATCGAAATAATAGAACCATGCCAAAAACATCGAAACGTATGATGGCCTTGGCCACCAAGGTTAAAGGTAAAGAGCCGACGACGGTCAAAGAGGCCGTGGCCCTCTTGAAGACATTCGAGGGCACAAAATTCGACCAGTCGGTTGAGATCGCCGTGCGATTGGGTATCGATCCTAAACAGGCGGACCAGATTGTCCGCGGCTCAATCGTGTTACCCAACGGCATTGGCAAGACCAAGCGCGTTGTCGTCTTTGCCAAGGGAGCGGCTGCCGACGAAGCGACGGCGGCCGGCGCCGACGAGGTGGGCGCAGAAGAATTGGCGGAAAAAATCAAGGGCGGTTGGCTCGACTTTGACGCCTGCATTGCCACGCCGGACATGATGAGGTTAGTCGGGCCGCTCGGCAGAACGCTCGGCCCCCGCGGTCTGATGCCAACCCCCAAAGCGGGCACGGTAACGATGGAAGTCGGCAAGATTATTGAGGAATACAAGGCGGGTAAAGTCGAGTTTCGCAACGACGCGGGGGGCAATGTCCACTCGGTCGTCGGCAGGCTGTCGTTTGACCCGGAAAAACTCGAAGAAAACGTACAAGCATTTATTGATCGCATCGCCTCCATGAAGCCGGCGACGACCAAGGGGCAATATATCAAGGGCATCGCGATCAGCGCCACGATGACTCCCGGCGTGCGTATCGCGGCATGAAAGACTGGTTACTGGTGGATTAGGTGTTTGGGTAGCTGAACTTGCAAAAGTTCGGTCCGTAGTTTGAACGAGCTGAATTCTCGTAAATTTTGCTACCGCAGCGTGAGGCAGTTAGATGAGTAAGTATGTTAAAAATCTTGTCAGTGACGAATTGGCAAGTCGGCTGGACGGCGTGGACGAAGCGCTGTTGGTGAAAGTGGTGGGGCTGGATGCGAATCGGACCGTCAATTTGCGTCGCGCTCTGCGCGACAAAGACATCAAACTGATGGTCGTAAAGAACAGCCTCGCGCTGCGAGCTACCGCCGGTACGCCGCTAGCGGTGGCGTTCGAAGCTGTCGAAGGACCGGTTGCGCTGGTCTGGGGTACGGAAGACATCGTTAGCCTAGCCAAAGAGATCATCCGCCTGGCCGAGGACAGTGAATACGAAGGATTTGAGCCTCGCGGTGGTGTGATGGGCGGCGAAGCGCTCACGCCCGAGAAGGTCAAGGAAGTCAGCAAGTGGCCGTCCCGCAGTGAACAGCTCAGTTTGCTTGTGGGGCAGATTCTTGGGTCCGGAGCGCAGTTGGCCGCGCAGATTTGCGGACCTGGCGGTACTTTAGCCGGTCAAATCAAACAGAAGGGCGAAGAGGACGGCGAGTCCGCATAAACAAACTATTTTGCACCCCGGCCGGAAACGTCGGCATGGCGATCAAGCCGCAGCCTGCCGCTGGGAGTTAAATGACAAAGTACGAAAGCTATAGAAAGGAAGAGAATCGAAGATGTCTGAAGAAGAAACTGCGACAGTCGAGTATTCCGACGTGACGAAGGATCTTGGCGACAAGATTTCGGGTTTGACGCTCATAGAAGCCAAGGAGCTTAGCGATTACCTGGAAGACGAGCACGGCATTAAAGCCGCTGCCGGTGGGGGTGTTATGGTTGCTGGACCGATGCTCGGTGACGGTAGCGGTGGTGCTGTGGCCGAAGAACAAACTGAATTTGACGTGATCCTCGAATCATTCGGCGAAAAGAAGATCGGCGTCATTAAAGAGGTTCGCGCACTTACCGGTTTAGGGCTCAAAGAGGCCAAAGGGCTTGTCGATGGCGCGCCAAAGCCCGTGAAGGAAGGAGTCTCCAAGGAAGATGCGGAGGCAGCTAAAGCCAAGCTTGAAGAAGCTGGAGCGACCGCCTCGATCAAGTAATATTTTGCATCTTTGGCCCCGCAACGTGCCGGTCGAAACACCGGACGTTTCCGTCGCCACAGGTAGATTTGTTTGACCCTTGTTCACATCCAAGCGGTGACGCGTTTTTGGTTTCCCCGCCCAGGCTGCATACGGACTTCGGGAGTTTTCGACGCTTCAGAAGTTTGACGCCCTAATTTCTACATCAGGAGTTTTCGACTATGGCAATTTCGGGAGAACGACGGCTTCGTCCCAAGGAAGTTCGCCGATTTGGCAGTCGCCAAGATAACTACGATACTCCAAATCTGACCGCCATCCAGACGAAAAGTTACGAGCGTTTTCTGCAGTACGGTCCGAATTCGGACAAGCGCAAAATGCAGGGCCTTGAATCGGTCCTGCAGGAGATATTTCCGATTGAGAGCTACGATAAAACGTTGCGGTTGGAGTACATCCGATACGAACTGGGCAAACCGCGCTACGAGCCGGACGAGTGTCGGCAGTTGCGGTTGACCTATGGCCGACCGTTTCGCGTTTGGTTGCGTTTGACCAAAGACGAACCGATGGAAGAGGAGGTCTATCTGGGCGATATGCCAATTATGTTGGGTGGTGGTGAGTTCATAATTAACGGCGCTGAACGTGTCGTTGTCAGCCAACTGCACCGTTCGCCCGGCGTCGATTTCGTCAAAGAACTGGATACCGGTGATCGCTGGCTGCACAGTTGCCGCATAATTCCCGAGCGCGGCAGTTGGATCGAATTGAACGTCAGCAAAAAAGATGTGCTGACGGTCCGCATTGATCAAAGCGGCAAATTTTCGGCCGTCACGCTGCTGCGCGCAATGCATCCCAGGTTTGGGTTGAACCGCGACATCATTCGATCGTTTTACAAGACGTCGAATGAAAAGGTGGTCGACGGTCGTAGTGTCGCCAAACTCGAAGGCAAGATTGCCGTCGATGATATTGTCTATCCGGCCAAGAGCGACCGCGCTGGCGAAGTAATCGTCGAATCGGGGTACAAGATCACGAAGAACGCTGCGGAGACGATTTGCACATCCGGGCTGACGACCGTCCACATCATGCCGGAACCGCGTTCGATGCTGATCTTCAACAGCCTGCAGGAAGACAACACGGCCAGCCACGAGGAAGCGCTGCTTCGTATCTATCAGCGGCTACGACCGGGCAATCCGCCACAGTTGGAAAAAGCGAAATCATTGTTCGCCGAAAAATTCTTCGACACAAATCGTTATCGGCTCGGCAAGGTTGGCCGGTTTCGGATTAATCGCAAGCTTGGTTTGAAGGTGGCGGACAGCGAGATGACGTTGCGGCCCGAGGACCTGTTGGCTTCTGTGCGGTACCTGATCCGTTTGGTTTCCAACGATCCTGAAGTCGAAGTGGACGACATTGACCACTTGGGCAATCGTCGCCTCCGCACGATCGACGAATTGGCCAGCGACGAGATGAGAAAAGGGTTCTTGAAACTCCGTCGTACTGTTCAGGAGCGGATGAGCCTGAAGGATGTAGAGGACATGACGCCCCGCAGCTTGATCAATCCCAAAAGTATTTCGGCGGCAATCGAGTACTTTTTTGGCCGCGGCGAGCTTTCACAGGTCGTCGACCAAACCAATCCGCTTTCAATGCTCACGCACGAACGACGGCTTTCGGCGCTTGGCCCGGGCGGTTTGAATCGAAAACGCGCGGGCTTCGAGGTCCGCGACGTACATATTTCGCACTATGGCCGTATCTGCCCGATCGAAACGCCGGAAGGCACGAACATCGGCCTGATTTCGTCGCTGGCGATGTATGCGTCGGTTGATGAATACGGTTTTTTGGTCACAGCGTATCGTAAAGTTGTCAAGGGTTCATTATCCGATGAAGTTGTCCGGCTGCGGGCGGATCAAGAGGCCGAGGCACTGGTGGCACCGGCCGATGCCAAGATCAAAAATGGCAGGATCGTTGGCGACACGATCATCGCACGGCAGCACGGCGATTTTGTCCAGGCCCCGGTAGACAAGGTCGAGTATATCGATATCGCGCCCAGCCAGATGGTCGGCGTTTCCGCTGGACTGATTCCCTTTCTGGAACACGATGATGCGAATCGCGCGTTGATGGGTTCGAATATGCAGCGGCAAGCGGTACCGCTGCTGGTGACCGAACCGCCGTTGGTTGGAACCGGGCTGGAGACGGCTGTCGCCCAAAACTCCAGCATGGTGACCCGTGCGCGCCGCAAGGGAATCGTGACATATGTGGATGCCAACCATATCGACATCGGTAGCGACGTCTATCGTTTGCGGAAATTTGTCGGTTTGAATGAACGGACGTGTCAGATTCAAAAGCCGATCGTCGAAATTGGCCAAGTCATCGACAAGAACGATGTTATTGCCGATGGTGCGGCCACGTTCCAGGGCGAATTGGCACTGGGCCGCAATGTACTGGTGGCCTTTATGTCATTCGAGGGCTACAACTTCGAGGACGCCATCATCATCAGTGAGGAACTGGTCAAAAACGATACGTACACGTCGATTCACATCGAAGAATTCGACATCGAAATTCGCGAGACAAAGTTGGGCCGCGAAGAATTCACCCGGGACATTCCCAACGTCAGTGAAAGGGCGTTGCGCAACCTCGACGAAAGCGGCATTGTCCGTGTCGGCACGTACGTCCGTTCGGGCGAAGTGCTGGTCGGTAAGGTTTCACCGAAGTCGAAAACGGAACTGACGCCGGAAGAAAAACTGCTGCACGCAATATTCGGCCGGGCTGGCGAAGATGTCAAAAACGATTCTCTGGATGTCCCCTCCGGCGTCGAGGGCATCGTTATCGACACACAAAAATTCTCGCGCCGCATGAGCCTCAGCGACGAAGAGCGGAAGGTATTCGAAAAAACGTTGAAAGGGGCCGAGACCTCCGGCAACACGCGCATTGCCGAGGTATTTTGCGCGATGACCGCCGAAATTGAGTCGGTGATCGGCCGTGCAGTGACCGACGAAGACGGAACGCCGATCTCGGGCGACCAAGATCCTAAATTCATTGCCGAGGTCGCGCCGCGTTTTTCGCTCGATTGGCTCAAGCTGCGCAGTTCACAGCGACAGGCCAGTGTCGAAAAGATTTACAAAGCGCACTGGCCTACCGTCGAAGAGGCAATTGATGCCCGAGATCGCCAACTCAATTCCATGAAGCGCGGCGACGAATTACGCAGCGGCGTACTGCAAATGGTGAAGGTTTATGTCGCGACGAAACGGGTTATTTCTATCGGCGACAAGATGGCGGGTCGGCACGGAAACAAAGGTGTCATCGCCAAGATTCTGCCGCAAGAAGATATGCCATTTTTGGCGGACGGGACGCCGGTCCAGATTATGCTCAATCCGCTGGGCGTTCCCAGCCGTATGAACGTGGGACAGATTCTTGAAACGCATCTGGGTTGGGCTGGCGCCAAGTTAGGTTTCCAGGCCATCACACCTGTGTTCGATGGAGCCACTGAAGAAGTGATTCAAAAAGCACTCAAAGAAGCGGGTTTGTCGGAGACGGGAAAATCGCAACTGTTCGACGGCCGTACCGGTGAAGCGTTCGAGCAGGAAGCGACAGTCGGCTACATCTACATGCTCAAGCTGCATCACTTGGTGGACGACAAAGTCCACGCCCGCAGCACCGGTCCGTACTCGCTCATCACGCAACAACCGCTGGGTGGTAAAGCGAGGTTCGGTGGCCAGCGGTTTGGCGAGATGGAAGTTTGGGCGTTGGAAGCCTACGGCGCCGCCTACATTTTGCAGGAACTGCTGACCGTCAAGAGCGATGACGTCGAAGGTCGTACAAAGATCTACGAGTCGATGGTCAAGGGTGAAAACACGCTCGAAGCGGGTACGCCTGCCAGTTTTGACGTGCTGACTAACGAAATCCGTGGCCTCGGTTTGAATATGCAACTAGAGAAACGACGAATTTAACTGAAATGACCAACGACCAACAGTAAAGTTATTGGTCATTCATTTCCTTAATAGGAGAACCGGCATGAGCATTGGCGAGGGCTCTTACGACCGCATCAATGATTACGCCTCGGTAAAAATCAGTCTGGCGCGGCCGCACGATATTCGTAGCTGGTCGTTTGGCGAAGTAAAAAAGCCAGAGACGATTAACTACCGGACATATCGCCCGGAAAAAGACGGCTTGTTCTGCGAGCGTATATTCGGGCCGGAAAAGGACTGGGAATGTTCGTGCGGCAAATATCGCGGCATGAAGTACAAGGGCATGATCTGCGACCGCTGTGGCGTCAAGATTACGCACAGTCGCGTACGGCGCAAGAGGATGGGCCACATTGAACTCGCCGCTCCGGTCGTGCACATCTGGTTTTTCAAGGCTATGCCAAGTCGCCTGGGTAACCTGTTGGCGATAAAAACGACGAGCCTGGAAAAGGTCATTTATTTTCAGGACTACGTTGTGGTCGAGCCGGGTGACACGGCGCTGAAGCCTCAGCAGCTGTTGACCGAGGAGGAATACCGGGCTGCGATTACCGAATATGGCGAGGGTTCGTTCGAAGCCGAAATGGGTGCCGAAGCGGTCCGCAAGCTGTTGTTGAAGCTCGATTTGGTACAGCTTTCTATCGATCTTCGTAAAGATTTGGCGGAAACGGGCTCGAAGCAAAAAGCGAAGGAGTTGATCAACCGGTTGAAAGTCGTTGAGTCAATCCGCGACAGCGACAACAAGCCCGACTGGATGGTGCTGGACGTGATTCCGGTTATCCCACCGGACTTGCGACCGCTGGTGTTGCTGGATTCGGGCAACTTTGCCACCAGCGATCTAAACGATCTATACCGCCGCATTATTAATCGCAACAACCGTCTTAAAAAACTGGTCGATTTGAATGCTCCCGAAGTGATCATTCGCAATGAAAAGCGAATGTTGCAGCAATCGGTTGACGCGCTGTTCGACAATAATCGTTGCAAACGGCCGGTGCTCGGCAGCAGCAACCGTCCACTCAAATCGCTTACCGACATGATCAAGGGCAAACAGGGCCGGTTCCGCGAAAACCTGCTGGGCAAGCGCGTCGATTATTCCGCCCGCAGTGTGATCGTTGTCGGCCCGTCGCTAAGGCTGCATCAATGTGGCTTGCCCAAAAAGATCGCGCTCGAACTGTTTCAGCCGTTCATTATTCGCCGCCTCAAGGAACTTGGCCACGCAGACACTATCAAAAGCGCTAAAAAAATGCTCGAGCGCCCCGACGAAGAAGTGTGGGATATTCTCGAGGAAGTGATCACCAATCACCCCGTGCTGCTCAATCGCGCGCCGACGTTGCATCGTATGGGTATTCAGGCGTTCGAACCGATACTGGTCGAAGGCAACGCGATTCTGTTGCATCCGTTGGTTTGTAAGGGCTTCAATGCGGACTTCGATGGCGACCAGATGGCGGTTCACTTGCCGCTTTCGATTGAGGCTCAAGTCGAAGCGCATACCTTGATGATGTCGGTCCATAATATCTTCAGCCCCTCGAACGGGGCACCGATTATCAGCCCGTCTCAGGATGTGGTGATGGGCAGCTATTACATGACGACGATGCTTCCAGAGCGCTCGGGCGAAGGTATGGTGTTCTCGTCGGTTGATGAAGTTGTGCTGGCTTATTCGCTAGGCAAGCTTGATACGCACGCCAAGATCAAAGTTCAATTTCCACCCGGAACAACCGTCAAGGTAGATACTTCTGAGGACGCGGTCGAGCAGCGGATTATCGAGACGACCGTTGGCCGCGTCATTTTCAATTCCGTACTGCCAGAAGGAATGGCGTTTTATAATTTGCCGTTGCGGTCCAGCGATTTGGCAAAAGTGATTTCTGACTGCTACGCCAAACTTGGTCGCGGCGCGACGATTACGTTGCTTGACGACATGAACCGGAACGGCTTTAGTGAAGCCACCCGCAGTGGTCTTTCGTTTGCGACCGATGACCTCATTACGCCAGCGAATAAATCGAAGATTATAGGCGACGCAGAAAAGGAAGTTCTGAAGACCAACAAACTTTATGCGCGGGGGATCATCACCGAAGGCGAGCGCTACAATAAGGTGCTCGACGCCTGGACGCATGCCCGCGAGCGCATCACGCAAGAGATGATGGAGGAATTGGAAAGCGATTTTCGCCGACCGGGCTACATTAATCCGATCTACTTAATGGCCATCTCCGGCGCCCGTGGTGGGGTTGAACAAATCAGGCAGCTTGCCGGTATGCGTGGGCTGATGGCCAAACCGTCCGGCAGGATTATCGAAACACCGATTAAGGCAAACTTCCGCGAAGGACTCACAGTTCTGGAGTACTTCAGTTCGACGCACGGTGCCCGCAAGGGTTTGGCTGATACGGCGCTAAAGACAGCGGACTCAGGATACCTGACGCGAAAACTGGCCGACGTCGCGCAAAACGTGGTCGTAACCATCGAAGACTGCGGAACGACGCAAGGTATCACGAAAGGCGTGATTTACCGCGGTGAAAAAGTTGACGTCAGGCTTGCCGATTCGATTCGTGGCCGGGTCAGCCGCACCAGCATCGTCAACCCGATTACCGATGAAGTGATTGTGCACGAGAGCGAAATGATCACCACCGAGACCGCCCGCCGGATTGAAGAGTTGGGGCTGGAAAAAATACAAGTCCGCAGCCCAATGACATGCGAAGCGGCGCTGGGCGTTTGCCGCGGGTGCTACGGAATGGACCTCTCAACGGGAAACCTGGTTGAGGAGGGCATGGCGGTGGGAATCATCGGTGCGCAGAGCATCGGCGAACCTGGCACGCAACTTACGATGCGGACTTTCCACATTGGTGGTGTCGGTAGTCGCGATCTCGAAGACAGCGACATCAAGGCCAAGAAGGGCGGCACGGTTAAGTACACCAAGTTGAAAGTCGTTAAGAACGAAGACGGATTCAATGTCGTTTTGGCCCGCAATGGCGAATTAACGCTCCTCGATCCGAAAGGTCGCGAGTTGGAGAAATACGAAGTGCCGACCGGCGCTCACCTGATGGTAGAGGAAGAGAGTGAAGCTAAAGCCGGTCAAGTACTTTGCCAATGGGATCCACATAGTATCCCGATTCTCGCAGAAGTCGGTGGCAAGGTCCGCTACGAGGACGTTATCGAAGGCGAGACCATGCGGATGGAGAAGGATGCGACGGGCAATGTTCGGCGGGTCATCACCGAACACAAAGGTGACCTCCACCCGCAAGTTGTTTTGGAAGATGGTAGCGGCCAAATCCGCGACTTCTATTACTTGCCGGAGAGGGCGTATATCGATGTCGACGAAGGTCAGAAGATCGCCGCGGGTTCTTTGCTCGCCAAAACGCCGCGCGAAGCGGGCGGCACGCAAGACATTACGGGCGGTTTGCCGCGGGTGACAGAGATTTTCGAAGCACGAAAACCGAAAGACCCGGCCGTTATTGCCGAAGTTGACGGCCACGTCGAGTTGTTGAGCGAAAAACGTCGCGGCAAGCGGGCGATTATCGTTCGCAGCGAGAGTGGCATCGAGCGCGAGCACTTGGTTTCGCACGGCAAACACTTGCGCGTCCACGCGGGGGATTACGTGCGGGCCGGCGAAGCGCTGGTCGATGGCCCGTTGGTTCCCCACGACATTTTACGAATTTCCGGTGAAGAAGCCGTCCAGCAATACCTGACCCGCGAAATTCAAAACGTGTATCGTTCCCAGCGCGTAGATATTAATGACAAACACATCGAAATCATTGTCTCGCAAATGCTCCGCAAGGTTCGCATTGAGAATCCGGGGGACACTCAGTTGCTGCCCGGTAACGTGATGGACAAATTCGAGTTCCGTGCGGTCAACAATAGTTTATCACACTGCCAAAAAATTTCTGAAAAGGGTGATAGCGAATTTGATCTCGGTGATATTGTCCCCAAGGATGCGCTCGAACAAGCCAATGCACAGATCGAAGCACTCGGCGGTGCCCCGGCAAAAGGTACCCGACCGAAATCGTCGACTGCCAGCACGCAGTTGCTCGGTATCACCAAGGCTGCGGTGCAGAGCACGAGTTTCATCTCGGCGGCCAGTTTCCAGGAGACCACCAAGGTGTTGACCGAAGCGGCATTGGCTGGAAAAATCGACCGCTTGGTTGGCCTGAAGGAGAACGTCATTTTAGGTCACTTGGTTCCGGCCGGCACGGGATTTAGGACTTTCCAGGAATCGGAAGTTCGCATTCGACCCGAGGCGCTCGAAGCGCTCAAGGCCGAGAAAGACCTCGTGCTATCGCGTACGTTCCCGCTACTCGACACGGCCGATGGAAAAACTGCAGCGCCGGCGCCCTTGACTACCGAACAGGCGGCCCCACCGACATTGCCGCAGATCGTCGAACCATCACAACCCGTTTCAGAACCAACGGAACCAGATCCGGGTTTCGAGGCGCTGTTTGGCGGTAGCGACAAGCCAGAGGACAACTGACGCGGCTACCGGAACTCCATTGACAAAAACTCGTAATTTGTTAGCTTTACGTGTTTCCGTTCATCGCGGAGACGTTAGGTCGAACAGACATGCCTACAATCAATCAACTAACTCGTCGCA
>JAYGDO010000478.1:0-2420 GCA_046582885.1 Pirellulales bacterium | reverse complement strand
TGATGTCGGCAATGGTCGGCAGCATATCGGAGAAATCCACCAGGTCATCGCTCACCGTTCCGGCTGGTACCGTGCCGGGGCAGTTGATAATCAGGGGCGCGTGGGTTCCGCCGTCGGTGGCGAAGGCCTTTTCACCCCTCCGCTCTTCAGAGCCGTAGGGATAGGAGAGCGAACGATGGGTGCCGTTATCGGTGGTATAAATAATCACGGTCTTTTCGCGGAGGCCGTTTTTCTCCAAGGCATCCACAATCCGGCCCACGCACTTGTCGGCGTAGAGAGTCATGTCGCGGAAATTCGCGAGGTTCTTGGCCCTGGCTCCCTGGGCGGGACCGGGCTTGCTGTCGGGTGTTTTCGGGAAGGGCGAATGTACCAGCAGCATGGGGTAATAGGCAAAGAAAGATTTGGATTTGTTTTTGCCGATAAACTCAATCAGGTAATCGGTGAGAAGATCCGGCCCGTAATCCTTCTCGGTGGTTTTCAGCAGTTTGCCATCGCGGATGAGGCTGGGGTTCCAGTAGCGTGAACGCTCTGTGCCCGGATAATTCCAGAGGCAGTAGGTACCGAACCCGCAGGCGGGGGCCAGCGTGCCGCGTTCGCCGCCGTGCAGCTGCCATTTGCCGGCGATAGCGGTGGCGTAGCCGGCACCCTTCATCATACTGCCAAAGGTGATCTCGTCCCTGTCGAGCGTGCCGAACTGGACATAGTTCCGGATGCCATCGCGCCCGGTCATTATCTTCACCCGACTGGAGGTGCAGACGGGTTCCGAGTAACAGTGGTTAAACTTTGCCCCGCTGCGGGCCAGGGCATCCAGGCGCGGCGTGGAGAAGAATTTACTACCATAACAGCTATAATTATCCGCCGCCGAATCATCGGCCATGATCAGGATAACGTTGAGTTGCTCCTGGGCGAAAGAAGCGGGCACCAGGGCACACGCGCAGACAAGGATGGAGAAAAGAAATCGGCTCATTATTTTTATTCGGTTCATGAGGCGAACGGAATCTCCGGGTTCTGTCCTCCGGGGTATTCCGGCGGATGGGAGCAGTCCCCCGGTTCGTGCTGCGAGTCGACATTCCGTCATGCTTTTGGCCACATTCAATTCCAAGCAAATGGGCGGCGCGCTTCAGCGGGCCCGTGTCGTTATCCGGTACTCCTGGATTACCACCTGGGGCATCGATCTGGGGCCCCGATTCTCGGTCCGCTCACTCCGCCGACTCCAGGCCACCAGCAGCCGATCGCCGATCCGCGCCAAGGTCGGATGGACATGGGCGAAGCCGCGCTTGCCGACAACGAGGTCCTCGGCGACCTGTCCGGGATCGCTGCTGATGATTTTGAGGCAAGCGTTGTAGGGGTTCCCTTCAAGCCCCCGCTGTCCCGGCTGCCACTTGCGCGAGATGTAGGCAATGAGCTGGTTTCCGTCGACCCGCAGATTGTCGGTCGGGAAGTGTTGCTGAACGTCCAGGGAGTTCAGCCGCTTGGTGTCGAGCGGGCCGAGGTCGTCGTCCAAACGCGTCATGGTCAGAATCTCTGCAGGATTCTGCGGCCCGCTGGAGCCGACCAGATGAACGCCGTCCTCGTTGAGCAGAAAGCTGTTGCCGATGTTCGAACGGATGGTGTCCGGGCCGCAGGAGATTTCGTGGACCGCCAGAACTTTGGCCTTCAGGTCCACCTCGCGGATGTGTAGTTTTCGGGCCCGGGTGCCGGTGCTGATGAGGAGCCGATCCCGGCGCCAAAGGATGCAGAAGTCCGGAAAGTTATCCTTGCGGAAATCCGTTACCCCGGCCACGATCGGCCTTCTCAGAATCTCCTTGCCACCGAGGGTGAAGCGGGCGAGGAGAAGGTTCTGCGACGCGGCGTTGTTCTCGGCCGGGCCGGTTCGTGGGGGGCGGCGCGAACGGTTCGCGTCCATGACGTTCGATTGGTAGACGACGACCAATTCGTTTTCCTGAATCAGGGCGCGGTGATCGGCCGGCGCGCCATACCGATCGGTAATTTTTGCCACGTTGAACCACTGCACCGGCCGGTCGAGATCCGGATATCGGTACCGGTAGGCGCGGTGCCGCACCAAACCGTCGTGATCGACGATGACGAGCCATACATCCTTGCCGTTGACCAGTATCTCGGGACGGTGAGTCCCCGGACGCATTTCCCAAGAGCGGGTCGGCTCCAGCTTCAGGCGGTTCCGCATCGCCGCATCGTCGCGGGCAGGCTGTGCAAACACGGGGCCGCGGCAGACCAAGAGAAGAGACACTGCAAGCCAGAGTGCCGTTGCGGCCAATCGCTTCCGGCCATCTGCGACGACGGGTAAAGATCGTGTCTGGCGGGATCGCGGAACGGCTAGCATGCTAACGAGGCTATCCCGAGTCGGTCGGGAAAGCAAGGCAACAATGCCGCCGACGTTTGTCGCCGTTTTATGTCACGCC
>JAYGDO010000445.1:0-4618 GCA_046582885.1 Pirellulales bacterium | reverse complement strand
TCACTTCGTGAATGGAGTCTAACATTTTATGACTATTCGCAAACAGTTTGTCATTGCCATGGTTGCTGCCGCAATGTTTGGATCGGCGGTTGTGGTTCGGGCTCAGAAAAAAAGCGATGGACCGAGTTCACAAAGCTATACCACGGCGGACGGGCAAAGTTATTCGGCGATTGCTATTCGCGGACAAGATGCGCCGGCGAAAGCCACGGACGTGCTTGTACTGTTCGATACGTCGGCCAGTCAGGCCGGTGAGCATCGACAGGCTGGATTTGACGCACTCCGTGCGCTGTTGTCCACTTTGGGCGACAAGGATCGAGTCAAGCTGATGGCGACCGATATAAAAACGGTTGCACTGACCGACGCCTTCGTCGGCCCGGATAGCGAGGCAATAGCCGGTGCGGTTGCGAAACTGGATCGCATTGTCCCGCTGGGCTCCGGCGACCTGGGTTCGGCGCTGAGTTCCGCTGGCGACAGTTTTGCCGAAGGCGAAAATCGTCGCGCGGTGGTTTACATCGGCGACGGGATGAGCAAGGCTAAGCTGATCGGCGAGCAGGCGTTCGACGACCTGGTTGCCTCCTACGGCGAGAAGAAAATCTCGGTGACCAGCTACGCGGTCGGACCGGAGACAGGCGAGGAATTGCTGGCGACCGTTGCCAATTATACCGGCGGTCAACTGGTCGTTGACGACCCGCACCTGAAAGCGGCCAAGGTTGGACAGTTCCTGGCCAACTCGGCGCGGGCGGCTGTCACTTGGCCCACCGAAATTCAGTTGCCCGACGGCCTGACGGCACCGCAATCGCTGGTTCTTCCGCTGCGTCCGGACCGCGACTCAATCTACTTCGTCAAGGGCAAACTCGATAATCCCGCCGCGTTGAAAATCAGCGGCCAACTCGACGGCGGCGCCGCCGAATTGGAAGTGATCGTTCCGGCCTCCCCGGCCGACGACGCCAATAGTCACTTGGCCAACCTCTACCAAGCGGCCGAACAAGGCGTCAAGCTGCCGACGCTCGGATCCAAAGGTTTGGAAATAACGCGCAAGTATTTGGCCGGTGGTGTGTCACAGCTGAACCGACTCGGTAAGAATGCTTTGGCGGCGGGCAATGCCGACGCGGCCGAGCGACTAGCGAATCAGGCGCTGAAAGTCGACCCGGCCAATGCCGACGCGGCAGCGGTTGCCGGCGCGGCGCGGCGCGGTTTGGTTGAAGACGCCGCCGGTGGTGGCGGAGCGCTGAACGCCGACGATGAAGACCTGTTGGGTCAGGTGATTGCAGAAGAGGGTGGACGGGGCATCGACGCCGTGGAAGAGCGGAACAAGATTCTCGAGCAAATCTGGAAAAACGATGTTGCCACAGCGCTGGAAAAAGCCCGGGCCACGATGGACAGCGATCCATCCACTGCCGAAGCCAATTTGAAGCTGTTGCTGCAATCTCTGGGCGACGCACCCGACTTGCGTGCCGACGTGCAGGCGCAGCTGGCGCAGAAGCTAAAGTCTACGATCATCTCCGCCAGTCTGCGTAAAGTCGAATTGGACGAAGATCGCCGTACCCGTGAAGAAGCACTGGCCCAGCGACTCGCTCGCCAAAGGGTTATTGAAGATCTCGATCGCGATCAGCAGAAGGTCGAACAGCTCATGGAGCGGTTTAATTCGCTGATGAAGGAAGGCCGTTACATTGAGGCCGAGGATCAGGTGGCCGTCGAAGCGCTACGGATTGAACCGGACAGTCCGACGCTCCACGCCGCCAGCATGCACGCCTCTTTCAAGGGTGCTTATGATGATTTTGTGGCCATCGTCGAACAGCGTAACAGAGCCGCCTCTAGGGCGCTCTTGGAAGTTGAAAAGACGGGGATTCCCTTCCCCGGTGATCCGCCGATTGTTTATCCGTCGGCCGAAGTTTGGGAAGAGCTTTCGATGCGCCGCAAAAAGTATGCGTCGGTCGATTTGCAAAAACGGGGCGGCCAAGAAGAGAGGATTCTGGCGCAACTCGACGAGCCGACGCGTATGGATTTTGAAGAAATGCCGTTGGACGAGGTCGTAGACTACTTGAAGGAGTACCACGGCATCGAAATGCAGCTTGACACGAAGGCGCTGGATGAAGTCGGCATCGGCAGTGACACGCCGGTCACCTCGCGCGTGCGCGGGATTTCACTTCGTAGCGGCCTGCGGCTGATGCTCAAGGCCGTTGACCCGACGCTGACCTACGCCATCGAGAATGAAGTGCTGATGCTGACCACGCGTGAAGCAGCTGAAGAAAATTTAGTAACCAAGGTCTATCCCGTGGCTGACTTGGTGTTGCCGACTCAATTGTCCGGTTTCGCCGGTTCCGGCGGCTTTAGTCAGGGCGGCGCGCAGGCGGGCTTTGGCGGTGGCGGCTTTGGCGGCGGCGGCGGGGGCGGCCAGGGTTTCGGCGGCGGCTTTGGCGGCGGCATGGGCGGCGCCGGCGGCGGCATGTTTGGCGGCGGCGGCGGCGGCATGGGCATGGGCGGCGGCGGCGGCGGCATGGGCTTTTAAGCGGCCTTCGCTACCCCACGGAAAACGCGATCCCACGGAAGAATAGAGACCAACCTTTTCATTTTCTCAGCTCAACAATATCAGTGACGAACGGCTATCGAGATTATCTTTCGATGCGTCAACCGGAGACTCAATCATGTCAAAGAAGCGGATACAAGCCCTGGGAGTTAATGTCCTGTTGCCGTGCGGCCTGGTGGCCTGCATGGTCATGGTGTCGGTATTGACGGCCGGCCCGCCGACGGGCACCCCCAGCCTATTTGCGCCGAAGGCAAAGGACAAAAAACTGGCAGAGCCGCAGGTGAAGTCGCCCGCTGCGGCGGCAACCCAGTCCGTTGCCAAATCCGCTCCGGACAAGCAAGATCAACGTCCGTACGTGATGCGGCTGGACGTGACGCCCAAAGACGGTGAATCACTCGAGGATGCGTACTTCGAGTACTTCAATCAGAATCGCGTACATCCCAAGGTCATTCGTGCCAAGGTTCGACGCGTCGGCAACCAAGCAAAGTATAAAGAAGGTGTCGCCATTATTCGCGCGGCGCTCCGCAGTGGACAGGTCCAATCGTGGATGTACGAAGGGCTTGGCTTGATGATGAAACTGGCGGATATGCCGCGGGACGAGATCGAGCGGACTTTAATGTCGGCGGTCGATTTTGCCTCGACGGCACACGAGCTGATCCACATTGCGGACTTTTTGGAGCACATGCAGTTTCGAGCCCGCGCTTTGGAAGTCCTGCAGGTCGTCAGTCAAAAGGCCCCGGGAATGACGGAGCCTTACGTTCGTGGTTTGAGCCTGGCCCGGCACATCAAGGCGGACGAAGCGATCCAGTGGGCCGCGCTAGGTATTTTGCGGCAGGAATGGCCACAAGGTAAGCGAAAAATCAGGAACGACGCCCGCCGCGCGGCCGTCGCCGTACTGGAACGCATGCGAAAGGATGGCGATAAAGAGGCCGCCGAAGCGTTTGGCCGGCAAGTCAAAGAGGCATCCAAACGCGACGTGGTGGTTCGTGTTTCCTGGGTCGGTGAAGCCGACCTCGACCTGATGATTCAGGAACCGTCCGGCACCGTCTGTTCGTTCCGCCATCCGCGAACCAGCGCGGGTGGAGTTTTGGTCGGTGATCTAAACAGTAAATTGGACCGCTCGGCCGGCGTTGGTTTTTCGGAATACTACGTCTGTCCCGAAGGATTTGACGGAACCTATCGTGCGCTGATCCGCTGTGTCTGGGGGCGGGTTCCCACCGGCAAGGCCACCGTAGAAATTTGGGTTCGCGGAAACACGAAGGATCAAATATACGCCCATAAAGTGGTGCTGATTAAAGAAAAGAAAGCCTCCATGGTCGTATTTGACTTGGAAGGCGGCCGCCGTGCGGAATCACTCGCGGAACATCAAATCGCCAATGACGTGCAGACACAGTTGGCGGTCAACCGAGCGATTCTCGGCCAGCAGATCAATGCACTGGCCGACTCCAGTTCCCTCGCCGGTCAGCCGGTTCCCGGTCAGAGCGAGCAGCCGCGAGTGGTTGGCCGGGCGCCGATCCGGGATCGTAACGGTCGCTTAGCCGGTTTCCAGCCGAACATGGCGATAATTCCGGAGGGTGCGACGTTGAGCGTCAACGCGGTAATTTCAGCCGACCGGCGTTATGTTCGCGTCACCGCTCTGCCATTCTTTTCCCATATAAAAGAAGTGATCCTCTACAATTTGACGTCAGGGATCATCGGTCGCACCAACTCGCAGGGGCAGGCTATAGACCAGGGCGCAATCGACGGAGTGGGCGACTTGGGCGGCGGCGGATTTAATAATGACGGCCCCGGCATCGGCGATGGCATCGGTTTAGGCGGTTAATTAGCAATTATTTGATTCAGATAGTCCAAACAGAATTCACCCTACGTATCTGCATGCTGCAGGATTTAATGAGGTAATCAAAATGTCCGAAAAACGAATTCCCGCAGTCAGTGGGCCGATCGTCGCAGTCGGTTTTGGCTTGGTCATCGTGGCGGCCTGGATCGGTGCGGCCAATGTCAGCCAGGGCGGCAACCCGCTGGGAGGAAACTTTGGCGGTCAATTTGGCGGTAACATGGGCGGTAACTTTGGCGGTCAGTTTGGTGGCGGCG
>JAYGDO010000517.1:0-6530 GCA_046582885.1 Pirellulales bacterium | reverse complement strand
AAGGGGACCGTGGGATCCTCTTCGCCGTGGAGAATGAGTGCGGGCGGCAGGTTTTTACGAATATTTTGTTGGGGCGACAATGCTTTCGCTTTGTCGGCACCGCCGAATTTTTGTTCGAGTCCTTTGCCGCGATTGATGTCGCCCCAGGCGTTGCGCGTAACGTCGAGGGCGGGATTGAAGCAGACCATCGCGTTCGGCCTCGAACTGACTGCATGATCCTCGCTTTCCCCTTCGAATCCCTGAACCGTCCCGACAGCGGCAGCCAGATGCCCGCCGGCCGACCCGCCGGAGGAGACGATGCGTTTGGGATCAATGCCGAGCTTGGCGGCGTTCGCACGAGCCCAACGCACGGCGCTCTTGGCATCGTTGACACATTGTTCGGGCGCGACGCCATGTCGCGACCTGACGCGATAGTCGGCGGCCATGGCAACCATGCCGCGGGTGGCGAAGTAGGTCGCCTGCTTCTCGAACTGTTTTGGACTGCCGCTATTCCACCCGCCGCCGAAGAAAAACACAATGGCAGGGCGGCTGTCGCCCGCTTTCCAGCCAGCGGGTTTGTAGATGAACATTTCGAGCTTCACATCGCCGATGGCCTTGTAGACTCTGGTATCGCGCTGAACCGAGGCTTCGCCGGGGATGAGAATCGCCGATTTCTGCGCGAGCGCGACCGAAGATGAGATCGCAACGGACGCCATTACACAGACTGCGGGGATGAAACCCGAACGCATGATGAATCTCCGATCGCGTGATTGATGGTTAAACGTAAATGATAGTCTAACATCGACACGCTTGGGTTCCGGCGAATTACGCCGCAGGTTTGGCGGCTATCGCCGATAGCGATCAATCTCATCTAGTCCGCATCGGATCGGATTCGGCGCTTCAGCGGATGCCGGCCAGGGACCGCTGGAATCGGGCCAGCTACGCCCGCTGCACGTGCGAGTGGTCGACCGACAGAAAAGACAATTGTCCGTTCCCGCGATTTGCGCCGACCAGGCCGGGGGCAAGCCGGCAGGGACATTCGGCACCACTCGCCAGCTAGGGGCCGATGAGCGCCACGGGGCGGCGGCCGCCAATTTGCCGATAGATTTCCTTGAGCATCTCCGATACCGCTTTCGGGTCATTGGGGTCCGGAACGGCATGATAGGCTTCACCGCCACTGGCTTCGGCGAGCGGCTGCAATAGATTGTCGATATCGGCATCCGCTCCCACACCAACCACATTCAACTCGACTTCGCCCATGCCCAGGTGATTTGACGTCAGGATATTGCCGATTCCCAGCGTCTCGCCACGGCCCTGAATCGCCGCGCTGGTGCCATAGCCGCCGGTCGTTATCGAACCGGACGGAATGCCGCCGAACAAACTCTCAAACTCACCGATTGTAGTAACGCCTTGAAGCATCGAAATGGTGGACGGGTTCTCCAGATTCGAGGGAATGGTGAAGTTATTGTTGGCGGTCGTGAAGCCGTCACTCATGAACACGATCACCTTATGGGCAAACGTACGGGAACCCTCGCCGTGCGCCAGCATGTAGCCAAACAACAAGGCTTCACCGGTATTGGTGAATCGACCGTGTTCGCCCGCCTGGTGCGGATATGGCAAATCGGCAAGCGCCTCGAAGTCGTTCGACAATCCATTTGTGGCGGAATAGGGATCGTCCGCCGCATTCGTTCCGTAAACGACCATGCCGACGCTGTCATTCGATTCGACTTCTTTTAGGTAGTCGACAAATTCCAGCACGGCATCCTTGACTGCCTGCAGAGGCTCGGCCACGGTAAACTGCAGTTGAGGAGTGTAGCCGCTGCTCCCCGAAACCGGGCTGTCCTTGGCAAACTGCCGGTCCATCAGCCAATTGACGTAAGTCTTCAAACCGAAGCGAAATTTAAAGTAATTGGCGCCGCCGTAGCTGGAAGTGTAAGTCAGTCCGTAACCTTTACTGACATCTTTGATCCAATCATCCCAGCCAGTCCCCTGAGCGTACGGTTCCGCAACCACGGTGCTCACTTCGTTATTTTCCAGTTTGTCGTCGCCGTCATCATTCCATGCGGCCAGGCCCAGCACGACCTTGACCCGTTTTCGATAAGTCGAACTCGACTCCCAGGACGTCGGACGCTTGAGCAAGTTGATGATTTCATTGGTTGTGTGACCACGGCTCTTCAGCGAATTTGGATTCGCCAGGTCGGTCACCAACCACGTGTATCGCGGATCGTCTGGATATCCGAGCGTCACGAACCAGCCCCACGAACTCGTGGAGGCGCTTCGATCTGGTAGTTCATAGACGCCGGGATCTAGGTCAAGTTCCGCTTGGTTGTAGGAGCCTTGGTGAATTAGCGTGCCCCATTCGGTCATACTACCGAACGTCAGGCCGTCCCGATTGGCGTACACGGATTGGTCTGGCGTCTTCAATTCGTAATGGGTGATATACTCCTGGCCGCCAACAATCCGGGTTGACGGCGAGCCCTGCGGACCGTCCAGTGTGACCCAGACGTCACGCAGATTGATTTGTGTCTGGTTTCGATGGATGAGCATGCTGTCAAACGTCATTGATTGCGATAAGTCGACCACCAGCGCGATGTCTCGGGGCGCTACCATGGCCGCAGAGGTTGCCTGTTGCACACCGCTGGCATGCCCGAGAACCTTGCTGAATAGACGAGGCACAGCCGGATTGTTCACCCCATCCCGCCGAACCGTGACTCGTACGGCGTACGGCGAGGGCGACGATGCGTTATGAACAAATGACCAATGCCCGCTCGCCTGATCATAGACGGCATCACCAAATTCGATGTCGGCGTCGTCGAGATTCAAGGCCTCGGATTCTAGAGAGACATGAAACGATGAATAGAGATTTGCCGCGGCCTTGGCCTGTTGCTTGTACTCGCCAGCATTTGCACGCGACATTTCCCCCGCAGCCGCCAACGAGGCAGAATCCGCCACCGCTTCAAGTTCGGCTTGGATGTTGTACATGTAGCCAACGTCGACCACGAAAGCCATTACCAGCATCAGCGGCAACATGAGTAACGCTACAAGGACTAGAATCGCACCGCGGCGGCGTAAGTGTTTATCTCGTTCCAGCATCTGCTGCGGCCCCTTTTCCTCGGACGATCTTTCGCAACTCGGTAAACGTTGGCTCATCAACTCGAAGGCGGTGCCACCAACTCACCCTCTTTACGCATCGAGAGATCGACGGTGATCCTGCTTTCCGAAGAGAACAACCCAAGTACATCACCGAGTAGCGATGCATTTTCTGCCGGCAACTCAACTTGCATCGTGACTTGGCGGGCAGCTGCCGAATTGCCATTTCCTTTGTAGGCGTTTTGCGCCGTGATGATTGCTCCGTTGATACCGAAGACGTTGAGATAATCTTGAGTGACCTGAGTGCCTTCGGCTTCCGTTGCGCCTTCGACGGCGATATGGCGAATACCTTCACGAGCCGCGTGAACCATCGTCTGCCGCGTGAAGAAAATACAACCGAACTGCACGATCCCCAATAGAATCAACACTAAGAGCGGCGAAACAACGGCCAATTCGACGGCGGCAGCGCCCCTGCGCTCCCTTCGGCCTCGTGCTGAGTTGGGCCGCGAACGTCCGGCCGATTGCCGTCTCGCCACTGGGATGGTTAATTCCCTTAGCCTTGTATGGCTCGAATTTGAAATAGGCCTGCACAACATCTCATTCGCCTTTTCGATATCTGCAGTTCAGGCCCGCAGCAGCGATGGCCCGACCTGCAAACACGCTGGCACGAAGGACTCGTGATACAAAAATGGTGCGCACTGTGGTTCCGGTCATCCTGATTTTTCGGCACAAATGGAGTAACGAGCGTAGTTAACCTTCCCAACGTACTGCAAGAACTCCATGGGATGATTGACGAACTGACCAACATCCGGCGATCCGCACCCATGGATCCAATCGTTCTCCACGGTTAGTTTGCTATTTCAGAAAACCTGCCGGAGCCCGCCAATTCGTCGACTATCCATTTAAAACGTAGCTCTGGTTCAGGCGCTGTCAAATTCATAGCAATGTTTTTCGGCCTGTTTGCACGTATCTTGGCTGCCTCGCCGCCGCGGCTACAATCACACGTTTCGGCATCAACTGACAATCCACCGCTTTTCGGACATAATGAACGCACGTGAATCAACGATGTGGCCGGCCTGTCCTTCAGCGCCCGAACTGAGCAGATCCGCAAAGGAAAATATGAACCCTTCCGCGAGCTACCGCGCCGTACGTGCTTTACTTACCATCGTTGTTTGTGTTTTTTGCGGCCTGTCCTATGCGGCCCGACCGACCACGCCCAACATCATCGTCATCATGGCCGACGACCTGGGTTATGGCGACGTTTCATGTTACGGAGCCTCGGCATTTAAGACGCCGCACATCGATCGTCTCGCCCGTGAAGGATTGAAGTTCACCAACGGATATTGCTCGGCGTCCACGTGCACGCCTACCCGATATTCATTCCTGACCGGCACCTACGCGTTTCGGCAAAAGGGAACAGGTATCGCGAGGCCGAACAATCCGGCAATCATCAAACCACACACCGACACCATCGCTTCAATTCTCAAACAGGCTGGATACAAAACGGCGGTAATTGGCAAATGGCATCTAGGACTCGGAGGGCAGGCCGGACCCGACTGGAATGGCAAGCTAAATCCCGGACCACTTGAAATCGGTTTTGATTACTGTTACTTGCTACCAACAACGAACGACCGCGTACCGCAGGTTTATGTTGAAAATCACCGCGTGCGGAATCTGGATCCGCGGGATCCGCTTTGGGTCGGCAGCAAAAAACCGAGCCCCGACCACCCGACCGGGCTAACGCATCGCGACACGCTAAAGATGGACTGGTCGCACGGTCATAATGGCACCATTCACAATGGGATCGGACGGATCGGATTCTACACCGGTGGGCACGCTGCCCGCTTTCGAGACGAGGACTTGGCTGACGAGTGGGTCAAACAATCCGTGAAGTGGATTGAGGCCAACCAGAACCAGCCGTTCTTCTTGTTCTTTTCGTCACACGATCTTCACGTCCCGCGAATGCCTCACGAACGATTTCAGGGCAAAACTCCCCTGGGCTTTCGCGGCGATGCGATCGTGCAACTTGACTGGTGCGTGGGCGAACTGCTCGGTGCCCTGGATCGGCTCAAACTCACCAAAGACACCCTGGTCGTCTTCTGCTCGGACAACGGACCGGTCCTGGACGACGGCTACAAAGACGGCGCGGTTGAAAAACTCGGCAGCCACAAACCGGCGGGCCGCTTTAGTGGCGGCAAGTACAGCGTACTGGAAGGCGGTACGCGAACGCCTTTTATCACACGCTGGCCGGGCCACATTTCACCGGACGTTTCCGACGAGATCGTCTGTACGATCGACTTGGCTGCCAGCGTCGCTGCTCTGAGCGGAACGAAATTGCCGGATGCCGGATGCCTGGACAGCTTCAATGTACTCGGCGCCCTGCTCGGCGAGGCGGATGCCGAAGGGCGGGACCATCTGATCCAGCAAGACAACGGTAATCGCCGTAATTTTGGCCTGCGGGTCGGCGAATGGAAATTGCAGCGCCATCCCACCGGCAAAAAACGCAATGCCGCATTGCGATTGCAGACAAAAAATACACCGCGAGTCACGCTCTACAACCTAGCAACAGACCCCGGCGAAAAGCACAACATTGCCTCGCAGCACCCCGAGATTACAGACCGCCTGGCGACCCGCCTGGATCAGTTAATCGAAGCGGGCCGCAGTCGCCCGCCCCGCTAATGCGGCGCATGCGAACCCAGGCGCCGGTCCTCGCCGCGGACAACTACGCCTCAATTTGTACGACAACTCGCACGCCAGGAATTCGCTCCATGAACAAGCCGTTGTTTTTATTGGTCGGCAAATGTCTGACTATCGCACTTTTTGTTTTCCCGTGCCGAGCGTCGCTAGCCGCGGAATATAGCAGCCGATTTACCGCGACACCTAATCGCGTTTGGCTCGGCGCAGAGCATTGGGCGAATCCCATGGAAGATTGGCGCGTCCAGGACGGGCGACTCGAGTGCGTACGTGGCGGCGAGAACCGCAACGTGCACCTGCTGACGCATTGGCTGGGTGAAGGACCGGGCGATTTCACCCTATCCGTACGACTGGGCGTGATCGGCACCAAATCGACAAAAGGCTCCGCAGGATTTGCTTTTGGCGTTTTGGATCCCGACACAAAAGACCACCTCAGCAGCCTGTTTTTCGGAAGCGGGTTGGCGGCGGGAATTACGACCGGCGGCAAGTTATTCTTGGGCGCGCTGCCCACGCCACAGACCAAAGCGGTCGTTGAAAATCCCCAAGACGTTGTCTTGCGACTGTCGGCACAGCCTTTCGCAAATGCTTACACCGTGACTCTGGCGGCGTACGACCCTGAGTCGAATGAACCGTTAGGCTCCATCACGGCGAAGAAAGTCCCCGCCGAACGCCTGGTGGGCAATATCGCACTCGTCAACAATCACGCCGCTAACCGTCGGCCGCATGTAAATGGTGGTGGCTCTTTGGCTCGATTTTGGTTCCGGGAC
>JAYGDO010000512.1:0-4544 GCA_046582885.1 Pirellulales bacterium | reverse complement strand
TCGCTCGCGGGCAGACAGACATTTTCCCGATGTTTTAGCGAACTGGCGGGCCCGCCAGTTCGCTAAAACATCGGGAAAATGTCTGTCTGCCCGCGAGCGACGGCGAGTCCGTTGCCGCGGTACGGCGTAACCAAACAGGCGGGATGAAGAGCATGCTGCATTCCTTGGGGACCATCACAACCCTGGCGACGAACTTTGAAATTCTGGCGTCAAACATAAACTTACCCGGGCTGATGAACGACGTGGGGGTCCGCGCGTAATGCGTTGTTGGGAGGGCTCGGAGCCGCCATTGCGGTCATGATGGTGTTCCTCTTTTTAGGCTTCATTTGTCTGTTCGTGCTGCTGCCGCACCTGATATGCACAATCGCCTTCTTGCGGCAGAAGAAATATCTTCAGCGGGGGCCCGGAATCTTCAACCGGCTGGTGTCGGTACCCGGCACACTTCCGACCGCGGTGACCTTGGTAATACTGCTCGAGAAAGGGATCGGCGCTGGGGACGGCCTCGTGCTGGGCGTGTTTGTACTGACGACGGCGGCCCTGTTGGTGATCTGGTTTGGTCCCTGGATACAACACGTGCGGGCGGTCCGCCAAGATCTCCAGGTCACCACCGGAGAGGCGTTTCGTCGGGTGCTGCGAAAAAACACGTTGCGGTTTTGCATAACGCTGGGGCTGGCCGTGTGGCTTGTCGCCTGGCCGACCATCGCCGTATGGCATTAAACGGGCAAGCGGGCGGCAGTTGGTATAATGCCGCCGGGTTCCGTTTGGCCTTCTCGGTGCGAAGAACATGGCCAGTATCTACGATCTAAAAACGAGATTTCAGGCGTTGCTGCGGCCGACGACCAACTGGCTCGCGGGCCGGGGCGTGACGGCCAACCAGGTCACGCTGGCGGCGGTCGTGCTGTCGATCGCGACGGGCGCCGGGCTGTACGTCTGGCGGGACGAACCGTGGCCGCTGTTGCTGGTGCCCGCGATGCTGTTCATCCGCATGGCGCTAAACGCCATCGACGGCATGCTCGCGCGCGAGCACGACATGAAATCGAATTTGGGTGCCATCTTAAATGAACTGGGCGACGTGGTCTCGGATGCCGCCCTCTACCTGCCGCTGGCTTTCGTGGACGGCTTCGAACCGGGGCTGGTCGTTCCGGTCGTGCTGCTGGCGGTGATTTCGGAGATGACGGGCGTCGTCGCGATCCAGATCGGCGGCAGCCGGCGGTATGAGGGTCCGATGGGGAAAAGCGATCGGGCGTTTGCCCTGGGGCTGCTTTGTTTCCTGATCGGCTGCGGCCTGCCGGCCGGCAGGTGGCTGGACGCCGCCCTCGGGTTCGTTATTTTCCTGCTGGTGGCGACGATCTGGAACCGCGCTCGCCGGGCACTCAACGAGGTGGCCGGATGAAATTTCCCCAGCTTCCGCTGCAGGTACAGTGGTCCATCGCCGCGATTTTCGGCCTCTTGGTTCTGGCGACGATCGTCGTGCGGGTCCTGGCCGCGGTTCGTCCGCAGGCGAATTGGACCGAGCTGCGGCAGCGGATTAATTCGTGGTGGCTGATGGCCGTGGTCTTTACGACGGCGATGATCCTCAGCAGGCGGATTTCGCTCGCATTCTTCGCCTTCGTCAGCTTCATGGCGTTGAAGGAATTTTTTTCGCTGATCCCGACCCGGCGGGCGGACCGGCGGGTGCTGTTCTGGGCCTACCTGGCGATCCCCGCGCAATACTATTTGGTTTACATCGAATGGTACGGGACTTTTATTATTTTTATCCCGGTCTACATGTTCCTGTTGCTGCCGTTCCGGATGGTGTTGGTCGGCGAGACAGACGGATACCTGCGGGCGGCGGGAACCTTGCACTGGGGCCTGATGGTGACGGTGTTCAGCATCAGCCACGCCGCCTTTCTGCTGATCCTGCAACTGAAAGACAGGCCGGACGAGGTGGTTGGACCGGGACTGGTATTGATGCTGGTCGTGCTGACTCAACTAAACGACGTCTGCCAGTTTCTGTGGGGCAAATCGCTGGGGCGGCGTAAGATTCTGCCGGCCGTCAGCCCTGGCAAGACGTGGGCCGGTTTTGTCGGCGGAGTCGCCACGACGACCGTTATCGCCCGCTTCGCCGGGCCGCTGCTGACGCCGCTCGATGCGACGCAGTCCCTGATCGCCGGTTTGATCATCGGCATCGCGGGCTTTATCGGCGACGTGAACATCTCTGCACTCAAACGTGATTTGCAGGTCAAGGACAGCGGATCGTTGCTGCCCGGGCACGGAGGAATCCTGGACCGCATCGACAGCCTGACGTATACGGCGCCGCTGTTCTTTCATTACGTCTATTGGCTGTTCGACTGGCAAACGTTTGGCGCCGGGGCCGTGGGGCTATGAACCACGTCCTGCGATTCTTGTTCTTTGCGCTGCTGATCCGTCCGATACTGCTCGTTATTTGCGGGTTGAATGTCCGGCATCGCGAACGTTTGAAATGCGCCGGCCCGGCGCTGGTCGTCGCCAATCACAACAGCCACCTCGACGCGCTCGCGCTGATCTGTTTGTTTCCGCTATCGCAGCTGTCAAAATTAAGACCGGTCGGCGCAAAGGACTATTTCTTTCGCAATCGCTGGCTGGCCTGGTTTTCGACCCGGATATTGGGAATACTGCAGCTCGATAGCGATCGGAAATACGGGCGGCGCGATCTTTTGGCGCCCATCAGCGACGCGCTGCGGGACGACCAGATTGTGTTTCTGTTTCCGGAAGGAACGCGGGGCGAGCCGGAAGAACTGTCCGAGTTTAAGACAGGTATCGCGCATTTGGCCAAGCGTCATGAAGGGGTGCCGGTCCTGCCGATTTTCTTTCACGGTCTGGGCAAGGCCCTGCCCCGGGGCGAAGCCCTCCTGGTGCCCTTCTTTCTGGATGTGTTTGTGGGCCGGCCGCTGCACTGGAGCGGCAATAAGGCCGACTTCATGGAGCAGTTGACGCGGCAAATGAGGAGCCTGGCCGCCGAAGGAAACTTTCCGGCATGGGATTAAATATCGCCGCCGCCCTGTGGGGGTTCGCCGAAGCCACCTTGTTTTTTATCGTTCCAGATGTCTTGCTGGCATGGATAGCGCTAAGCAGCCTGCGACGAGCGTTGCTGGCTTGCGGATGGGCAGTGGCCGGCGCTGTGCTCGGCGGTGGGATGATGTACGGCTGGGGAGCAACTCGCTTGGAGTCGGCCGAAGCCGTTTTGGCTCGGCAGCCGGCTGTGAATCAGGAAATGTTAACGACGGTTCAGCGGCAGGTTCAAACGTCCGGCTCGAAGATGTTGTTCGCGGGGCCTTGGGCCGGCCGGCCCTACAAAATTTATGCAGTGTATGCAGGGGCTACTCGGACCAATCTGGCCGGATTCGTCCTGGTCAGTATATCCGCTCGCTTGCTGCGGTTTGTCGCCGTGTCTTGTCTGGCCGCTGCCCTGGCGCGAGCGGTCCAGGCATTTCTCTCGATCCGTTACCAGAGAATTTTTCTGTGCGGATGCTGGATCGTATTCTATGCGTGGTTTTTCGGGTGGTCGAGTTTTTAAGAACCGGAGCGAAGGCGAATCAATTCCCCTTGCTCTCGAAATGCACAAAGTCGATCAGGAATACCGCCCCCAAAAAGATCGCCTTGACGGTCGGGGGCCATGGCTGTGGAAACGTCACGCCGAAGTTATCCGCCTTGGTGAAAGCTTCCTTCATTAGCCCGCTCCATTTCTTGTGGATTTTTCCGTGTGTGACGCCGTCGTGCTGGATCTGGAACGTCCAGGGCTTCAGTAGCGGGCCGAAGAGTTGGCAGATTTCTTCCCCCGAGGCCTCGGTGATCGAATAGACGCGTCGGGCAAAGGTGAACTGCCGCGTGATCTTCCCGAGCAGCTGTCCGTCGGCGTTCAGGATGTCGGCTTCGTGAAAATAGAAACGAAACGGCCGCCGGACTTCGATCACAGCCTGATTCGTGGAATCGACGACCTTCACGGTGAAGGGCCTCAGTGCCTTCAGGAAGTGGCGGGCTAAAAAGGAACCAGCCACCTCGGCGGCGTAGTACAGCCCGTTCCCGTCCTGGTCCGAAACTTCGTACTTGTTTCTGGTCTCAAAGCCGGTGAGAATTTCGCCCCATTCCTTCCGCTGCTGAATGACGAGCTCAGAAGTGTTGGAAAGTCGGTTCATGATGTTCCTGTCAGTTCAATGTACATCGCCAGGCTTCCGGGCGGTGACGGTGCCGCCGGCCTACAATCCGAAACTGGCTGGCTGCAGTTGCAGCTTGTTCCATTCGTTATTCGAGCGGTGGCCGTAAGCGGTGGGGCTGTAGGTGCCCACGTAGTCCACGTTGGTTTCGGCCGGAATCTGTTTATCGTGGTCGGTCAACGAAAAGATCGCGTTGATCAACAATCGCCGCAGCCCCTCCTCGAGCCAGTCGGTCGACGATCCGGCCGTCGTGCAGAAGGAACGGCCTGTTTTTCCGGAGGGGGCCGTATAGGTCTTGAACCACGCCAGCGGCATCCGCGTATCCTTGCGGTTGTCGGTTACCGGCGGATCGTCCCGCTTCGGCCCCGAGAG
>JAYGDO010000373.1:0-2243 GCA_046582885.1 Pirellulales bacterium | reverse complement strand
ACTGAGAAAATGCATGTCAAAGCCGCCGGGACTGTGTGCGAGATTTTGAATGACGAACGCATCAAAGCCGTGGTGTTTGCCTGCGTAACGAATACTCCAATTGGTCGTTTCGCGGTCATGCGTCCACCGCATTTCGAATTTTCCAGTATTGGGACCGATGCCCAGAAACGCGCCGTTTGGTTTGCCGTTCATGCGAGACTCGAAAACGTAAACCTTGTGGTAGCCGCGATAAGGAAACGTGGGCCGAATCCGCCAGAAGCCGCCGCTATTGTTTTGGTCCGAGCGGTCGTGCATCGTCAAGTTACCGGATTTCTCGTCCAGGTTGAGGTAGCGGGCGTAGATGTTGTCATGAAGTCGCGCAAGACTTTGGATGGTACGGATGCCCGCACCGCCTGGTAATTCGGCGCGCGCCGTCATGGAAGTGAATAAGAGAATCAAAGTTGCGATTGCAATTCCAACAAATCTCATTGTGCGTTCCCCGTGTTTGCGGATAGTAAGGCTAGGAAAATGCCGCCATCCCATACTGCTTGTAGGATGATGCGATGTCAACAAACAGGCTGATGAAAAAACGGGGCAGTTATTTGTCGGCTAGAGCGGTGGTTTCAGTCACGACATGTTGGGCCCAGGCGGCGGTGCCCATCGCACCGGCGTCGTCGCCCAGCGTGGCCGCAACGACCTGAAACGATTCCGCAAAAGAGGGCAAAACACGTTGTTTTGCGGCTTCGGCAACCTCGCTGACGAATAATTCCGTCATTGCTTCGACCAGGCCTCCGCCGAGGACGACAATGTCCGGGCCAAGCAGATGGACAACACCCGCAACGGCGCGGCCGATGTGTCTGGCTGCCTCCCGTACAATGGACTCGACGACCGTATCACCGGCCGCCACAGATGCCGCCAGTGCCCCACTGCGGATATTGGCTAAATCGGTTCCGAAATGCTCCAAGAGATTTGGCGCTTGGCCACGATAGGCGGCAGCGGCGGCGCGCGTCGCAATTACCAAACGGCTGGCGACCGCTTCCAAACAGCCGCGACGACCGCAGCCGCATAACGGTCCTTCCGGTGCGACTTGAACGTGGCCGATTTCCATACACGATCCCGTCTTGCCGCGTAGGATGTTTCCCTCGTAGACACAGCCGCCGCCAATTCCCGTGCCCGGAAAAACGCCGACTACGGTACGGGCGTCGCGTCCCGCACCGAATCGATATTCGCCGTAAACGCCCGCATCGACGTCGTTGGCGATAACCGCAGTGCAACTGAATTCATCTTCGAGCAGGTCTTTGATCCGGACATTCGTCCATCCCAGATTCGGTGTGTTAAGAATGAGTCCCCGGTCTAAATCCAGGGGGCCCGGTATTCCAATGCCAATGCCGCCGAGTTGTTCTTCGGATATCTTGGCGTCGTTCATGGCTTTGCGGATCGTCTTGATGATCCGCGCTACGCCCGCTTCGGCACCCTCGTAGCCCTTTGTCTTGGTGCGTTCGCGACCAACGATTTCGAACCTTGAATCGAACACCGTGGCCAGCATTTTTGTGCCGCCAAGATCAAAGCCAATCCAACACAGATTCTCCTCGGACGTCGCCATCTTGATCTCCTCCGTTGCAGTCCTTTCGCCAGTCGTCTCAGGCTAACCGGTTTGGCGTGGATTTTAAAGGTGGATGGGACGTCGTCGCGTCTCCATAATTACTTGCCGAGTGAGCGGATTGCGGACACAATGAGGCGATGCGAAAACCCATCCTGATCATCGGCACATTTGATACGAAGGGGGCGGAATACGCGTTTCTCCGCGAGCAAATCATCACCCTCGGCGGTGAAGTGTTGACGGTCAACGTAGGAGTGCTCGGTTCGTCGGATCTATTCCCAGTCGACATCGAAACGGATGAAGTAGTTCGCGAAACCGGTGCGGACCTAGCGTCTCTGCGGCAGGGCCTCGACCGCGGCAAGGCGATTAAGATCGTGGGCCAAGCTGCGGCGGCGATTGTGAGCCGCCTTTACGACGAGGGGCAGTTTGCGGGCATTATTGGCATGGGAGGGTCGGGCGGCAGTACCATAGTCACGTTCGCGATGCGAGCATTGCCGTATGGTGTTCCCAAAATTTGTGTTTCGACGGTTGCAGGAGGTGACACTTCACCCTATGTCGGCGCAAAGGACGTGACGATGATTCCGGCGATCACAGACGTCGCGGGGGTCAATCGCATTTCGCGAACGATTTTTACGCGCGCGGCGGGGGCGATAGTTGGGATGGT
>JAYGDO010000351.1:0-2558 GCA_046582885.1 Pirellulales bacterium | reverse complement strand
CGATACGCCGGGCAACAAAGGCAAGGTGATGAAGTTCGAGCCGGTGAAGCCGTATGCCACCCATTGCTACATGGATCCGAAAATTTTCGCGACAAATTTCAGGCTAAAGTTTGATTTTCTCTGTGGCGAAAGCGGCGAGGTGACCTGGCTGACGCGTCTGCACGGGATCCGCGGGCATTCGCTGTGGTCGAACGAAAATTATTACCAGACAGGTTTTTACACCACACAAGACAAGCCGCTGTCGTTCGGCACGCGGCATCTTTGGACAGGTGGCGGTTATCCGTTTGTGGATGCGCTACAGCCGGGCGTCACGACCAGGCAGCCTTCACACCAGTTGGCGTGGCATTCCGCCGAAATTGTCGTGGACGACGATCGGATGATTTTCAAGTTGAACGGAGTACGAATGCTGGATGGGCATTACCCGGTGTTGATGGCCCGAACCCGCAAGGGCATCCGATACGGATTCGGCCTCGTAGCGCGCGATTCATTCTCCAGCACGGATAAGCAACGGTGGGTGTTCAATGATTGGTACGACAATATCGAGATTTACGATCTTGGCACCCCCGTGCGAGAACGCCGCTGGCCTCGACGGTTGCACATCGCCCCGTGGGGCGACGATGCGAATTCGGGCAGAGATCCCGCGCACCCATGGCGGACGTTGCGCAAGGCGTTTTCCGAAATGCGGCAGGGCGACCGATTGACTCTCCAGGAAGGAACGTACCACGGCGACGTCGATTGGGCCGACCCGTCCGCCTGCGACCTCCCCGGGTCTGGCGCGGCGCTGTCGGACTATCCCACAGTCATTCGCGGCACGCCGCACGAGAAAGTAACGCTTACTGGGACATGGCGACTGGCGATGCCGGGCTGGATGCGGGTTGAAGATTTGGGGTTCGCCGGCGGCCGCGCAAAACTCACGATTGAATCCGTGGGCAAGTCAAAGATCTCCCTGCGGCGACTGGCTTTTACGGAGCAGTCCCGTGGATTGGCGCTGCGGGTGGGCGAGGCCGCCGAGTTGGAGTGTGGACGGAGCCTGTTTCTCGGCAGCGGACCCGGCCTGGTAGTCACGGGAGCCGGAAAAACCGACCTGGTAAGGAGTGTTTTCAGGCATCGGCCGGGGACCTCTTCGGTGCGGTTCGTGCACTGCACGTTTATCGGACCGGGCTCAAAGGCGGAAAAGACCATCAACTGCCTTTATCTCAGCGGCATGGCCGAAGCATCCGCAGCACTGAGCGATCCTGCCGGCGGGCGGTTTGACCCTAAGCCGGGCGCGGGCTGCATTAATAAGGGCATGCCGCTGCCCGCCGGGGTGGCATTGCCGTCCTGGGCGGACATGCCGGTCGTGGACGAGCCCGACTTGGGCGCGTACGAGTATTTCCCGCCACTCGAAATGAAAATTGCAATGCCGGCCGCGGAAAAAGATATCCTCACGGGCCGCACGATTGTTATGCCGCTAAACGAGCGGATGGAAATTTTAAACCAGGCCGTCGCCCAACTGCGGCCGGGCGTGACGGTCCGCGTGGGGCCGGGACTTTGGAGTGAGAGCGGGCTGGCACTTACCGGCCTGCGCGGCGAGGCATACGCGCCGATTCGTGTTGAGTCCGAGGTGTCGGTGGCCGCGGCGATTCACGGGCCGGTGCAGATTTCGAAATGCGACCAGCTGTACCTCAAGGGGTTTCGCATCGCGGGGTTCAAGGGCACCAAACCATTTAAATTTTCCCAGGGCCTGGCGTGGAGCGACTGCGGCCGGACTTGGATTGAAGGCTGCGATATCACCGCCTTCGGCCATGCGGGCGTGGGCGGCAGCGAACGGGGCGTCACGCTGTTGCAGAACTGGATCCACCACAATGGTACATCTGGCCTGAATCACGGCATCTACTGGGCGGGCGAGGGGCCGTGCTGGGTGATCGGCAATACCTTTTACGGCAACGCAGGCTGGGGCTTTCACAATCACCAAGGCGGCTACGACGGCTGGCGCGGCTGGAAACACAGCCTGCATCACAACCTCTTTATCGGACCCGGGGGCGCGATGGTCACCACGGGCAGTCGCGGACGGTATTTTCACAATACCGTCATCCGCGCTTCGAATGCCGCATTCTAGTTTTATAACGATGGCCACCGCGACAATCTCATCGCCAACAACATCATCTTGGATAGCGCTAACTCAATCCATACACGCCACGGGAATACATTCACACACAATCTTACCTTTGGAAATCAGGAAACCTTTCTTGGCGAGTCTCCGGTGCAGGCAGCCCCGCTCTTCGTAGATGCCGCCAGGCACGACTATCACCTCAAACCGCAAAGCCCCGCCCGCAAGGCCGGCACGCCGGTGGGCTTAAGCGACGACCCGCAGCCGACGTTGGGCGCCTACGACGGAAACGTCCAGTGGGCGCCTCCCCAGCCGCTGCCCAGGTATGTGCCCGTGGCATTGCGAGAGGAACAGAAAAAATTGAAAAAAATCGAGCCGAGATTGCCGAGCCTGAAAATCGATTGAGCTTCCGCGGATTGTAGAGAGAGGATTAGTTGCCTGTGTGGCGGAGCCGGCGTTGCCAAACTGT
>JAYGDO010000304.1:0-2612 GCA_046582885.1 Pirellulales bacterium | reverse complement strand
CGCCGCCAGATTTACGCCCTGACCGACTGGATCTATGAAGGCGTGCATTTTGCGCTCATGTCCGTCTATGAATTTATCCCAAAACCAGGTGAACCCTACGACCGGGTTCCGAATCTGGTCAAGCGGCACGAACATGATATTGTCAATTTTTACATCGGCACGGCTCGCGGTAACGCGATGTGGGATCTGACGTGGGTCTATGCAAGTAAGCCGATGATCCCCCGCGGTCCGGACGGCAGCTTTGACAAGGATATGATTTTTCCGGCCTCGCAAATCGTCACGCATAACGACAAGCATTGGATCTATTACAACGGCTACCGGGAAAGACACGGGATTGGCGACCGGGGAAAGCATGGAATCGGTCTGGCGACACTGGAACTGGACAGGTTCATCGGCCTGGCGGCGAAAGGAGATCGATGGGGCACGATCGTGACCAAACCGTTTAAGCTCTGCGGAGACAAGCTTCAGGTCAATGTTGCCGGCGGCGAATTTCAGGTGGAAGTGTTGAACAAGAATGGCGACCCGCTGCCCGGTTTCTCTGCCAAGGAATCCACCAAGTACAAGGATGTGGACGAACTGCGACTGGTGCCCACGTGGAAAAACAATCTCTCCACACTAAAGGACCGCACGATTCGGCTCAGATTCCAGTTAAGAAACTCAAAACTTTATTCTTTTCAAATTCTGGAATAAAGGTGAATAGCGAAGTCAGGCACGTGGAGCGGGTGCTGCTGACGCATCATCATAGCCAACGGTGTATGAGGAAACGCGAGGGCGCGGCCTTATCGATCCAGTGACTCAATCCACTCGGCGATCATGTCGACGGCCGATTGATCGACAAGCGATGACGCTAGCGGCGGCATTTGGCCCCGTCCGCGGCGGGCGATCCGCTGATAGATGGAAGACCGTTGCGGATCTCCTGGAGCGATCAGCCGCGGATTGGCGATTCCGAACGCCTCATGCTGGGGTGCGATATTGTAGATGCCGGTCTCATCGCGTTTGTTGGTGAATTCCAGTTTCATCCGCGCGTTGCCGCCGCCTTCGTCGATATGGCAGTGTGCACAATTCGCATGCAGGTACGAACGGGCGCGCGATTGGAGATCGGCCGACTTGTCCCGGGGATCGGGTAACCGCGGATACTTGTCGTCTTGTTCGGAAATCTTATTGGTGAATATCCCCAGGTGGTTCAGTGTCCGCAATTGATTGTCGGAAACCGCACCGTAGTCGTGCCGCTTGTTCATCTGCAGTGTGGTCAAGCCCAGAACGAAGTTTACCACCCGTGTGTGGCAGAGCATGCATTCGGCCCGGCTTGGATAGTGCCACACTTGTTTGCGGATGCGGTCCGATGGCGGGTCTCGGATTTCGTAGGTACGGTTCGTACCGGCTTTGGGCACCAGGGCGGCGTCCGTCTGCGCATCGTTCCAAGCGTAGGTGTAACCGTACCATTCACCCTGCTGCAGGGTAAGCAGTCGCGTTTCGATCCGTCTGCGCGATGCCGGGATGCCTCGTTTCATTTCCAGCGAAAACGTCTTGACCAGCACCGCCCCTTCCGGAAACTTCCAGCCGCGACGTCCGCTGTATGAGATCTGTGATGCGCCGCTCAGCGCGATGAAACGTTCTTTTTCAGCCCCGTCCGACCACAGCGGCGAATTCACCGAGTAAGGAATCAAACCGGCAGCCGGTTGATGATCTTTGACCGAAGTAAACAGCCCGGTTTCGCTCAACCGGCGTGGAAACCGGTGCGGCGTGGTTGCCTTAGGAGCATGCGCCAGGGCGAGGATTTCGCCATCGAACGTGAGGATCAGAACCTCGCCGCTGTGATCTTCGCCAAATGAGATGATCTTGGCCGCCGAGTCGGCCAGTTCCTGCTGCCAGGTGACTTGTTTGCCGTCGTAACGCAATCCCCAGATTTTTCCCGTCATGTGATCGCCGTAGATGTAGGCGCCACGGAGTTGCTCAAACCGCCGACCGTCGTAGACGATTCCGCCGACAATCGAACGCGCTTCGGAGTGCGGATGCTCGGCAATCGGCGACTCGAAAGAACCCGGACCGGGCTTGCGATGCGGCATGAATGGATGGCTGCCTTCCCGGACGCTCCAGCCATAGTTGCCGCCTTTTTTCCCGAGATAAATCATCTCCCAGCGGTCTTCTCCAACATCGCCGATCCACATTCTGCCGTTCGACCGGTCGAAGCAAATACGCCACGGATTGCGTAAACCAAAGGCCCAGATCTCCGGCCGCGCGCCCGCCTGCTGCACGAACGGATTATCGGGCGGGATGCGGTATGGTTTGCCCGGATCGGTGTGATCGACGTCAATGCGAAGTATGCTCGAACGTAGATCCCCCAGGTTCTGGCCGACCTCGTAAGCGTCCGCGAAAACGGAACCGTCGCCCGTCGTGACGTAAAGCAGCCCCTGCGGTCCAAACACCAGGTGGCCGCCCATGTGACCGCGCGATTCGTATTGCAGAATGACCTCTTCGGATTTCGGATCGCACTTGGCCGGCTGATCCCTGCGGACCCGAAATCGGGAGACACGGCGGACGTTGGTTTCGTCCTTCGGCGCCTCGCTATACATGAACAACAAGCCGTTCTTGCGGTATTCCGGATGGAAGGC
>JAYGDO010000206.1:0-24687 GCA_046582885.1 Pirellulales bacterium | reverse complement strand
ACGATTAGCGGAATCTCCGGCACGTCCCTTTCGTACAACCGGTAACACGTGATCCCCTGTTTTGTCGGCCAACGCCGCAAATGCCGCGCCCGCTTTTGCAGCCGGCGGCCAAACAGGTCAGCCTGCTCGCGGACCTTCTCGCTGAGACCGCCAAAGACCGCAGCGGCGTTACTCGGTTCGGCGGCTTCCCCCTGTTTCGGGCCGTGAAACTGGTAATACGTGCATTCAATGCGGCCGTTGTATAGCTTCCGACGGCGGTCGGCCTGCCTTTCGATCACGCCTTCAAAATCAGGATACGCGGTCAGTATAAAATGCGACCACGTGGGCAATTTGCGGAGCACTTCGGGGATGGAGTGGTAAAGTGACTCAAGTTCCCGCTGCTCGCCGATACGTTTTCCGTAGGGAGGGTTGGTGATGACACAACCATGATTGCGTTGACTCGAGAGTTCACTGAACGATTTTTGCTGAAAGTGGACTTGATCGCTGACGCCCGCCTGCTCGGCGTTGCGTCGGGCCGCGGATAGCACCCGCTCGTCGGTATCCGTGCCGACTAGGCGTTCTGAAAATTCAGGCAGCGCCAGCTCGAGGGCTTCGTCGCGAGCCTGTCGCCAGCGGTCGGCGGCAACGGCAGGCCAGTCTTCGGCGGCAAATGTCCGGCCGCTGCCCGGCGCAATGTTGCGGCCGATCAGCGCCGCCTCGATGGGAATTGTGCCACTGCCGCAAAACGGGTCGATCAGCGGGCGATCCGAATTCCAAAAACTCAGCATAACCATCGCCGCGGCAAGTGTTTCCTTGAGCGGCGCGGCAGCCGCCGATGTTCGGTAACCGCGTTTGTGCAGGCTCTGACCGGTGGTGTCGATCGTCAGCGAAACTTGATTCTTCAGAATCGCCACTTCAATTTTGTATTGCGGCCCCGTTTCCGGTAACGTGTCGGTCAGATGCGCAGCCAGCAGACTCTCCACCACGGCCTTTTTTACAGCGCGTTGACAGGCCGGAACGCTGGACAACTGAGACTTGATCGACCGGCCGATCACCGGAAACGTACCGTCCGCCGGAATCCACTCGTGCCATGCGGCCAACTTCGTGTTTTCAAACAGCGCTTCAAAATCGTCGGCCGCAAACGTGTCGATCTGCACTAGCACGCGATCGGCCGCGCGGAGCCACAGGTTCGCCCGGCAGACGGCCAACTCATCTCCGCCAAAACGAATCCATCCCGGCGCGATGATTTCGCCGTCGTAGCCTAGCGCGGCGAGTTCGCGACGGACAACAGCTTCCAACCCAAACGCAGTCGTGGCAATCAGATTCAGCACGGTTTTATCGTAGAACGGAACTCCTTGAGTTGATAGAGAGCGGCGGCCACGTTCTCAAGTGCAACCGGGCCGCCGAACTGAGTGAATCGATACGGTCAAATCCGCATTCTAAGCCCGCCACCGCGAGCCCTGTTCGCGTCCCTGATTCCGTTCGCCATCAACCAGTCGGCCGCAGGGAAGGCGAAACTAGCCGCCGCCGACGGGTGGAATGACGCTCAGTTCGTCACCATCGGCAAGCGCAGCCGAAGCGTCGCGATGAAGCTGGCCGTTGACGGTGAATACCTGCACGCCGGCAGCACCGATATCGAGCGCCAGCAGGGCGTCCTTAATGGTGGCCCCCTCGGACAATTCGATTGCGCCGGAGCCGGGCGTCTTGTCGCGGAGCATGCCCATGAGTTTGATGCTAATGCGCATGTCGTTTTTCCGTTCTACGACTTGGTGCCGACATAAGTCGCATGCGCGTCGCCAACCTCCGATTTCGGCTCGGCATTGCCAAAGTGGAAACCGCGCGCCTGCGATGGCCGGCCGGTGAGCGTCGAGCCGACGAGCTTCTGCGCCACGCCTGCACCGATGTAAGCGCGACGGACGTCGAACGGATTCTCCCGCAGATACTCTTTCCACTGGCCGAGGGCCGTATGCGTTTGCAAGATGCCTTTAATCATGCCGACATCGGTTAACATGCCGAGGTCGGTAGCCCTCCCCGTAAAGATCGCCCCCGCCAACCGGTCAGCCGTCCACAGCAGTTTGCGATAGATGAAGTCGCGGGCGTTCGTGATCGTGAAGTCCTCAGCCGCGGCATCACTCCAGTTGCCGAAGCTGACCGTCTGCAGGCCGCAGACATCGACGACATTCATCAGCAGACTGCCTGGATAATGAACTTCGTGGCCGGCCATGTTTGCTCCGGCCACGCGACCGTGGTCAACGGCGGTCGGCTGAATGGCGTGAACCGCTCTGTCGTCACTAAAGAGCACCGGTCCCTGAGCCACATCACCGGCTGCATAGATGTTCGGGAAGTTCGTTCTCATCTGGTCATCGACTAGAATCCCTTCTTCGATCCCGATGTTCGTGCCACTAAGCAACTCGGAATTTGCCCTGATGCCGGTGGCCAAAATGACCAGATCCGCGTCAAGCTGCGTGCCGTTTTCCAGTTCGACGCGCTTCGCGCCATCCTCGGCTTCCGTAATCGAGGCTACCGTCGTGCTCGTGTGGACTCCGGCGCCGTGCTCGGCGAGCCAACTCTGCACGATTCCGGCCGACGCCCGATCCAGCATCCGCGGCAACACTTGCCCTTCGCGCTCGACGACCGATAAGTTCCAGCCGCGTTTGAACATTGCGTTGAGCACAATGAAGCCTACGAACCCCGCCCCGACGAGCACCGCCCGCGGCGCATCCACTCCATCGGTCGTCCGTAGAGCGAGCTCGGTGTTCCCAAGCGACCACATCGGCTGCACGCCGGGCAAATCCGCGCCCGGAATTTCGGGCGAAACAGGCGAGGCGCCCGTCGCGATCAGCAAATTATCAAATGCCAGATCGCCGCCATCGTCAAGCGAAACGGAGCCGGCAGCCGGATCGATTTTTGTCACCCGGCTACCGATTCGCGCATCAACGCCGAGCTTCGCAAAATACGCATCGTCCGCCGTATGTGTCTGCTCGCGCGGAATCTGTCCGGCCAGCCAGTAAGGCAGAGCCATCCGCGAATGCGCCGGCTCGTCGCTGACCAGTGTTATCTTCGATTGACTGTCTTCAAACTGCCGAATGGACTCGATCGCGTTCGTCGCGGCCGGTCCTCCGCCGATGATGATGTGTTGTGTCATTTTTTGGGGTCCTAAAGCGACGCCAGTCCCAATTCCTGCAATTTACCGTCCGTCGGCACGCCGTCTTCCGACCAGCCGCGCTCGCGGTAGTAATTCGGCAGCATGCTGTCGAGATCAACGGTCACGCCGGCCGATGGTCCTTCCTGGTGTGCATCATTGAGCAGTCGCTTGGGCAACGTGTCGTCAGCCTTGGTCAGGCCGGCCCTCATGTTCCAAAGCCGCTCGATGTTCCAGGTCCGCTCGCCGATCTTCAGCATTTCTTCATAGGTGAAATCCACGCCCGTGGCCGCGGCCAGCGCCGGAACAAACGTGTCGAGCGCACCGTCCGCCGCGCCGACGAAAAGGCAGACGCCCGTATTGTCGTGCGCGGTTGTGCGGTCCTGCTCGTTGGCGACCCATTCGCCTTTTCCTTCGGTGGTGTGGGGGTCCATCTGCCCGGAAGTTTCCGGGCCGGGCGTCCAAGCCCGCAAGTGACAGCCGCCGCGATTACACGTCGCATAGGCAACGCCCATGCCCTGGAAGCCGCGCGGGTCATACGCCGGAAATTCCTGGCCTTTGGTGCCCATAAAAACTTCCGGGTGGCTGAACTTCTCGCCCATCCGCTTCGAGCCTTCGGCAATTTCGTCGCCAAACCCCTCGCGGTAGGCGGTCGCCTCGGTCATGCGAACCAGCGCTTCGCCCGAACCGAAATTTAGCGGCAGCTCGACCATGTCGTCGGTGACGATGCCGTTTTCGTAAAGCTCCATCGCCGCCGCCAGCGTAGCGCCCATCGAAATGGGATCGAGGCCCAGGTCGTTACACAGCCAATTGGCTTTGATCACCGCGTCCAGGTCGCCAATGCCGCAGTCCGCGCCGAGCGACCAGGCGTTTTCATACTCGGGACCTTCACCCGCCATCTTCCAGTTGCGGGGGTGCATGTTGACGAGAAACTTGCCGGCAGCATCGCCGAGCTTCGTCACGCGTCCGCAAGCGATTGTGCAGGCAAAGCACGCCTTATTCGCCACCAACCGGGTATCCTTGATCGTGTTACCGTTGAGGTTTTCATATTCTTCGAACTGGCCTTGCAGGAAATTGCGCGTCGGCAACCCGCCGAACGATTGCGTCATGTCGATCGTGGCGGCCGTGCCCAGCTCGGAGAAAGCCTTGCGGCCGGGGCTGTCTTTCATCAGGTCGCGCATTTTCCAAACGGCCTTCATGAACGCGGCCGGGTCGGCGATGTCAACTCCGCCGGTGCCGCGAATCGCCACGGCCTTCAAATTTTTCGAACCCATCACCGCGCCGACGCCGCTGCGACCTGCGGCCCGATGTTTATCGTTCATGATGCAGGCAAAGCGGACGAGGTTCTCGCCACCCGGCCCAATGCTGGCGATCCGCAGGCCCGGAATCCCCAGCTCGCTCCGCAGGCCGTCTTCCGTTTCGCCAACTCCGCGGCCCCAGTAGTCGGCGGCGTCCCGAATTTCGACGTGATCGTCGTAGATGAACAAATAGCTCGGCCTTTCCGCGCGGCCTTCGAGCAGTAACAAATCGTAACCAGCGAACCGCAACTCGGGCCCCCAGAAGCCGCCCGAGTTCGAAGTCGTTATCGCACCGGTCAATGCGCCTTTGGTCACGACCATATAGCGGGCGCCGCAGGGCACGGGCGTGCCGGTCAACGGCCCCGTGGCGAAAATCAATTTATTCTCGGCCGCCAACGGATCGACGGTCGGATCGAGTTCCTCGTAAAGATACCGATCCGCCAAACCGCGTCCACCAACGTATTCTTCCAGCCACGCACGCGGAATGTCTTCGGTGCGGCACTCACCGCTGGTCAGATTCACGCGCAGCAGTTTTCCGTGCCATCCACTCATTGGGGTGCTCCTCCATTTTCGCCGGCCACGGCTTCGAGGTAACTGGAATTCACCTTCTCTGTCCAAGACTCGAACCAGTCACCGGCCGCGCCCGTTTTTTCAAACAAGATCGCATCGGTCGGGCAACTTGTTACGCAGGCCGGATCGCCGCCGCAGAGATTGCACTTCGCTGCCTTGTCAGTTTGCGGCAACGTAAACACCGTGCCGAAGGGGCAGGCGATCGTGCAAAGATGGCAGCCGATGCAAAGTCGCTCCATCACCACCTTTGCACCGCCGACCTCGTCGATAGCGATGGCGTTGACCGGACAAGCGGTCATACACCACGCTTCATCGCATTGCAGACACGTATAGGGAGCGTAACTGGCTTCCTCGTCGAACACGTTGACTCGGATCAAACTTTGCGACGGCTGAAACGTGCCCGTCTGCACCCACGAGCAGGCCAACTCGCATTGCATGCAGCCGGTGCACTTTTCCGGCAGAATCTTTAGCATCTCCGTCATCCGATGTCTCCGGAATTGAAAAGGACATCGCTAATATCATCCATCAGCCGTCTCGCTCGCGACTTGAGCGGTCGCATTGTAGCACATCGGGTCCTGGCGAAACACCGTTCGAAGGCGGGTTAACATCGGGCCCGCTTCCGATGAAAATGAAGCCGTCCTCGGTCGCTCAGTTCCCCGTACGCGAGGCGGAAAATGAAAATTCACCATCGTCGGAATCTCGTCCGGTTGGCGTGCTTTTGCGCCACGGTTCTCTGCGTCACTTCGCCGGACTTTGTCGCGTGTGCTGACGATTCTCGTGGGCCGATGTTCCGAGCCGGCGCCTTTGCAATGGATATCTCGCCGACGGAATTTCCCGTACTCGTAAATGGTGGAATGTACTCGCGCACGGCGAACAAAGTTGTCGATCCACTGCACGCGCGGTGTTTGGTTTTGGACGACGGTACGACGCGGATCGCAATTGTCGTCGTCGATAGCTGCATGGTTCCCCGCGACTTATTGGACGACGCGAAGGAACTCGCCGGCAAGGCGACCGGGATTCCGGTCGAGCGGATGCTGATCTCATCGACACACACGCATCAGGCGCCGAGCGTTCACGGTTGCCTGGGGACCGGTGTCGACAAACGTTACGCCGCACAGTTGCCGGTACTAATTGCCAAAGGAATCCAGCTGGCGGACAAAAAACTGCAGCCCGCACGGATTGGTTGGGCCGTCGCCAAAGAACCCAACAATGTTTTTTGCCGACGCTGGTTGATGAAAGAGGGCACGGCGGGGACAAACCCCTTCAGCGGCAAAAGGAACGACCGGGCACAGATGAACCCGGGCCATTCGAATACCAATAAAATTCGTCGCCTCGGCCCGGTAGACGATGACGTGACGGTGTTGTCGGTGCAAGCTCGCGACGGGCGGCCGTTGGCCTTGCTGGGCAATTATTCGACACACTATGCGGGCGGTCCGGCGGTTTCCGCCGACTACTTCGCCGTGTTCGCCGAGCGGGTCGGCGCGTTGATCGGGGCGGGCCAACGTGCCGGACCGCCGTTTGTCGGTATCATGTCCAACGGCACCAGCGGCGATGCGAACTGCTACGATTTTACGCAAACCACAGGGCGCAGGTTTGACCGGTTCAGCGTGGCGGATGACGTGGCCAAAGCCGCGTATGCAGCTTACAAGTCGATTCGATATTACAACTGGGTCCCGCTGGCCATGGCCGAGGAATTGCTAACGCTAAAAGTCCGCATGCCCACCGACAAAGAAGCGGCCGTGGCCGGCGAATTTCTCGAAACGCCCGAGGGCAAAAAGCTCCGCAGCATTTCGGCGGTTTACGCCCGTGAGACCGTGCTGCTGAAAAAGATGCCGGCAACGCGCGAACTGAGATTGCAGGCCCTCCGCATCGGATCGCTCGGGATCACGGCGATCCCCAACGAAGTTTACGGCATCACCGGGCTGAAGCTCAAAAAAGACAGTCCGCTGAAACCGACTTTCAACATCAGCTTGGCGAACGGTTGTGAAGGTTACATACCGCCACCCGACCATCACCAACTGGGAGGCTATACCACGTGGCGAGCGCGAACAAGTTGCCTGGAAGAAGAGGCCGAACCCAAGATACGAAAAACGCTGGTCGGCCTGCTGACCAAAGTTACCGCCGCCCGCGGCGACGCGCGGTCCGTCCCCAGCCAACCGCCGGAAGTACCCAGCCCGGTGAATCCCGACGAGTCGCTGAAATGGCTGTTCCCCAAACCGGGCCTGAAAGTCGAACTGGTCGCCGCCGAGCCGCTGGTTCACGACCCGGTCGCATTCGATTGGGGGCCAGACGGCAAACTCTGGGTCGCCGAGATGCTCGACTATCCAACCGGCCTGGATGCCAAAGGAAAGCCGGGCGGCCGGATCCGATTCCTGGAGGACACCGATGGCGACGGGAGCTACGACAAATCGACGGTACTGCTGGATGGTGTGGCATTTCCCACCAGCGTGATGGCTTGGAAAGACGGCGTGCTCGTGACGGCCGCACCGCATATTTTTTTCGCGGCCGACCGGAACGATGACGGTGTGGCGGATGAAATAAAAGTGCTTTTCGCGGGGTTCCATGAAGGCAACCAACAGCTTCGCGTGAACTGTCTGCGCTGGGGTCTGGACAACTGGGTTTACTGCGCCAGCGGAAGCCACCACGCCGGTTATGGCAGCAATAAAATCAAGTCGATGCTAATCGGCAAGACGACCGACTTGGGCAGCCGAGACTTTCGGTTCTTACCCGACGAAGGGCTGCTCGACCCGCAATCAGGGCCGTCGCAATTCGGCCGCAACCGCGACGCCTGGGGCAACTGGTTCGGGGTGCAAAATGCCAACCCGGCATGGCACTACGTATTGGCGGATCGGTACCTACGCCGCAATCCCCATTTCATTCCTCCCGATTCCAAGCATCGCATCTCGGACGTCCCGGGATCGCGCCCCGTTTTCGCCCGCAGTCGCGGCGGCAGATTCTTTCACGCGTCGCAAGTCGGCCACTTCACGTCGGCCAACAGCGCGATCATTTACCGCGATGAATTGCTCGGCAAGCGGTTCGCCGGCAACTCGTTCGTCAGTGAGCCCGTTCATAATCTGATCCATCGCGAAGTCGTCAGTCCCGCTGGCGTCACATTCACCAGTCGCCGCGCGGAAGACGAATTGGATCGCGAATTTCTCGCCTCCGCCGATACCTGGTTCCGACCGACAATGCTCCGCACCGGGCCAGACGGCGCACTGTGGATCGCCGACATGTACCGTGAAATCATCGAACACCCACAGTGGGTCAAGGGCGACTTGAAATCGATCGTCGACACCCGCAACGGTCACGATCGGGGGCGGATTTATCGCGTCTATCCCTCCGACAAAAAGCCGCGGCCAATTCCGCGGCTCGACAAATTGAAAACCGAGCAGCTCGCCGCCGAACTGGAAAGCCCCAGCGGCTCGCGCCGCGACATGGTGCACCGCTTCGTCGTAAATCAAAAGCTCGCGGAAATCGCGCCGCTGCTCGTGAAAATCGCGGCCAACAGCCGCCTAGCAGAGGCTCGGATGCAGGCGCTGTGCGTGTTGGACGGACTGGGGAAATTGCAGCCGCCGCAAATTGGCCGCGGACTCTCGGACAAACATCCGGGGGTGCGTCGACAGGCCGTCCGGCTGTGCGAACACCGCTTTGAACATCTCGATTTATCTACAAAAGAGCAGCTTGCCGCGCTGGTTAACGATCCGAACCCGACCGTTCGGCTTCAACTGGCCTACACGCTCGGCGAGTGGGACAGCGATCGGGCCGCGAGGTTGCTGGGAAAACTAATCGGCCGTGATCGCAACAATCCATTCGTCATGGCCGCCGCATTCAGCTCGCTGGACGCTGAAAACGTTTCCACGGCACTGGACGGACTTTTGAAATATGCGTTCGAGCGAATTTCCCGTAATCAGTGGCCGGCGACCGATGGCCGGATCATTGGCCGACTGCTGGCCATGCTGGCAACGTTGGGACAGCAATCCGAGTTCGTCAAACACCTGGACCCGCTGGCACAAACCACCTTGAACCCGGCGATGATGTACGCCTTGGCCGAACTGTTCGACGACCTGCGGCGGCAGAAAACATCGTTGGCGAGCGTGCTAGAAAAAGCCGGCGCGGACGGCATCATTCATGCCAACATCCGTCAATTCTTCACGATTGCACAAGAAACAATTCGGGCCGTGAACGCAGGCGTAGAAACGCGCGCGGCCGCGGTTCGATTCTTGGGCCGCGATCCCCAAATTGATCTCGAAGCACTACAGCTGCTCGGCGCCTTGCTGACACCGAGAATCGATCCACAACTTCATGCGGCTGCGTTGGAATCACTCGAACGAACCGGCAAGCCACGGGTCGGTGAACTTCTTCTCGTCGGATGGGGCTCGCATAGCCCGCGCCTCCGTGGTGAAATCTTGAACATCGTGCTGCGGCGAGCCGAGTGGACCGAGTCGTTGCTGGAGGCCCTCGAAAACGACGTGGTCAAACTGGCCGACATCTCGGCGTCGCACCGTGCGATGTTGCTCAAATCGAAAAATGCGGCCATTAGAAAAACAGCCGGCCGCGTGCTGGCCACATCCGTCGATGCAGACCGCCAAAAAGTCATCTCGCAATTTCAGTCTGCCGCAAAACTCACCGGTAGCGCCGTTCGCGGCGCGACGGTCTTCAAAAAACTCTGCGCCACATGCCATCAATTACGAGGGCAGGGAACCGAAGTCGGCGCGGACCTGGCCGCGCTGACCGATAAGTCGCCCGAAAATCTGCTAACAGCTATTCTCGATCCAAATCGCAGCGTCGAACCGCGATTTCTTTCGTACAGTGCGGTGACCGGGGACGGTCGCATTTTTAGCGGCATGCTGGTCGCGGAGACCGGCGGCAGCATTACGCTGCTGGCTACCGACGGCAAGCGGCACGAGTTGCTGCGCAGCGAATTGGACGAATTGGTCGGCAGCGGACAATCGCTGATGCCCGAAGGACTGGAGAAGGACCTGTCGCCACAAGATTTGGCCGACTTATTTACGTTGATTCGAGGCGACGGAAAGCCGCAATAGCTAGCGAGTTTGCCTGAAAGATTCGAGCGGAAAGCTAAAAGAACGTAACGCCGCCGGCTTGTCCAGCGTGAGTTTGGGAACGGAAAATGCCGGGCGGCCATGGCCCGCAAACCGCAAACGGTGGTTGAACTAAACGACTCGGTTCGCGCATATTGGAGACAGTCGGAGCAATCAACGAACTTGAATTGACGATCGGAATGGCGCCGTGACCTTTGACGATTTCGACGAAGAGCGACATTTCCAAGCGGCCTGGGACGCGGTCGAAATCGCGCGGTCCGTTTCCTATTCGTTGTTTACGTTCGGCGAATCGCTGCTGCCGTATTATTTGGTGATGGGCGATCGCAAGTTGCCCGATCCCGTCACGGTAACCAAGGGCGAAGTGCGAATTGAAAGGCCGATGATTATAACCCCGCAGTCGGGACACGCCGAATTTGAAGACTTTTTTGAAAGCTTGGAAGAAGAGGGAATCGCACAATTTATCCTGGCCCGCTCGGCCCGCTTCTCAAACCTCAAGTTCAAGAATCGAAAGGGAGCCAAGCGCCACGTCGAAGATTCTGTGGAGGGCGCGGTGGAAAAACTGAATTGCCGGCTCGATACGGAAGAAGAAGACCGCGTTGCTATTCTGACAGCCCCACCGCGACTGGGTGGTGTCGCCGTGTTTCGCTATGCCGCCGAACGAGTCTGGGAAAGCGGTCCGGACAACATCCAGGAACTCCGAGAACGCGGCTTTTTGCCGTAGCGGACCGTCGGCAACCGATTTTCCACGAACAGCTTTTCGATCGGCAGCCCCAGTGCACCGGGCGGTCGCAGGCCAATCGCCGCGAATTCCCCAGGAGGGTATCCGCGGGAGACAACTCTACCGTCGCGTATTCTGCGCGGTCGCTTCCGCCGGAAGTTCCAGCACGCGCCGCCAGCCGAACGGAACTCTCGGCGGCTGAAACCACTCTTTCAACGTGGCCAGTCGATCGTTGAAAACGATCTTTGAAAATTCATACGAGGCGTAGGTGTTGCCCGGATTGTAGATCCGCAACGCCACAGGATGGAAGTTTTTGCGGTTGAGCCGCAAGACTGCTCGTTGAAAATTTGCCAGGTCCGCGCGCTTTCTTGGAAAGGCATCAACCCAAATCTCCGCCTCCGCAAATTCCTTAGGGGTCACGATACGCAAAAAATAACGCGATTTGAGTTCGACCGCTTCGGATCCAAATAAAAACGGCAACGGTGTGTGCCGCAGCGCTTTGCCCTGTAACTCTTCAGGAATCCGCCGCTCGACCACGCGTCGCGTCTTATGGTCGTACTCCCATATCGACTTGCCATCGCACACCCAATGTTCCCCGTGCTCGCCTTTAGCGTCAGCGTATTTTCCGGTATTGAGGTCGAGGTGCTGAACTTTGTTAATGCGGAACGTTCCTTTGTCCGGCGAAGCATATTTCAGGTTCCCACGATTCACGGCGATCGGCATGTCTTTGTACTGCGGCTGCTCGAAAGCCGGATTGTAATTCCAACGCGTAAATTCACATTTGAAATTCTTCGTGTCGCCCATGTGCCGTTCCCAGTCGATCAGCACTCTGTCGAGATATGATTCTTGTTCGGGAGTTAAGCGAAATGGCGAATGAACAGGCGGGGCATCGACGGGAGCGGTTTGTGCTGGCCGTGGATCGCCAGTTGGTGGAACAACGGGTCCGCCAGGTTGCTGGGCCGACGTGATCTGGTTTAGCATCGCGACGGCTAAAATGACTGTGCAGTGGCGAACGAACACGGATATCGTCTGCATGTGAAATCCCGAGCGTGCGAGTTTGGCATCTGTATGAAAAAAGGCGGCGGATTCTATCAACGCCGCGGACACACCTCCAGGTCATTTTCGCCATGCCGACGGGAGCAGACTGAGCGATCCATCGTGGTTATTTCACCCAGATTGCCTGTCGAGCCAAGTTGTGGGACGATCATAGCACCGCGTTAAACCCCGGATTAACGATACGGGAATCCGCAACTCCCAACGAACCGCACCCCGCTCCGTTAGCCGCCCCAATGAGCCGGTCGCCGCTGAATGTCGTATATCTCACGCCCGGCGCGGGAGGAATGTACTGCGGCAGTTGCATGAACGACAACATGCTAGCAGCCACGATGATGCAACTGGGGCACACGGTTACGCTCGTCCCGATCTACACGCCCACGATGACCGACGAGCCGAACGTCAGCATCGATAAACTGTTCTTTGGCGGTGTGAATGTTTACCTGCAGGAAAAATTCCCGCCGTTCCGTTTCGTGCCTAGGTTCATGGACCGTGTCCTAGACCGCCCTTGGCTTGTCCAAAAACTGGCCGGCTCCACGGTCGGCCTCGAGGCTAAACAACTCGGCGCGATGACGCTGTCGATGGTCCGTGGCGAACACGGCCACCAGCGCAAAGAAGTGAGGCGGTTGGTTGATTGGTTGCGCACGCAACCGGCTCCCCACATCGTGAATCTCAGCAACCTACTTATTGCCGGTTGCCTGCCGGCGCTACGCCGCCAGCTGGATGCTGCGATCATCGTCACGCTCCAGGGCGACGATTTATTTTTGGATGACCTGCCGCAGCCGTATCGTGGGCAAGTCATGACGGAACTCCGTAAGCTGGCCCGAAACGTCGATCGATTTATTGCCCACAGCCAGTTTTATGCCAATTTGATGGCCGAATTTTTCGACGTGCCGATTGAGCGGTTCGACATTGTGCCGTTAGGAATTTCGCTGGACGGATTTCCCGCCGCGGCGACCGCGGCTACGAACAACCGCCCAGCGACGGTCGGTTACCTCGCGCGGATTTGTCCAGCAAAAGGATTTCACGTGTTGGTCGACGCCTTTTTGCAAATAAAGGGCCGGCCCGGATTCGACGCGACCCGGTTGGCGGTCGCCGGTTGGCTGGGTGAAGGCGATCGGCCTTTTTTCGACGAGCAAATGCGGCGGATTCGCGCAGCGGGCCACGCGGACGACGTTCACCACGCCGGTGCACTGAACCGTGCAGAGAAAATCGCGTTTCTCGAAGCGCTGGACGTCTTTGCCGTACCCACCACTTACCGCGAACCAAAAGGCCGCTTCGTTCTGGAAGCCCTGGCCAGCGGCGTACCGGTTGTCGTGCCCGACCACGGCGCGTTCCCCGAAATCCTCGATCGCACGGGCGGTGGACGACTGGTTCGGCCAAACGACGCGGCACATCTGACAGAAGTGCTTAGCGAACTGCTGGCTGATTCGAACGTGCGGCACGAGCTTGGTCAGGCGGGGCGGAAATCCGTCCATCGTGATGCCACTGCGCTGCGGGCAGCCGAGGAAACGGTTGACGCTTATCGCAAGTGCCTGGCGGCTCAGTCATGAGACAGATTTCCAGCGACGATCTCGACCGCCTGCGCGACACAACATTCGTTCGTCAGATACAGTATTTCGCCGAACTCGAATCAACCAATACGCGGGCAATTGAACTCGCGCGGGGCGGCAGCCTGGAAACGCCACTGCTGGTGCTGACCGAGCAGCAAACCGCGGGACGCGGCCAGCGTGTCCGCCGCTGGTGGTCCGCGCCCGGCGCGCTGACATTTTCGCTCGTGTTGGACAACAATCCGCCCGCAGATTGCTCTCCGCCACCGCTATCGTTGGTAACCGCTTTGGCGGTCGCCGCCGCACTCTGCGAGTTGGTCCCCGACAGTGCCATCGGATTAAAGTGGCCGAATGACGTGCTACTGGACGAACGCAAAGTCTGCGGGATTCTGGTCGAATCAGTACAATGCGATGGCGGACAAAGCCGACACATCATCGGCATTGGCGTGAATGTCGCCAATTGTTCCGCCGATGCTCCGGCCGAACTGCGCGACAGCATGATTTCGCTGGCCGAACGAGCCGAGACCGGCCTTAAGCTTGCCCAGGTTCTGGAGACAATCCTGCAGCAGCTAGCAAAGAAGCAACAGCAGGTCGCCGAGGGAGCGCTGGACTTGTCCGTCGAATGGAACCGACGCTGTTCACTCACCGGAAAAACAGCCTATATCGAATCCTCCGCCATGAAACTGGCGGGAATCTGCCGGGGTATCGATCCAATCGGTCGGCTGTTGATCGCGGATGGCGGCGAGATTCATCGCGTTGCCAGCGGTACTGTCACGACGGTCGAACGCGCGGCCAAGACGGGATGAATTAAATTCGATTTTTCGAATACGCGAAGAATGCGCGAATCCGCTCTGGCTCCCGACGGAGACGCTGGCCTATACTCCCGCCCGTTTTTTATTTACCTAAAGTCCTTTGGCGTAACACGCTTGGTTAAATCGAGCGTGCGGACAGGAGGTCTGAGTGCGCACCGTGTTTGCGCCGCCGGCAAGCAGCCGTGCGGTGGGAAGCACCCGCTGGGCGAATCGACATTCAGGGCTGCGACGATTATCGGCCGCCGTAATAGGCGCGGCACTCGTTGGGCTCGTGGGCGGGGCGGCGCGCGCGCAGGATTTACAACTGCGTGTAGCTTGGGGCGGTGGCGACGCGGTCACTTGGCACGGCACGATTGCCGTTGAGCCGGGAAAAATTGTTTTGAGCCGGGCCCTGGGAGTCGAAGCCGACGAACCCGGATCAATGTGGATCGACGCGGGACAACTCATCATCCGCCAGCGAAGTTCCCGGCAGTACGACGGTGTTGATCTCGACATCGAAACCCCGCCCGACTCCACATCGGAGTCGCGATTGATTGTCGCACTGGAACCGGCCGGTGAACCGACGTTGCGGCGCGTCTTCGAAGTCAAACTGTCCGAGTTGATCGACAGCGAGCGGCTAGAAACTCTTGACGATCGCGACAACCGGCTGATCATCCGCCGCGCGCCGGGCGATCGCTTGCGCGTTCGGGTTCAAAATCCGTCCCTTGTTCTCGCGCCGAGCGAGCCGCTGCGGCTCCAATTGCAGCCGCATCTGATCGCCAAATACCCCGGAGGGAAAGAGTCGTTACAAATTGTGACCAAGCTGACCAGGGCGCGAGGCGGCGAAGAACTGAGCAACGACCGGCGGCAAGCGGAAATAACTACCGACGGCCAAGCCTACAAAGAGATGGGCCTGCGAGTCGAGGCTCCAGTCGACGAAGGCGTCTACGATTTCGTTATCACCGCAACCGTTCCGGCCGTCCGCCGCTTGACCTCCAACCCCTTCGGCACGCGTGAAAAAGTGGTCGCTCGCCGCGTCGTACAATTCGTCGTCATCGATCAAGACAAACCGACCGGTGACAGAAAGACATCGCCGGACAAAGTCGTCGATGAAATCAATCCCGACAAACCGTGGTGGAAGCGCGTCACGCAGTTCTCTACTTTGCCCGGCCTCAAGGAGGGTCCACTCGAAAATGGCGATATCCGCATGTGGCAGCACCCCACGCTGGGCAAGATGATCCAAATCGGCCCCGGCGCGACCGAACCGAATGCAAATTGGACGGCGTACCCGCTGTCGATCCAACAGACCGGTCAGCCGCACATCCTCGAAGTCGAATATCCGAGTGATCTGGCACAATCGATGAGCATCAGCGTACTGGAACCGAATGCGGCGGGCGCGGTGTTGCCGGTTGGTTTGGATTCCGGGGTATTTGTTTCCGACGAAGCGGCTGATTTTGCGCCGAGCCTCCAGCGGCACCGGCTGGTTTTTTGGCCTCGCACCAAAGACCCGGTCGTTTTGATCACTAATCGCCGAGACGACGTACCGGCGGTTCATGGTCGGATTCGCGTGTTGGGCCCGCCGAAATCCTTCCGTGTTGGGTCGATTAACCTGGGCGGAACATCTGTGAGCCGTTTGCCGCGAGCGGTCGCCGGCGACACGGCGACGGGTAACCGGATGTTCGCTGCCTACATGGAACGGCCGCTCGTCCCCGAAAATTTTTCCGCTACCGAAGCGTTCGATCCTACAACCACGCTGAGCATGGACGACTGGGTGACGTTTTACGAAGCAGGCACACGGTTGACCGAGTATCTGAACTACGCCGGCTACAACGCGCTGTTTTTGTCGGTGCTGGCCGGCGGCAGCACGATTTATCCCAGCCAATTGCTCGAGCCAACACCACGGTATGATACCGGCACATTTTTAGCCGCAGGCCACGATCCTGTCCGAAAAGACGTGCTCGAGATGCTCTTTCGCCTCTGCGATCGGGAAGGAATCCGCCTTGTCCCGGTTCTACAGTTCTCGTCGCCGCTGCCCGAACTAGAAGTGCTCCGCCGTCGCAACGGACCGGAAGCGACCGGCCTTGAGTTACTTAACGCAAACGGCAAGCGCTGGCCGCAGGTGCATTCACAGGTTAGCGGGCCCGCGGCGCATTACAATCCGCTTAACGCACGCGTGCAAAAAGCGATCGTGGCAGTCGTCGGTGAACTGGTCGACCGATATCGCGGTCACCACGCATTCGGTGGTTTAGCCATCGGCTGTTCGGGCAACGGTTACGCCCTGTTGCCCGGACCTGACTGGGGCTTGGATGCGCAAACGGTATCGCAGTTCGAACGCGATACTGGAATTGGGCTATCCGAAGAGGCTGGCGGCGGCCCATCGCCGGCGGTGCGGATTCAACGCGAGTACCGGAACCGATGGCTCGACTGGCGAGCCGACCGGTTGCGCGACTTCCACGGCCGGCTGGCGGCTGGACTGCGCGTATCGCTGCCCAACGGAAAGCTCTATGTCGCGACTACAAAGGTTCTGCAAAGCCCCGACATCGAAGAAATGCTGCGGCCCAGTTTGCCCGCCCGTTTTCGGCCTGACGACGCGCTGCTGGCCGCCGGAATTCGGCCGGCATCCTACCGCCAAGTCGAAACGAATGAAGTGCCCATCGTCCTATTAAATCCCCGGCACATTTCCCAGCACGACGCGCTGCACTTGCAGGCATTTCCGCTGCAATTGGCGGGCAAAAGCGGATTGTCAGATAGCCTCGGCCGCAGCGGTGAGACCGGAAGTTTTTTTTCCTTGCGGCCCGACGAGGTACGGCTCACATCATTCGATCAGAAGAGCCCATTCGGACAGAAAACGACACGGACATTGCTCGTCCCCCACTTGGCGCCGAGTGGCGAAATGAATCGGCGCCGATTCGTCCGCAGCCTCGCCGCTGCGGACACCAAGAACTTTGTCAACGGCGGCTGGATGCTGCCGCTTGGACAAGAGGGCGGGCTGCGGGACTTGATTGCCGCCTATCGCCGTCTGCCTGATGCGACATTTGAAACGATCGAAGGAAGCCATCAGCCACTCACGATCCGTCGCTACAACAACAATCGCGAAACGTACATTTACCTAGTTAACGATTCACCCTGGCCGTGCCAGGCAACGCTGGACCTGAGCAACCGCGCCGCGGATTCCGAAGACGCGGGTCCCGAAGAACTGAGCGGCATCCGCAAAGCTCCGCGGCTGATTCGGGACTCCTGGCTGATCGAACTGAACCGGTTTGACTTCTTCGCGATGCGCTGCGATGCTCCCGATGTACAAGTCGCAAATGTCGTCGCGCGAATTGACGAGCGAGTGCCGCATACGCTGCGGGCCCGCATCGAGCAACTCTCAGATCGCGTGGCGGTTTTAAATCAACCCTCCGAAATTAGCGTACTGGAAAATCCGGACTTTGAACTCGCACAGCCCAACGGGACTGTGAGCGGTTGGCAGTTGAATGGCCCGGACGGTATCGAGGCGGGACAAGACCTGCGCGAGCGGATCACGGGAAGGGCATCGGTGCGACTCACCAGCAACGGCAACGTCGCTTCGCTGGTCAGCCATCCGATCAAAATGCCCCGAACCGGAAGACTGGCGTTTACTGTCTCGCTCAAGACCGACCCCAAATTCAAAGGCCCCGTGCGACTGGCGGTCAGCGGTCAGCATGCGGGTCGCGATTACTACCGATTCGGCGTTGTATCCGAATCGCCACAGTGGCGACCGTTTCGTTTTCCAACGGTCGATTTGCCTCTGGAGGGACTCGAGAATCTGCAAATCCGCTTCGACCTGATGGGCTCGGGCGCCGTTTGGATCGACGACATTCATGTCTCGGTTTTGGACTTTAACGAAAACGAACGGCGCGAGTTTTCGAAAATCCTCTTCAATGCACATCTCGCCTTGGAAGATGGCCGTGTGTCCGACTGCCAGCAACTGCTACACGGTTACTGGCCGCGTTTCCTTCTCGCTCACGTCCCAGGCCGTGGACTGCCGGCGGTGATTGAATCGCCGCGGGATCGCCAAGCGGAATTGCCTACGCCACAGAGGGAAGACAGGCCCAAAAAGAACGTACCAGGATGGAAACGACTGCTGCCGGGTTCCTGGCAATAGATCGACAACGGATCGTGGGGGCGGCATTTCAACAAACCGTGGCGGCTTGCTCTGAATTGACTGGCCGCGCGGGACAGCTATAGAATTCAGGCGTTCTTTTTTCGAAGCGGGAAATTTATGCACGCCGTTGTTTCATTTATTCGCTCCGCACGCGGTTGTGGTGCCTTGTACCTGTGCCTTGCCGGCATGGCAGCGGGCGGCGGCGCGGCAACCGCACAAAACGAACCGCCCCGAGACGCCGGGACCGAAGTCGCGCAAAAAGAAACGGTTCGCCCGCCGCGCGGGCGTTTGGTGCGTATTATTTTGCCGATCACCGGGACTGTCGACCGACGAGTCATCAAACAAATCCGAACCGCGGTCGCCGAAATCGCACCTTCCGGCGAAGTGACGGCGGACGAACAAAAGCCGACGCTGGTTTTTGAGTTTTCACCGGGTCAAAGCGAATATGGGAGCGGTAGCGAGTTTGAAGACTCGTATAAACTGGCCAGATTTCTGGTCAGCCGAGAACTGGACGGTGTGCGGACGGTCGCCTTCATTCCACGTTCGATCAAAGGTCACGCTGTGCTGATTGCCATCGCCTGCCAGCAGATCATCATGGCGGCAGATGTCGAAATCGGCGACGCTGGCGCGGATCACGATGAAGACCATCCGATCGATACCACGATCAGGGTCGCTTATGAACAGATCGCCCGCAGTCGAGCGACCGTGCCGGCGAAACTGGCCTTGGCCATGTTGGAGCCTCGACGTCAACTAATGCGGGTCGAGACCGAGTCGGGGCCGGAACTAGTTTTTTCCGACGAATTGGATGAGCTGCGACAAACCAAAACGATCGACGAAGAAAAAACGAAAGTCCTTTTCGGCGCGGGACAACCGGGAATCCTGACCGGACGCGAAGCGCGGGATCTGGGCATCGTCGCGTTCCTTTCAGCGAATCGAGATGAAGTCGCCCAGCATCTGGAACTGCCTCGCCAAGCGATGAAAGTCGCCCCCTTTCTGGAGGACGAATTGCGAGGCCGGAGCGTTCTTATCAACGGCCCCATCGATCCGCGGATGGCGCAGACGCGGATAGGAATGATCAACCGTGCAGTTTCTAACGACCGCATCAATTTCATTTGTCTGTGGATCGAGTCATCGGGAGGAGATGTCGACTCGGCAAAGCAACTCGCCTCTTACCTGGCGAATCTTAAAAGTGAGGACGTGCTGACGGTCGCTTACGTGCCCAGCGAGGCGCGGGGTTTGGCGGCGTTGTTGGCGACGTCATGCGACGATTTGGTTATGCATCCAACCGCCACACTCGGCGGAGGACAACAGGGGCTGAGCGATGCGGAAATTGCCGATTTGCGGCTGGTCATCAAGGACGAACTGGCCCCTCGCAAATCTCGCAGCCGTTCACTGCTGGCGGCGATGATTAAACCCGATTTGGTCGTCCACAACTACAAAAATCGAAAAAGCGGCCTGCAGCGCTATTTCGCCGAGGACGAATTGCAGGAGCTCGAGGACAAAGCTGATTGGGAGCGGGGTGTGCTGGTGACAGAGCCCGGCAAACCGCTGGAAGTCAACGGCCGCGAGGCGGAGGATTTGGACTTGGCCGACTCCGTGGTCGAGGGCTTTGAGGAACTGAAGAAGGAATACGGACTGGAAGACGATCCTCGGCTGGCCGAACCGAATTGGGTCGATGATCTGGTGCGGGCGCTGGCCCATCCGGCAATCGCGTCGATCTTGGTACTGATCGGCTTGGCTGGAGTTTATGTCGAGGTGCAAATGCCGGGAATCGGTTTGGGCGGATTCGTGGCGACCGTTGCATTCACATTGTACTTTTGGGCAAACTTCCTAGACGGTACGGCTACGTCGTTCGAAATCGTCTTATTTCTAGTCGGCATCGCCTGCTTGGTAATGGAAGTTTTCATCATCCCCGGGTTCGGCATCTTTGGCCTGGGCGGCGGCGCGATGGTTTTGATTTCACTTGTGCTGGCCAGCCAGACTTTTGTCATGCCGACGAGCGACTCCGAAGTTGTCCAACTCCGCGATTCGCTGTTAATTGTCGGCTGCGCGGTGGTCGGATTCGTCGGTGTCGCCACGATGCTGCGCAAATACCTGCCGAACACACCGGTATTGAACCGGCTGTTACTGGAAGAAATGAATCCGGAAGTCACCGAACAGCGTGCCGAACGCGAATCGATGACTCACTATGAAAATTTAATTGGTTCTTCGGGAGTCACTACGACGCAGTTAACTCCGTCCGGCAAAGCGCGGCTTGATGGCGAACTGGTCGACGTGATTTCCGACGGCGACGTCATCCCGGCGGACGCCGAGATCGAAGTCATCGAAGTCCACGGCAACCGTGTCATTGTCCGGGCTGAGACAGGAGAACAGCGGCGAGGAGGCGGCCGCGAAGTTGGTCCCGACGACGGCTAACCCAACGGGTCTTCCAGCGGCTCAATTCCGACCGAATCGACAGGCCGCGACAGCAGGTCGTCGGAGCCGGCGTCCGGAAGCGGTCCTTTGCCGCGGCGGACGACCAGTCGGTTGTTGCGGAGTTTCACGACTTCGACCGGTTCATTCTGTTCGACGGCCCCGGCTTCACAAACAGCTTCATAAGTGACGTTGTCGATCACAATCGTCCCGCCCGGCAACATCGCCGATTTCGCGGTTCCAAACCGGCCAATCAGGTTGTTCAGAGTCCGCCGGGGGTCATCGTCGGGAAGCATTTCGTCTTCCGTGGGCACACCCAACAACAACCGCCGACCGATGGGAGTGTTGGGCAAATACTTTAGTGCCACAACCAGCGCCGCCGGCATGCCGACCAGCGCAACGCCCACAAATGTCAGGCCGTATGTCTGACTTTTGGTGAACGAAATATAAATCGCCCCGAACACGGCGGCAGTCGCCAGGAAGCCAAGAATCCCGCCGGATGGAATGAAAACCTCGAGCATGACAAGCCCGAGACCGACCGCCATCAAAATTACAGCCCAAATGAGAGGATCCATTTTTTTCGCCAAGTGTTTGCCGCCCCACAGATATACCTGAAGTACGGTGATTATACGTCATTGCCGGGCCGGGCCAAAAGGTCGGCCCATCCATCTGCGGGTCGCCCTACCGCTTATCTAGGAGGCTCGGACCATTTGCCTCGGCCGCCACCCGCGAAGGCTCCTTGTCGCCGCATCGCGAGTTTCTTACCCTGACAACAGCGTTGGTTTGCAGGCTTTTTTACGCAACCCTTGTTAAAGCAGTTGAAGGAATGGCGCAATGCAGATGAGCAGTCTCTTGTTTGGTGAAGGCGACAAGAACCTCTTTGTGATCGGCTCTATCTTTGTCGTCATTGTCATTTGCTTGGTGATGTTGGCGATCTTTGCCAGATACTTCCGGCTTTGGATTCAGGCGGTAACGACACACGCGAAGATCGGCATCTTTGATCTGCTGGGAATGACGTTTCGCAAGGTGAACCCAACGGTCATCGTCCGCAGCAAGATCATGGCGGTCCAGGCGGGTTTGGACGACAGCAGCGGCATCACCAGCCAAGCGCTCGAAGCGCATTACCTAGCTCGAGGCAACGTGCCGCTGGTCATTCGAGCGTGTATCGCCGCGACCAAGGCCAAGATCGTCGATTTGGATTTCAAACAGGCGACGGCAATCGACTTGGCCGGTCGGAACGTACTCGAAGCCGTGCAAACCAGCGTCTATCCCAAAGTCATCGATTGCCCCGCACAAGGATCGGGAAAAGTCGCGTTGGACGCGATGGCCAAAGACGGCATTCAACTGAAGGTAAAGGCTCGCGTAACGGTCCGCGCGAACATCGAGCGGCTGATTGGCGGAGCGACCGAAGAGACGATTGTTGCACGAGTTGGTGAGGGTATCGTCAGCGCCATCGGCTCTGCGGGATCGCATAAAACCGTGTTGGAAAACCCTGATACAATCTCCAAGGCTGTACTGGCCCGACGGCTCGACGCGCAGACGGCGTTTGAAATCGTCTCGATCGACATCGCCGACATCGATGTCGGCGTCAATATTGGCGCTCGACTGCAGGCCGACCAGGCCGAGGCCGACATGCGAGTGGCCCGCGCCCGTGCCGAAGGCAAGCGGGCGATGGAGGTAGCCCGCGAGCAGGAAAACATCGCCGCGATCGAAGAAAGCCGTGCGAAGTTGGTCGAAGCCGAAGCCGAGGTTCCCAAGGCGATGGCCGCAGCGTTCCGCAGCGGCAAACTTGGCGTCATGGACTATTACAAATTGCGAAATGTCCAGGCCGACACAGATATGCGCCAAGCAATCGCCGACCCTGCCGCCGGCAAGTAAGTAGGCAGTTCACCGAACTTTGCCTGCCGCGGCACCGCCACGCTCGTCGGTAGCGCAGCTAGTTGAAGTGCCGCCGATTTCTGTCAGAATGTCCGGTTCCCTTGCAGCCCGAAAATGACCGTTGGGCCGGTCGGTCTGCAGGCTTAACCAGTTCAACGAATTTTCATTTTTCGAGGAGTTTGGTATGGCGCGACCTGTAACGCTGTTTACCGGCCAGTGGGCCGACTTGTCGATCGGCGACATGGCACGGAAAGCCAAAGAGTTCGGTTATCAGGGAATCGAGTTGGCTTGCTGGGGTGACCATTTCGAAGTGGATAAGGCCGACGAAGCATACTGTGCCGCCAAGAAAGACTTGCTGGAAAGCCACGATTTACAGTGCTTCGCCATCAGTAATCACTTGGCCGGTCAGGCTGTCTGCGACGTCATCGACGAGCGGCACAAGAGCATCCTGCCCGACTACGTTTGGGGCGACGGCGACCCGGCCGGCGTCAATCAGCGTGCCGCGGAAGAAATGAAAGCAACGGCCCGCGCCGCGCAGACATTGGGTATTGGCATCGTGAACGGGTTCACCGGCTCGAGCATCTGGCACCTCCTCTACTCGTTTCCGCCGGTTCCCGAATCGATGATCGAAGACGGGTTCAGGCAGTTTGCGGACATGTGGAATCCGATTTTGGATGTTTTCGGAGAATGCGGAGTCCGCTTTGGGCTGGAAGTGCATCCCACGGAGATCGCCTTCGACATCCACACCGCGCAGCGAGCACTCGAGGCGGTCGACAACCGCGAAGAATTCGGTTTCAACTTCGATCCGTCCCACCTGCATTGGCAGGGCGTCTGTCCGGTCGAGTTCATTCGCGCATTTCCGGATCGGATCTATCACGTACATATCAAGGACGCCATCGTCACGCTCGACGGCCGTAGCGGCATTCTGGCGAGCCATTTGAACTTTGGGGAGGCGCGCCGCGGCTGGGATTTCCGGTCGCCGGGACGCGGCGGTGTAAACTTTGAAGAAATCATCCGCGCGCTGAACGACATTGGTTACAACGGTCCGCTGTCGGTGGAATGGGAAGACGCCCGCATGAACCGCGAAGCGGGCGCAAGAGAGGCTTGCGAAAACGTGAGGCGTTGGGACTTCGAGCCTAGCAACATCGCGTTCGATGCGGCATTCTCGGATTAGCAAGTTCACAAAACCAAAACGTGGCGCGGCCGACGACAACCGGGAGGGAGCAGCCGCTGGCGGAACCATTCGCCGGCGGCTGTATTTTTCCAGGCCACAATGCGGCAATTGACCGCCGGGATCATTCTTCCGGTGGTTCGGCAATGCCGCGTAAATACTCGCTTAGCCGAGCTTGCAGGTCCAGCAACTTTTGCCAGTTGCGCTGGTCTAACGTGATCCGCTCGGCGGCCTCGTCCACCTGATGGACCGTCTCGATTAAATCGCCAAGCCTAATGTGGAGATATTCCAGAATCTCCGACAACTGTGCGGCTTGTCCCGGGCTGAGGCCCTCGGGCAACTCCGGTTGTTGCAATGTGTGCAATGTGGCCTGAATGTCGGGGTCGTTAGCCCAATTCAATTCGAAGTCCAACGAACCCACGCGGCTGGCGGCCTCGACGTCGCCCGGCGCGATGGTCACATCGCTGCGGACATCGCCGCCGCGCAACTCGGCCAGCCGTCCGGCAATTTGCGCTTCGGAACCGTAAAGCAAGATCGAGCGGCCCATGCTGATTAAATCTCCGAACCGCAAAATCCGCAGCCTGATTTCCTCGCCGTTTACCTTCGTACCGTTGGTACTTTCCAGGTCCGTCAATATGATCTTGTCGCCGTCGGCCTGAATCTTGACGTGAAAACGGCTGACCCGCTCGTCGTTGAGTTGAATGGAGTTTCCCTCTTCACGACCGATTGTAATCGGCGTGCCCAACTCCAAATATGAGCGGCCCTGGTCGGCGCCGTCGAGAACTCGAAAAGTAATCTTCACTACATATCCAGAAATAAACGCCAGGCGTCGGGTTTCCAAGACGGTCGCACGGGCCAATTAGGTTTCGGCATTGAATCAACGAACGCCATCACAAGTCTAGGCCGAAGCCATATTCCCACCATCCTGCAGCATCCCCC
>JAYGDO010000151.1:0-3164 GCA_046582885.1 Pirellulales bacterium | reverse complement strand
ATACGGTGGCCTGCGGTGCCCATCGGAACACCTAAGTCTGACATGGGGCGAGGTAGATTGGGAACACAATCGGATCACGATACGAAGCCCTAAGACCGAGCATCATGTCGGTGGCGAAACTCGAGTGATCCCGCTGTTCCCCGAACTACGGCCCTACCTGGAAGCGGTGTTTGACGAAGCCGAGCCGGGAACTGAACACATCATCACGCGATATCGCAAGGAGAACGCTAACCTACGAACCCAACTATTGCGGATTATCAAACGGGCCGGCGTGAAGGCCTGGCCGAAGCTGTTTCATAACCTGCGGGCAAGTCGGCAAACAGAACTGGCTGGCCGATTCCCCTTGCACGTTGTTTGCGAATGGATTGGCAATTCCGCGGCCATCGCAGAGAAACACTATTTGCAAGTGACCGATGATCATTACAACGACGCGGTGCGCGGCACAGAATCCGGCACAGTGAATGCAGAAAGTGGCCCAACAGCGGCACAGAATCCGGCACAGCATCCTGCCGCACAGTCTCGCAAAGGCTCGCAAGAAACAATAAAAGCCCGGCAAAGCCGAGCTATTTTGCTGCCCGATGCGTTAGTGTGCGACTCGGTGCCAGACTGCGAAGTACCCCCTAGGGGAATCGAACCCCTGTTTTCGGACTGAGAATCCGACGTCCTAGGCCACTAGACGAAGGGGGCTTGGTGAGATGTCGTGACACTTCTCTCGCTTAACGTCAAACGACCGGAAAGAGGAGTCTAGTGCCGGTGGTCCGGTCGGTCAAGCACCGTTGCTGTTTTCGCCCAAGGGGTTGTTGAGATGGCTTTTTAACCAGTCGTCAAGTTCCCGATCTTTTTCTTGGTCGTGTAACTGATAGTTTTTGCGCGCAAGTTGATACACTTGCCGCGTCAGGCTCGGATCGAACTGTTGTAACTTGTTTCGATGCGGCCACAATTGTGTCAGTTTTTTTGCCGCCATTGATTTTTCGCCGTCCAACGACAGGATGACAAACTGGCCCGCGAGTCCGTAGGCGAGATACTCAGGTTCCGACTCGCCGAGGTGCTCGAATTCCTCGAAAATCTGCAGCGCCTCGAAAAACCGGTCGCGCACCAAATAGTGATCAGCCAATTGTTTGCGGGCCAGTCGGACGTAACGTTCGTTCTCGGGAAATAACTCAATCACCCGTTTCCACGCTGCTTCACTGTCGTGCAGCATGGCGTAGTTGTACTGTTGTTCGGCAGATACCATCGCCTCGACAGGGGTAAGCGAATCGGCGGCGTTTTCCAGAAGCGAGGGCTCGGTTCGCGGCCAGCCAATGATGATGCCAAAGAAAAACGCAGCGGACAGTCCGGCCCAGAATAATCGCTGTGAGGTCAGCCGTTTCTGGGTCGTGCTCTTTTGCATCACGGCAGCCAGCGGCCGGGATGTCGTCGCCCGCGAGGCATCCTGGGCGATGGTTTCGGGGAGCGAGAACCGCTGCAAGTCAGCCAGCCAGTCTCCGGATTCGCCCTCTATGTTCAGCTGTCGTAAATCACGGATGATCTCCATGCCATTGGCATAGCGGTCCGCCGGCACTTTATTCAACATCTTGTGAACCATCCGGCATAAAGCGGCCGGCAAGTCGGGGCGCAGGTCTTCCAGAGAATCGGCCTCCGTTTTCAGGTGCTTCATCGCGACACCGAGCGGCGTGTCTCCCGAAAACGGCGGGTGTCCGGCGAGCATTTGATAGCAGGTGACGCCCAACGAGTAGATGTCCGACCGCGGGTCGAGTTGTTTGCCTTCCGCCTGCTCGGGGCTCATGTACAGCGGCGAACCCATCGTCACGCCGACCTGTGTCAGCTTGAGTTGTTCGGGGGTCTGGATGAGTCGGGCGAGACCGAAATCGGCGACCTTCAGTTCTCCGGAAGTCGCCATCATCAAATTTTCGGGTTTAATGTCCCGGTGAACGATTCCTTGTTCGGCCGCCTTGGCCAGCGCGGCGCTGGCCTGCCGAATAATGTCGACGGCAACCGCCAGCGGCGGCGGACCGGATCGCTTTAACAACTCGGAGAGGTTCTGGCCCTGGACGTATTCCTGGGCGATGAAATGCAAGCCGTCTGCATTGCCCACCTCGTAAATCTGGACGATGTTGCCGTGAACCAAAGCCGCCGCCGCACGGGCTTCCATCTGGAATCGCCGGACGTAGGTGTCGTCGCGAGCGAGTTCGGGTTTGAGGACTTTGATCGCGACATGACGATCCAGCGAGACTTGGTCGGCGAGATAAACTTCGGCCATCGCGCCGCGACCCAATCGTCGAAGCAGGCGATACTCACCGACTTCGCGGCCAGTCAAGTCCGGCGTGCGATCGTTATGTTGTGCATCGGGCAGATTCGACATGGGAATTAAAATTGCGGCCCAGCGTTCCGTTTAGTATGACCGCCACGGCAAAAAACAACAACTCGGCGTCAGATTCTCCCCCGCAGCCGGTACCAAAACGTGCCGACCCACTCGTGGAAGACATCTTGATTGCCTTGGGCGGCAGTCGGATTCGGCAAAAAGCTGAAAGGGGACCAGCGAAATTTCGTCGCACGGTAACGGCAGCCCGACGGGCTGGCATCGATGCCTTGCGCGGCAAAGCAGGCCAAGCTGCGGTCCAAATGAGTGGCGTCCGTGACCAGGACCACTTTTGTGAGTTGCCGACGCCGAAGAATCGCCGCCGAGTGGACTGCGTTTTCGTAGGTCGATCTCGACTTGTTCTCCAGGATCAGGTGCTGCTGAGGGACTCCGAGCTGCAACAGGAAGCTGCGCATGGCCTCGGCCAGCGTCGGCCCCAAACGATGGGCATCGACCCGGCCACCGGATAGCAAGACCGGTCGAGGTGAAGTTTGATAAAGGCTGTAGGCGTGCAGGCAGCGGTACATGGTGCTTTTACCAAGCACGGCATGTTTCCGGATCTCGTCAGGCAGTTGGATTCCGCCGCCGAGCACTACGATCACCTGCGCGTCGTCCGGGACGGTATCGGTGGGAGGGAATTGCCATTCGAGCGTGCCCAATGCCAGGTAGGAAACGGCGGGCGTGCAAAACAAATAAAGGGCGAGCCAGGGGATGGTGACCCACGCCAACCGCCAGCGGGTTTCCGTACGCTTGCGCCATAAATTCCAATTTGCGGCCACCGCGAAAATAAAGAACAACAGAAACG
>JAYGDO010000059.1:0-25459 GCA_046582885.1 Pirellulales bacterium | reverse complement strand
TTCGACGTACGTTTCTCCCGGGTCGATGATCCCCTTGGGAAAAATCCAACGGCCCTTTTTGGCCGAGGTGATGAGGCAGAATTCGTAATGTCCGTTTTCCCTGCGGTATGGGACGACGCCGGCCTGCGCAATCGGCGGGTTTGATTTTTGTTTGGGCATGCGAACTTGTCCGTCGCGATTCGGCGTTCAATCCCGAAACCCGGCATTTGCGCAACGGCTGCCCCGTCGGCGTTACCGGATAACGGCTTCCGACAGGCTAAACGGATACGGCGTTTTGAGGCAAGTTCAGATTGGATTGACTTCGATGGCGTTATGAACGCCTTCCGCCACGCCGGTTCCGGCCACCATGACGACAAAGTCGCCTGATTTGGCATGGCCTTGGCGCTCTGCCCACTCGGCAACGAAGTCTTTCAGAGCCGCCCAATCGGCAAGCGGCGTTTCGGCGACGGGCGTGAGTCCCCAATAAAGCGACATCCGGCGTCGAGTTGCCGGTCGTTCACTCATGGCGAGCACGGGCGTGTACAGCCTCTGTTTGGACAAAGCCAGGGCCGTCGCACCGCTGCGGGTGGCCACAACCAGCAGACTCGCATCCAGCTGCCTCGCGATCCGCGCCGCGCCGTAAACGACGGCTTCAGTGATCTGATGAACGTCCGTGACGCGGTCTTCGTCCAGTACATGTGTGGAAGTGCGATAGGCCGCTTCGGTTGTCTCGGCGATGCGGTTCATCATCACGACGGCGGCAATCGGATGCTTGCCGATGGCGGTCTCCCCGGAGAGCATGCACGCATCCGCGCCGTCCAGCACCGCATTGGCCACATCGGTCACCTCGGCGCGGGTGGGGTGTCCCGAATGCTCCATGCTGGCGAGCATCTGCGTGGCGACGATCACGGGCCGCTGCCGCCGATTGCACGCGGCGATGATTTTTTTCTGTAGGAGCGGTACTTTGGCAATGTCGATTTCCGCACCTAAATCGCCGCGGGCGACCATGACGCCGTCGGCGGCCTCGACGATCTCGTCCAAATGTTCCAGTGCCTCGGGCTTTTCTATCTTGGCGATGACGTGGGCCGTCGCCTCCTGCTCGCGGACGATTTGCTTCAATTCGAGGATTTCCGCGGCCCGCCTGACAAAGCTCAGCCCCAGAAAATCGACGTCATGCGTGGCGGCCCAACGTGCCGCTTCGCGATCCTTGTCACTCAGCGGCGAGATACTTAACTGAACGCCCGGCAGATTCACTCCCTGGCGGCTACGGACCGTGCCCGGTTGCGTGACTTGGCATTCGACAGCATCGCTCGATTTCGTTTGAACCGAGAGTTCGACGGTGGCGTCGGCCAGTAAAACTCGATCACCAGGCTGCAGCTCGTCAATCAAATTAGGGTAGTTTGTTACAAGTTCGTCGGCCTGCGTGGAGGAATCACCGCGGACTATCCGCAGTCGGGCGGACGGTTCACAAACCACTAAGTCACCGAGCAGTTGACCGAGCCGAATTTTTGGCCCCGCCAAATCTACGAGTACCGCCAGCGGACGTTGCAGCTGCTCGCTGATAGTTCGTATTGAGGAAAGCGTCTGGTCGTGCTCGTCGCGAGTTCCGTGGGCCATATTCAATCGAAAGACATCAACTCCCGCCTCGACCAGGTCGGCCAGCGTCTGCGGATCGCGCGACGCGGGTCCGATGGTGGCGACGATTTTTGTGCGGGCGTTTTTCGGCTTTGCATTCATTAGATGTGAATTAACTCGAAAAGTGAGATTCGGGCCTTTCGCCGAGACCGCGCAGCGACCCATAATACTGCGGATCGAAATTGCAAGCACCCCCATCATCTCATGAACCGCACGCAACGCAGAATGACGATCAGCCAGATTGCGATCTGGCTCTTTTTGCTGTTGGTGCTGCTGTGCTTGGCGGTGCTGACCGTCGTGATCTTGGTGTTTCGCGACAATCTGCCGCCGTTGACGCAGCAGCGACTGGATGCCGCTGCTGCCAAATGGTCCGAAACCGGGCCCGCCGATTACGACATGGAACTGGAATTGACCGGCGCGCGGTCGGACAAAATACGCATCGAGGTCCGTGCCGACGCACCGCAGACGCTGGCGATCAATGGCAGGAATTATGACCCTTTGGCAACGCCGGAAACGTGGACCGTGGATGGCCAGTTTGGTTTCATCGAGCGCGACGTTGAATCCGCCGAAAACGCCGCAAATAAATCACAAATCCAGCTGACCGCTCTGTTTCATCCAAAGTTCGGCGTCCCCATGCGGTATCGCCGGGGCGAACAAGGTCAGCCAAATACCGGCTGGCGGGTAAAACGCTTTCAGGTGGTCGGAAAATGATGGAGAATTTAGCCAAATTTTTGTCCGGGGTTCGTGGAAATCGAGGGTCGAACCGGTTACAGTTTCCGTTAAACGAATGCATTACAATGGATTGTCCACGCCCAACCGCTTCAACCCTCCAAGGAACCTAGACGATGAAGAAACCACAAACCACACGCCGCGATTTTTTGAAAAAGTCCACGGTTGCCGCCACGGCGGTCGGCGCGGTTCCGTACTTTAGCTGGAACGAGAAAGCTTTCGCGAACAACGACAAGAACGACCGCCCGGTGATAGGCTGCATCGGCGTCGGTAGCATGGGCTCGGGCGACGCTCGCGCGCATAGCGGCTTCGGCGATATCGTGGCCGTTTGCGACGTCGATTCCCGTCACGCCGACCGGGCAAAGAACGACGGTCGGATTGGCAAAGGCAAAGCCGACGCCTACAAGGACTATCGCAAGGTACTCGATCGCAAAGAAATCGATGTAGTCAGCGTTGTTACGCCGGACCACTGGCATGTAAAGATCGCCATTGAGGCCCTAGAGGCCGGCAAGCACGTCTTCTGCCAAAAGCCGTTGACGCTGACGCTGGAGGAAAACCAGCTGATTCGCGCCGCCTGCAAGAAATACGGCAAACAGATTTTCTTCGTCGGCACGCAGCAGCGCAGCGACCGCAACAAGTTTCTACGCGCCATCAACATGGTGCAGAAGGGGCTGCTGGGCGACATCAAGACGGTCACCTGCAGCATCGGCGGTGGAGACCAAGGAGGCCCGTTCCCGAAGGTGGATCCGCCGAAGGAATTGGATTGGAATTTATGGCTGGGGCAATCGCCCAAAGTGGATTTCCGGCAAAAACGTTGCCACTACCAGTTCCGTTGGTGGTACGAATACTCGGGTGGGAAATTCACCGACTGGGGGGCCCACCACGTCGATATCGCCACCTGGGCCCTGGGCGAAGACAAAGAAGGCGACGGCCCGATTTCGATCGACGGGACTGATTCCAAGCACCCGGTCGAAATGAAGGACGGTTACACGACCCAGGACGATCGTTACAACACAGCGCACGATTACGCGGTGAAGTGTTACTTCAATAGCGGCGTTGAAATGATCGTTACCAGCCGCGGTCGCAATGGTGTGCTCTTCGAAGGTAGTAAGGGCCGTATCTTCGTCAGCCGTGGTACCATCCAAGGCAAGCCGGTCGAAGAAAACTGGGACAAGGACAAGTATACGGCGGAAGATCAGGTCGCCCTGTACAAGGGCAAACCGGTTGAAGGTCATAAAAACAACTTCTACCGCTGCATCCGTGAAGGCGGCCTGCCGCTGTCGGACGTCTACAGCCACGTGCAGGCGATGAGCACTTGCCACCTCTCAGCGATTGCCGCGCGGCTGGGTCGGAAGATCAAATGGGATCCCAAAGCAGAGAAAATCGTTGGAGACGACCAGGCCGCGGCGTTTTTCGCACGCGAGCGGCGCAAGGGCTTCGAGATCGATTTTAAGATCTGATACGGATTTATGAAAATCACCAAAAATGCCCCAGCCGGCGGAACTCGCCGGCGGGGCTTTTTTTGTCGTTGTGGGTCAGACTGGAAAAACCTGCTACATAATTTGGGTCGTGCCGCCTTATAATGTCCCAGCACACGATTCATGCCATCCATTTGTCTTGAATGTTGAAGCGCATAATGCTGCACTATCTATTTCTGGTTATCGCTATTATTTCAGAGGTCATCGCAACCACGGCGCTGAAGTCGATCGACGGTTTCTCCAGGTGGGGGCCGATCGCGGTGGCGGTCGTCGGGTACGTGCTCGCGATAGTATTTCTGATGCTCTGCCTGAGGAGTTTCCCGGTCGGTGTGGCCTATGCCCTCTGGTCCGGCATCGGCATGGTACTCATCGCGTTCCTCGGCTACGTTGTCCACGATCAGAAGCTGGATGGCGCCGCCATGGCCGGGATCGGCCTGATTGTCGCGGGGGTTTTGGTGCTGAATTTGTTCTCGCAAGCGAAAATCCACTAGCCGGCGGGCAACAGGACAGGCGGGCAACTGGGCGGGAGGCAGCAGGGCGGGAGGCAGCAGGACAGGCGGGCAGCAAATTGTTCTCCAATTTTGCCCGCAACCGGGGCTTGATCGACATCCCTCCTCGACGGTATATTTGAGCGTTTCACAACTTTCGGTAGAGTAGGATGTTACGATGAAAGTCCGCGCAAGCGTTAAACGCATTTGCGAGAACTGCAAAGTCGTCCGCCGACGGGGCGTTGTTTTTGTGGTTTGTAGCAATCCCAGGCACAAGCAGCGTCAGGGCTGAGTCCCTTTGGCGTTGTAGGTTCCATTGCGTTTCGGGCGGAAAATTTGATGTGCCGGGCAGTGACGCCAAGGCCACACATTGCCTGTTAGTTTGGCAGGAGGTTAGATTTAATGCCACGTTTGTTAGGTGTCGACATACCAAACGGCAAATCGACTGCTGTGGCTCTGACTTATTTGTACGGGATCGGGCCTCGTAAGGCACGTGAATTGTGTCACAAGGCAGGGGTTGAAGCGACACTAAAGGCGAACGACCTCCAAGAGTCGGAGTTGGCCCGTTTGACGGCATTGTTGGACAAGGAATATGTCTGCGAGGGGCAATTGCGGCGGCAGGTGAACCAAAATATTACAAGACTGCGAGACATTGGCTGTTATCGGGGCCTGCGTCACCGCCGCGGTCTTCCGGTTCGTGGTCAGCGTACGAGGACAAACGCACGCACGCGGAAGGGGCCGAGGAAAACGGTTGCTGGCAAGAAGGGTGTGAAAGACCTGCGTTAGTTGACACGAGGTTGATCTTGAAACGGATTGGGCATGGCTAAGACAAAAAAGAAAAAGGCTCGGCGAAACGTATCGGTTGGCGTCGCACATATCAAAGCGACGTTCAACAACACGATGGTGACCATCGCGGACACCAAAGGGGATACGCTGTGCTGGGCCAGCGCCGGAACGTCCGGTTTTAAAGGGAGTCGCAAGAGTACGCCGTTTGCCGGACAGTGTGCTTCACAACAGGCGGCAGAAAAGGCACTTAAGTTCGGCATTAAGGATATTGACGTCAGGGTGAGTGGTCCGGGAAGCGGTCGAGAAAGTGCCATTACTGCGCTGCAGTCCTCAGGACTTAATATCAAGTCGATCGAAGATGTAACTCCCATGCCACACAACGGTTGCCGGCCCCGCAAGAAGCGTCGTGTTTGACCGAGTTGACCGCCACCCAATTCAGCAAAATAAATCCCAATTCATCATTGGTAGTGACAGGATAGTTTAGCAAATGGCTCGATACACCGGCCCCGTATGCCGCCTCTGCCGTCGCGACGGCATGAAGCTGTTTTTGAAAGGCACGCGATGCGATACGGTCAAGTGCGCATTTGAGCGGCGAGATACACCGCCGGGTATGCATCAGTTTCGTCGAAGCAAGCTGACCGACTACGGCCTACATCTGCGCGAAAAACAAAAAGTGAAGCACTATTACGGCGTGTTAGAGCGTCAGTTCCGTGGTTACTACCACAAAGCGAGTCGGGCGAAGGGCAATACCGGCGATGTCTTAATGAGCCTGCTCGAATGCCGATTGGACAATGTCGTGCATCGTTTGGGTTTCGGCCAGAGTCGTAGTCAGGCGCGGCAGTTGGTGTGCCACGGGCACGTTCTAGTCAATGGCAATCGCTGCGATATCCCCAGCCTGCAGCTTCGCGTCGGCGACGTGGTTCAAGTAAAAAACCGCAAGAAGAGTCTGCAGGCCGTCCAGGCAAACCTCTCCGAAAACCAGCGCGACGTGCCTGACTATTTGTCACTGGTCGAGGGCGGTATTCCCGAAGGAAGGATGGCGCGACTGCCGTCCACCGAGGATATTTCCATCCCGGTTCAGACCCAACTCATCGTGGAATTGTGTTCGAAATAATAGGCTACGGAGTCAAACCATGCATATTCGTTGGCGCGGCCTGGAACTTCCCAGTAAAGTCGAATGCGAACGCCAAACCTTAACTGGTAACTATGGCAAATTTGTCGCGGAACCGTTCGAACGCGGTTTCGGATCGACAATCGGCAATAGCCTCCGGCGAATTCTTCTTTCCAGTTTGGAAGGAAGTGCCGTTACGCAGTTGCGGATTGGCGGGGCGCAGCACGAATTTACGACCATTGAGGGTGTGGTCGAAGACGTCACCGATATGGTTTTGAACGTCAAGTCGCTGGTCGTTAAGAATCATACCGAATCGACGAAAGTGATCCGTGTCGAAAAGCAGGGTCCTTGCGACATTACCGCGGGTGACGTGATCACCGACGGGAACGTCGAGGTGATTAACAAGGATTTAAGATTGGCGACAGTGACCGGTGACATTGAATTTACGATGGAAATGGTTGTCGAAAATGGACGAGGCTACGTGCCGGCGACAGAACATACGCCGGGCGAACAAGAAATTGGCATCATTCCGATCGACGCGGTGTTCAGCCCGGTAATTCGCGTCCGTTACGATGTTGAGGACGCGCGGGTCGGGCAAAAGACCAATTACGATAAGTTAACCACCGAGATTTGGACCAATGGCAGTGTCCATCCAGAAATGGCGATGGTTGAGGCTGCCAAGATTCTGCGCAAGCACCTCAATCCGTTCGTTCAGTACAGCGAACTGGGTCCGCAAGTTCACGGGGTGCAGCGAAGTGCTGTGGATGGCGTTGATCCGGCGATGGAACGTAAGCTTAATATGAGCCTTGCCGAATTAAGGTTGTCCGTGCGGGCCGGCAATTGCCTTGAGTCGGAGAATATCAACACCGTGCGAGATTTAGTTTCCTGCTCGGAGGATGAATTGATGGAGGTCCGGAATTTCGGCGACACAACATTACAGGAGGTGCAGGAGAAACTGACCGAGTTGCGGCTGCACCTTGGAATGCGATTTCCCTCGCCGGCAACTCCGTCCTTTTAGTGACCTGTTAAACTCGGGCGGACGCCCTTAGATGTTAAAGAAACAGAGTTATGCGACACCGAAGGCGAGGCCGAAAACTTGGTCGGAACCCAAGCCACCAACGGGCGCTGTTGCGCAGTTTGGCTTCTAACTTAATACTGACCGAGCGAGATTCCGATTTTGACGACAACGCACCAAAGGTCAAAGGCCGCATTGTTACCACGCTGGCAAAGGCGAAAGAAGTGCGGCCGCTGGTTGAACGCTGCATTACGGTCGCCCGCCACTCCTTGAACGCGCAACGTGAAGCCGATTCGCTTGCTACCGACGCCGAGCGTTTGTCGGACGATTGGCGGGCGTGGCGGAGTAGTGACCGATGGAAAGAGTGGAATCAGGCTGTCGCGCCTGTATTGGCCGCACGCCGTCGAGCCATGAAGATGCTTGGTAACAAACAGGCTGTGCAGATTTTGTTTGATGATCTGGCACCCCGATTTGAAGAGCGTGATGGCGGTTACACGCGAATTTTGCGTCTGGCCCACCCCCGGCTTGGAGACGCCGGTCCGCGCGCCATCCTGGAATTCGTCGGTGGAGACCGCGACCGCGTCAAGGAAGAAGAACCCAAAGCGCCGAGTTTCGAAGACGACAGTTCTGAAGAGTTGTCGGAGCCTGTGACCGAAGAAGAGGAGGCTTCGACCGAAGAAGGAAGTGCCGACGATGATACGAACGAGTCGCCATCGGACGAAGAGGCAGACTCCGGCGCAAGCGAAGATGAGTCTGCCGACGGTGCTGACGAGGCCGAAACGGACGCTGGCGAAGCGGACGAGAAAAAGTAACGCCGCGCGCCCGTCTGCTGGGGCGAGCAATCGCGGTCGATATTACGAGCGTTTCTGAGGAAGGCCCGGAACGGATTCCCCGATGCCTCGCACCTCCAACAACCGTTCACAGCCGAGGCGTTTGGTCTTGGCGTCACCTTCGGTCTGCTCGCCGTCGCGCCAATCCGGCTTCGACTTCACCGGCCAGATCCGACGGGTCTGCGAGGATATGGCAAACCGGCTTGTTGAATTGCAGCACATCAACATGTCGCGGATGGCAATTGGATTCTGCCAAGCCCGCAAGCCCGTCGCACACGGTCTGCAGGCGGCGTTGACGCCGATGCGATTCGAACGTGGGCAGCGTTACACCGTCCGACGCGATCAAACGTTCACGGTGCAGCAGATCGTGGATGAATCCGGCCGAGAGTTTCTTTATCTGCTGACGTTCTATTTGCCGCGTTTTCTTAATCTGCCATTTGACGAGAAACTGGTAACGATCTTGCACGAGTTGTGGCATATTAGCCCATGTTTTGACGGGGACTTGCGCCGTCACGAAGGGCGGTGCTACGTCCACACTGCCAGTGAACGTGAATACGACGTCGCCATGGGGAAATTAGCGAAAAAATGGCTGGCTTGCCGCCCACCACCGGCGATTTACGCGTTTCTTCGCGAGTCATTCGATTCATTGCGGTCGAAGTATGGCCGCGTGTTTGGGACGAGAATTCCAGCGCCGAAGTTAATTCCGTGCGTCGCCTCAGAGGTATCGGCGTTGACATCCGACGCGCCAGCCGATTAGTCTACGCCGCTTATTTTTCCGGTGCTTACATTGGCATGGAGGCCAATCGGTGGCCAATCTTTCTCGTCTTACACTGATGGTCTTATTCGTTGTGGTCGGTTCCGGCTGCAAACTGGTGGACTCGGAGAAGATCAGCGGCAGGTCCCCTCTAGCACCGCTGGATTCGGCGCCGAATCAAATTGTGTTGGAAATCGTCTTCGTTCGATTGGTGGGTCCGGACGCTCAGATCGACCCACTCCTTTGGGACGAAATTGATGAGCAGTCAATCGCGGCGGTGAGTCGCCGTCAATTTTCTCGTAACGGATTTCGAGCCGGTGTTTTAGGGAACCAACTGCCGCCGAAGTTGACCGAACTTGCGGCCCGAGTTCCGTTGGCAGACGGAACGTCGGCGTCGGTGCCGCCGGATCCGGAAAATACCGGCGCAACCCGCCACTGGATGTATTTAAATCCACAGCAGCGAGGCGAGTTGGTTATGTCATCCGTTCATCCTGAGTTCCATGTTCTGACTTGGAACCGCGGTGAACTGAACGGCGAAACGTTCCAAGACGCGCAAGCGCAATTTGCTCTGATGGCGTCCGTGGAGGACGATGGACGATCGCGGATTAAACTGTACCCCGAGGTGCATCACGGACATTTCCGGCAGCGGTATGTGCGGGGCGAAGGGATGTTTCGGCTCGATACAAGCCGCAAAAAGGAAGTGTTTGACGCATTGTTGATCGAAGCGATGGTGAATCCGGGCCAAATCGTGATCGTTTCCAGCGACGCCAAGCACCGCGGCAGCCTGGGCCATCGCTTTTTCAACGAGCGGCTAGGCGACAAACAGACGTCCAAACTACTGCTGATTCGCTGGGCTGATACCGGTCAGGAGGCGCAATCCCCGTTTAGCGTCTTCGCCTCGGCGGATGTGGATGACCAAGCGGAGTCGACGGATGATTCATCAGGAGCAGATGGCCGTTAGCACGTGCGGTCACCGGGACATGCACGATATAACAGCCAACGTTGCGGCAGCGGTCGTTCGTGCCGGCATCACCACAGGCATCGTCCAAATTTTCAATGTTGGCAGCACCGGCGCGATCGGCACGATCGAATTTGAACCGGGACTGCAGCGCGACCTTCCCCAGATATTGGACGACCTCTTTCCGCCGAGTAAAGACTATGGCCACGAACGGGCATGGCACGACGGCAATGGCCATTCTCATCTGCAGGCCACAACGCTCGGGCCATCTGTCAGTGTGCCGGTCGCAGAAGGTCAGCTGGTGCTGGGGACATGGCAGCAGATATTTCATCTTGAATGTGACATCAAGTCACGGCAGCGGATTATCGTGATCACGGTAATCGGCGAATAGTATCGGTGTTGGAGGGGCTATTGGGGGGCTCTACCCGGCGGCCAACTTGTTTAGAACTTCGACTCCCCGCCGAATGGTCTCGTCCGGTGCGGCATAAGAGATGCGAAAATGGGAATTCTTTTGACCGAAGATGTTGCCTGGGATGACTAGCACATTATTTTCGATCGCTCGGTGGACAAATTCTGCGCCCGTTCCCACGGGCGCTTGCGGAAATGCGTAAAACGCGCCGCCGGGTGTGGCGAGTTGGAATTGATCGGATAGACCGCTGAGCAGCAAGTTTCGTTTGCGCCGGTACGTCGAGACAATTTCCGACATGTCGATGTCCATCGCCACGGCCCCCGCGAATTGAAATGGGTGCGGTGCGCAGACATACGTGTACTGCTGCAACTTCGTCATGGCGTCGATGACGGCCGCCGGGCCGTGAGCGTAGCCTAATCGCCATCCGGTGACGGCATGCGATTTGGAAAAGCCGTCCAACACCAGTGTTTGATCGTTAAATCTAGCTGGCGAAACGAAAGGTTCGTCGTAACAGAAGATGCGATAGATTTCGTCACTCAACAGAACCACATTATGCCGCGAGGCTAATTCGGCAAGTTCGCGAACTTTTGACTCGCCGGCAACGACACCCGTAGGATTGTTGGGGCTGTTGAAAATGATCAACTTAGTCCGGGGAGAAATCGCGGCTTCGACCTGAGCAGCGTCGATTCGAAAATCGGGGTATGTGTCTATCAAAATACACTTGCCGCCGACCATGTTGACCAGCGGTTTGTACATGACAAAGTAGGGATCAAAGACGATCACCTCGTCACCCGGGTCAACCAGTGCCATCATCGCTAGAACAAGTCCCCCACTCGTTCCCGATGTGACGAACAATTTGCGATCGTCGTGGCCGTATTGCGCATCAACTTCCGCTTGCAGTCGTTCGCGTAGAATTGGCATGCCCTGCGTCAACGCATAACCGTTTTTCCCCGATCGGATTGCGTCAATTGCGGCGTCCTTTACTTCCACGGGAACATCAAAATCTGGCTGGCCGATCGAAAGGTTGATAGGATCGGCGAGGTTCGCCGCCAAATCGAAAACTTTGCGAATGCCGGAGTTGTCAAATGTCTCGGTACGAGTTGCAATCCAGGGGTGGGGCATAACAAAGAGTTTCTAATTAGGTTGTGGGAATTGAACGTCGGATTGTGACAAGGTGTTTTATAGCGGATACCGTCAAAAAAACCCAAACGAGCAAACTCCAAATGAAAGACATTCTTATGGAGATCTAATCATTTGGGATTAAGGCCGAGTAGCCCGCTACGGACAGAGATCGGCAATTCGCTCGGAAAGCTGCCGGTCACTTTGGCTGAGGGTCGTTAACAGTACGGCCAGCGCTCGTAGACCATCAATTGTCGGTGATGATTCGGCGAACCAAAATCGGCCGCTGGGTCCGCCGCCCAATACGGCATTCGTTGCCCGTAACGTCGCGAATGCCGCTTCTCTCGATGGAACGGTGCTGTGAACTCGCCCGCCGCGATCGAGGAGTCGCTTTGAAATCCAGTTGTGCGTTGTATCTTCGACAACAACCGACGATTCTGGACGCTCACCGAGAATGCCGTCCATCAGCAAGCACGCCATCCGTTCGGCCTCAATCTGCCGCCCGCGCTCGTCGACCAGTTGCCAGGCTTCACCGTCACCGTCGATCCAAACACCGAAGTGCGCATTTCTTTCGAGGACACCTGCGGCGATGCGATCCAGTGGCGGCGCAGCCGCTGTGGTGTTGGCAACCGCCTGGCGTCCCAGCAGCGTGATTTCACACGAGACAGCGGTCGCAAGTTGGATTAGATATCTCTGCAGCTGTCCGCTTGGCGTATCCAACACAAAACGCAACGGCCGCAGTGCGTGAAAATACTTGGTCAGGCAAGCCAGATAGGGAACATCCGCCCGAAAACGGCGCGTGTTTCCGCCAGTACGAGTCGGGCGGTTAACGCCGTTCTCGAGCAGATTCTTCAGTTGGTCAAGCTGCCCTCCGGCTGACAGAGGTTCGCCGCCCGCCGACCAAAATTTGAGGCCGATCTCCAACGGCTGTCCTGTAGGATTGCCAATTAGCAATCCTCCCCCCGTGTTGAGATGATTGATGGCAAATACGATACATGGTGAGGTTGCGAATCCGATATCGACGACGTCGCAGCCAGCCAACCGCAAACCTTCGCTGGCCGCCGCCATCAATTCAGCGGTCATTGGGCGGCCGTCGCTTGCGACGACCACGACAGGACGTGGCGTCGGGAGTCTAGATTTCTGCGCGAGCAGAATGCCGAAAGCGGTTGCAATTTTTCGGACTTCACTAGTGCCGATGTTTGTCAGGTAGCTACCCACAATCCCTTCGTTGCCGAACAGCGTAGCACTCGAATTTCTCGCTGCAAACTGTTCGGCCGCGTGTTGGTCCATCACCAGTTCAATATCGCTTCGGTGAGGACACGACTTGCAGGCGTGATAGAACGAGGCCAATCGCCCTAAGTGGATTGATCGACTGATCGGCTGGTTTTCACCGGGGCACTGATAGGGCAGGGGAGGGGGGGCTGAATGCATGGAGTTTCGCTTCAATGATTCGAGACGAGCGAAACTGTAAGAAGATAGCGAGGCTCGCGTCAAGCCAAACAACTTGGTAGAGCTCGGTTCATGTCTAAGCTATCGCACCCGGCACTTGAATTTGATGATTCCGGATTCACCCACAGGCAGCGGGTCAATAACTTCCCACCGCAGTACTAGCGAGTCATGATCGTTGGCCTGGTGAAGAAAATCGGCTTGCAGACTACAAGTCTGGCTGTCGGGCAGGTACTCAAGACGCGTTGTCAAATTGTCGACAATCGTCACGTTGCCGATCACCTGCGTACCGACATTTTCAAATCGCAACGTAAACTCGACAATATCTCCAGGCTGGGCGGCTTTGGCCGATGCCGATTTGGTAATCCGCAATTTCGGCGCGCCTTCACGTTCGACCGAATAGGTTGCCTGGGCCCGCGATCCGAATTTCAAGACATATGCTTCGGTATTGTCGATTACGACTTGAACACCCTTGTCGTGTGTCCAGGTGTTCGCCGCTTGAACATCGGCGGCCAGCCAGGGCTTGTCGTTTTGCTCAAACACGTTGTTCTTCAGCGTGTTGAAATCTTCTTTTGGCCACGATGAGACAAGTGATTCCATCACTCGATTCGCATTATCGATGGCGATGCCCGGTGTGTTTCTTTGTTGCGCGCGGGCGCTCCTCGTTGCGATTTGTCGTTCGGTTTGTACATTCTGCAACGTCGTATTTGCCGCCAACGTATCCTCTTCGACAACAACTTTCGTCGGTTCGCTGTGCAGCACCAGGCCTTCCTTCATCTCGTAGGCGTCCACGCTGACGACTTTGCGGACGGCGCTGAACTTAGGCGCGTAGATGTGCACGCGATTGCTCGGTTCGACAACTCTACGCCCATCGAGCGTATCGTAATGCGCGATGGTGTCTTCGACTCCAAGTCCTTCGATTTGCCAGTTTGATTTGACCCATGCCTTGACTCGACCGTCGCCCCCATCGAAAAGGTATTCTTCGCGTGGCCAAGGCCGGGCGATTCCCGGCGGCGACCATTGTCGTGCGGGCGGCGCGACGCTGGTTGGATGATTCGGCGCTCCAGTCCATGCAGACGGCGGCAACATACCCGGTGTGATGGGAGCCGAGGGCTGCGCATCCTGGCCGCGGACGATATTGGGATCGAAATTGTTGAGCTGTTTCGATTCCGTTTCCGGCACGGCACGGCAGGAACAGAGAATGAGCACGGCCAGTCCGATGACCGACAATCGCCACCAATCCGGCCAATACCGGTTCGCGACAAATTTCGTTTCAACGTTGCTGGTGTAATTCATGGCGCGAAAGATTGGTAGGCGGTTGCCTTGCCATCAATGGGCATCGGCCCTTCCTGTTCGTCTGAAATCTGGTCCAACGATTTCCACGGAGCGCTACCGTAAAGGAAGCGGCTGTTCGCTCCGGAAACCGCCGGCAGTCGGCCGCCCATTCGCAGGATCGCGACGGGGCGGCCCAGTAAGTCGGCCACCTTCAACGGATCCTCACCCGGACGCGCTTCGAACCAGTTTTGATCGTTCGGGTTCTGACGCGCCGGCACAGCATGTCGCGGACTTTCCAAGTAAATCGCCCGCGTTACGAACTTTCCGCGAGCGGCGAGAAACAAGTCTCCGGCGGTGACGTGGATCGGAATTGGAAATTCCGCTTCGCGACCCGCGGGCGGATAAATTCGATCGATGATCTCGATCGTAGGGAACACCTCAACCCCTGGCTGATCCGGTATGTTGGTCACTCGAAATCGGTAAACCTGCCCTATCAGCAGGCCAACTCTGCGAGGCGTCTGTTGTAGAGGCTCGAAGCCGCCCCCTTTGGTCAGCGCTAACTTGGCTCCTTTGGGGCCGGCAATTTCAACCGGCTGAAAATATCCATGCAATGGTCCGCCCCGCTGAAGTTGAGCGCGGCCAATCGCTCCCGGTGGTAAGTTGCTAGAGTGGCGGTAGTGCATTCTTGGCTGCTGGGCCATCACGGACCCCGCAGCAAGGAACATCACTACCGTTGCCAGCATCCTGCCGGCTAATGGGGGCCGGCAGACCGCAACCACAACATTGGGTAAGCGGAGTGTTCGGACCATTGTCATGGATATGCATTCAGTTTGCGGTGAAGTAATAACGTCGGTAAGACGCTACTCGGTTTAAAAATTAATGGCCTTAGTATATTTCTACTTGAGCCGCATCCATTCAAGCTTGTCCTTAAACGGCTGACTAAAAGGGGCTTGGCGATCTTGCGATGCCTCTTCCACGATGCTGACGCGAGTGGGCGGTTTGGGATAGGAGTATCCCGGCCTTTGCTCGACGTTAATGTGCAGCCCTTTGACCGGCGCTGGCATACGGACCGTCGTCTTGTTGCGGATGACGTGCCGTTGCAGTCCCGCCGGGATTCCCAGCGGTACATGGGGTGGACCGGGCAGGCCGATTGGAGTGCCGCTGATGGGCATTCCGTACTCTGGTATGTTCGTGCCAGCAACCAGTGTCGGAGACATGCCTGCCGCGGCCGTGGGGCCACCGGAACTCTGTTGGTAGCTGACTGGTTGCACGCCGCCCGGTGCCAGTACCGGCACGGCCTCTCTAAGAATCTTGTTACCGACACGGAGAATCGCCAGAATAGAACCGCGTCGGTCTGCTTCTTGGATGGGATCGACACCCGGTGCCAGACGCGTGCTGACGAGTGTTTCGATCGCGGCCAACGCGAGTTTTTGATGATCGGGATCTGGAAGATAAATCACCTTGGTGACGAAATTTCCACTTCGCACCTGGTCAAAGTCCTCGGGAATCAGCTGAACTGGAATCGCACAGTGGTCCAAGTAGGCTTCGGTCCGAGGGGTAACGGGGCCGACCTCCAGCGTTGGAAAATATTCCTCGCCTTCGTGGCCGGGGACGTTCGTGAGTTTTAACCGGTAGATACCACCTTGTCGGAATTGTTGCCGACTGGGGGCGATAAGTGGTTGAGCATCGAAAGCACCATCGCCAGACGTGTCGAAACCGATTCGCATGCCCGCGGGCCCGACGAACCCGATCTCCGAACTTCCGAATGGTCCCTGCGCCGGCAAACTGCTGAGCAACACGCCTGGCCCAGGTCCGCCAACGCCCGGTCCCGGTTCGAACAACATTTTTGACGGCGGCAAATTGTTGACTTTGTGGCAACCGACAGCGACAACGCTCACCGCCAAAACGGTCGAGCAAAATAGAAGCGTTCGTATCTTCATGTTTGTTTCCTTCACGTCGTCGCCACCGCTGGGCAGTTGCCGACAGGCAGCGTCATTAAAAACTGACGTGGACCAGGTTGACCGGCCCCCCGTAAAATGCCAAAGGTTAAAACGCAGGCTGCGGCAAAACCGTGCCTTCGAGTTTCTACGTCGGCTCAATTCGGCCAGTATCTTTGACAAAACCGGTAAAACCGTTAGATGCGGCAGCCATTTTCCATTTTCACTATTGTCGCACTGGGAGTATCTACCGCTGCAGTTTTTTGGCAAGAGTTAGCTGCGGATGCTAATCCGAATGCTGGCGCGGCCGATTCAGGATCTCCTGGCGCATCAAATCCTGAGAATGCTAGCGGTGATGTCTTGTTGGACACCGCGGCTGCCGCGCTGAGATCGAAGGCAAACCTTTCCGCTCGCGTCCGGTTCCGGATCGACCTGGTCGGACATCAACTTTTCGGTTCTGGAAAGTACCTTCAAAAGGGCAGGGCGCCGCAGCTCAAATCGCGACTGGAATTGGCCGCGCAAACCTCGAGTGGCAAGATGACGTTGCACCACGTCAATGACGGAATTCATTGGTGGCGTTATCAAGATTATGGTCAGCAAGCCGAATTTTCATACGTGAATTTGGAATCACTGCGAGACCAATTAACAAGACCCAAACACCAAGCAGCCGGCCGGCCCTACAGCGATCTTGCGCTGGGAGGCTTGCCGCGACTGCTCGCGTCATTACGAAATAGATTTCAACTGACAAATGCGGTTCAGGTCCACCGCGGCGGACAACTCATGTGGCGTGTCGGGGGAGCTTGGCGCGGCGATCCGGTTCCCGCAGCCTCGGTCGCCGCCGAACCGCGAACGAGGCGAAAATTTTCGCACGTTCCGGACTCTGTCGTTATCTATTTCGACGCAAGCACCTTATTCCCAGTTCGGTTTGAGTTCTACCGCCAAGTCGGCGATGCAACACCAAAACTGCTTGTCGCGATGGAACTGTATGAAGTGCAATTTGAGGTGACGATCGATGACAGGCAGTTCACGCAGCCTTCTGAGATGATTCCTAAGGACGTAACCGACGAGTTTTTGGGACAATACAGGTAAGCGAATCCGGCAATCCGGGAGAATAACATCGACAGAATTGCGTCACTCGCTAAATTCTGATCGTGGCGTCAGACGTCGGTCGCCGTTAAATGAAGCACGCTGTTCAGCGTGATGATTCGGTTCTTGTCCGTTTGGTGGCGAACGATGTTAATTCCGCAGTTGTCTTGCGTGATGCTGCGGGCATTGCGAACCGGAATTCCAAGCAGCCCGGAGAGGTAGACACGGTTGACAACATTGTGGGCGACGATGACGATCGCTTGCCCTAAGTGTTGGTCCATCAGCGATTCGATGGCCGGGCACACGCGTTGGGCAACTTGGCCCAAATTTTCACCCCCAGCGTAGCCATGCGCCGCCGGATCATCGATGAATCGACGGTAAGCCTCCGGGTCCATTTGCGAGATATCGTCCCAATGGCGGCCTTCCCATCGCCCCACGTCGACTTCGATTACCGCTTCGGCAATTTGCACTTTGAGTGCGTGCGTTTTTGCCGTGTAATCAGCAGTCTCGATCGCGCGGGTCAGCGGACTGGAGTAAACCGCCGCGATCTTCCGATCTGAAAGCGCCGTTGCTGCAGCCTGAGCCTGTAGTCGACCCGCCGGTGAGAGTTCCGGATCATGACCGCGTCCCTGAATTCGCGGCGGTTGGGCGAGATTATTTGCCGTTGCCCCATGTCGCAACAGATACATGACGCAGGTGTCCGGAGTGGGGGACGGAGTAGGCATGGCTGCTGTTTCGATCGAGGTTGACGTTTTCACATGAACCGTGGCGATTGTAATTTTGTGAGGGACAAGCCACAACGGCGGCATTACGGGAACCTAGGGTTTTTGTGATTGGCAGAATGCCGCTTACTTGCCGGTGAGAAACACCTGTCTCATAATAATAGTAACTTTCGTCGATCACCCCATCGAATTCGAATTTGTGTCACGAATATTTGCCAGCCTTGCTGTCGTATCAACCGCCTCGCTCGTGGCGACTGTCGTCATCGGCATGAATGTTGACGTAAATGACCGATTCGACGAGTGGAAAAAAGTGCGATCCCATGAATCGCAACAACGGCTTGAAAAGGAATCCAGTGCCAAGTCGACACACATGATGTGTGGCGTGGCTACGGCGATCGGCGTTTTGCTCGTTAGTAGTATTGCTGTGACATATTTTATTGGGACAAGCCGTTGGTGCCGCGAAGTCATCGAAGCCTATTCGCTCGAAAGTGACTGGGCGGCACGGAGTCAGTCTCTCAAACGCCGCGCATTTCATTGGGCGCTAACATCGATGTTGACGGTGATGGTTATCGTGGTTTTTGGCGCAGCCGCCGATCCAGCAACGGGCAATTCACAAAGCGAGTCGTGGGTTGTCCCTCATTTTACCGTCGCGTTGTTGGGCGTAGCTCTCATCGGGTGGTGCTTTTTTGCAATGTGGATCAATATTTTGGCGAACCACGCGATTATCGCATCCGTCATGAATCGTGTCGAAGAAATTCGCGAACAAAGTGATGGGGCAGTATAAGAGTATAAGGTTGACGATCCTACTTCTCGCGGCCGTTGTTGTCCTGGCGATTGCCGTTGCGGTCGTCGTGGTATTGATAACCACGAACCGTCCGCCGCGAGGTTGATGCCTGTGGAGGACGGCTATACAAAGCCGCTCGTCGACGAACTCGGCGGCCCAGCGGGGACTTGTAACTCGAATCGTGAAAAAGGCCCGTCAGCCAGGGGGATGACGATTGCATCTTTTGCCGCGTTGACGGGTTGGGTTGCGATGCCGGGCGGATGATCCGGCAGTACTCACTTGCGACACCACTTGGCCTCAGTCTCGTTGAAAGGAACCGCGGCCGCAGATTATACTGGCGGGTTTGACGCAGTCGGCCGACATCCGCGTCGCTGACACCCAGCAGGAGGAGTTTGACACAGTGTTTGGTACGATTGCAGTCGTCGGCGCCACGGGGGCCGTTGGGACGATCATCAGAAAGCTTCTTCAAGAGCGCCAATTCGCCTGTAAGACGATAAAATTCCTCGCTTCCAAACGTTCGGCCGGCAGCCAGATCGAATTCAACGGCCAACCGCATACGGTAGCAGAACTTACTCCGGATTCGTTCATCGGAGTCGAACTCGCGATCGCCAGCACGCCGGACGACATTTCCGCGGAATTCGTACCATGGGCTGTCGATAGCGGTTGCATCGTCGTCGACGAAAGCGGTTTTTGGCGGATGAAACCGGACGTTCCTTTGGTCGTGCCGGAGGTAAATCCGGAGGCCATCGAAAACCATCAAGGTATCATCTCCAGCCCAAACTGCTCGACGACCCAGATGGTGTTGGCCATGAAGCCTCTGCACGATGCCGCTCGAATCAAACGCGTCGTCGTTAGCACATATCAGGCAACGAGCGGTGCCGGCCTGGCGGGCAGTCGGGATCTTGAAAATGGCACACGCGCCTATTTGGCGGGCGACAGCTACGAATATGAAGCGTTCGCTCATCCGATTGCGTTCAATGTGATTCCACAGATCGGTTCGGATAAATACCAGGGTTATACGTCCGAAGAGATGAAGATGGTTTACGAGACACACAAGATTTTTGACGACGATTCCATCCAGATTTGTCCAACTTGCGTGCGTGTTCCGGTTTCTAACTGTCATAGTGAAAGCATCCTCATCGAGACAGAAAAGAAAATTACGGCTGGTGAAGCGCGCGAGTTGTTCGAAGCGCAAAGTGGTATCGTTGTAGACGACGACATGGCATCGGGAAGATATCCGATGCCACCTGATTGTGACGGACGGGATGAAGTATTCATTGGACGAATTCGCGAGGACCTTTCCAGCCCGAACGGCTTGGCGTTTTGGTGCGTTAGCGACAATCTGCGGAAGGGCGCCGCCACAAATGCAGTCCAAATCGCCGAATTGCTCGCCAAAGCAAAGACGGCGGTTGTGTAGTCAGCGTATGCGCTCGCTTAAATTGACTCTTTCCTACGACGGCACGGACTATGCGGGTTGGCAAATCCAGTCGAACCTCAGCACGATTCAAGGCGAATTGGAGAAGGCGATCAGTACGATTACAGGCGAGTCAATTCGGGTCGTCGGCAGTGGTCGAACGGATGCGGGAGTACACGCCCTAGGGCAGGTCGCGAGTTTTGCTGTGGATTCTTCACTTGAGTGCGACGCGTGGAGCCGCGCGCTGAACGCGAATCTTCCCGACGATATCAATGTGCTTCGCGTCGAGGATGCAGCCGACGGATTTCACGCGATTCGCGATGCGGTCTCTAAGCGGTATCGCTACGTCATTCGAGACAACGGAGTTCGCGACGTTTTTACGAGACGGTATTATTGGCGCTATCCACAAAGGCTTGATGTCGGCCGCATGAGAGAGGCGGCATCGGTGCTGGTCGGTCAGCACGATTATGCGAGTTTCCAATCCAGTGGTGCGGAGCGAGGCTCGACGGTCCGCACGGTTTACAAGTTAACGATCCAACGCGACGACACGGAAATGATCGCGTTTGAAGTCGAAGCGGACGGCTTCCTGTACAATATGGTACGAGCGATTGTGGGCACGCTCGTTGAGGTTGGTCGCGGATCGCGAACCGTCGGCTGGCCGGCGGACGTTCTCGCCGATTGTGATCGCAGGGCAGGGGGGCCCACCGCTCCACCTCAAGGCTTGTTTCTCGTCCACGTCGACTATGGTGACCGATGCGAATCGCCCACGTAATCACGCGTTTGATTCTGGGCGGCGCGCAAGAGAATACAGTTCTTTGCTGCCGTGACCTGATCGAACAACATGGCGATGAGGTCTTATTGATTTCCGGTCCGGCGATTGGGCCGGAAGGAAGCTTGTTCGGCGCTGCGGCCGACATGGGGATTCCCTGCGTGACGGTTTCGCGATTGCGCCGCGAGATTTGCCCGCTGCGGGACTTCGGCGCTTACCGGCAGATAAAAAAAATACTGCGTGAGTTTTCGCCGGATGTTGTCCACACTCACAGCGCAAAAGCGGGAGTGCTTGGTCGGTATGCTGCGTGGTCGCTTGGTATACCTGCGATCGTACACACCGTTCACGGCGCGCCGTTTCATCAATTCCAGAACCGATTCGCTCGAGCCTTTATACGTAGCTGCGAGCGTCGTGCAGCCGCCCGCTGTCACAAGTTGGTTAGTGTTGCTGAAGCGATGACAGATCTGATGGTGCGAGCGACCGTTGCGCCACGAGAAAAATTTGTTACGGTTTACAGCGGCATGGATGTCGACATGTTTCTGAGTGCTGACGAGCAGCGATCAGCAGTGCGAGCGGAACTCGGCTATCGAGACGATCACGTTGTCGTCGGAAAATTGGCGAGGCTCTTTCATCTCAAGGGGCATCAGGATGTCATCCAGGCGGCCCGCAAGGTCGTAGACCGTGTGCCAAGCGTGCGATTTCTGTTTGTCGGCGATGGCGTACTTCAACGGCAACTTCGAGACCACATTTCCAGCGTTGGCCTCGATGAGTATTTTCAATTCACCGGCCTCGTCCCCCCGGCGAAAGTCGCCGGGTTTCTGAGTGCAATGGATTTAGTTGTCCACACGAGTTTGCGCGAAGGTTTAGCCCGCGCGCTGCCGCAATCGCTCATCGTAGGGCGACCCGTAATTAGCTATGACATCGATGGCGCCAGCGAGGTTGTAATTGATGGTGTCACCGGGCGACTGATCGTCCCCCGTGACATCACAGGGCTGTCTGACGCTCTTGTCCAACTTAGCAGTGACGAGTCGTTGCGAAAAATAATGGGAACGGAAGGCCGGCGGCGTTTTCAAGACCCGTTTCGTCACGAGTTAATGACTTCGCAACTACGAAAAATCTATTCTCAACTGTTGGCCTAGGGTGGCTTTTCAAAGTTGTCCGGTGGACGGTAATTCTCCAGAAGTTCTTCGGCGTGATCTCCAGGTTTATTCACTGCGGACCGTCTGCTAGAATGGACGGCTTAGCGATGCTGGCCGGGTGGGTGCCTCATCGTGTTGACAGCGAGATGAGGCTTACCTGTGACGAGTGCTTCGAGGGACAAGCACACGCCGAACGATTCGTTTTCGTCGCACCGTTTGGTCCGCCGTATAGCGACGAGTCAGAGTTATGAAATTTGGGAGGCGCAGCACACGCGAACCCGACGTAGTCATGCTGTTAAGGTGATGCTGCCGTCGCTTCGTGCTCGGAGTGCACAAATCGCAAACCTCAGACATGAATTTACCGTCGGCAAGTCACTGAGCCACGACTCAGTGATCCGGACGGACGAATTTGGGATTGAAGATGGGGTAGCCTACCTGGTGATGGAGTATTGCCCCGCGCCAAATATGAAGCAATGGAGTCGGCAGGAGGGCAACCAACTTGTTGGCGGATGCTTGCCCGAGATTGTCGATGACGCTGCGGATGCGCTTGGTTACTTTCATGACCGGGGCTGGGTCCATCGAGACGTCAAGCCGGAAAATTTTTTGGTTTGTGAACAGGGAAGTGTGAAATTAATCGATTTTTCGATTGCGCGCCGCGAGCGCGGTTGGTTCGGGCGACTTTTCGACAGATGTTCGAAACGGCAGGGAACGATGAGTTACATGTCGCCCGAGCAGATTCGCAACAAGCCGCACGACAAGCGTTCGGACATTTACAGTTTTGGCTGTCTTATTTACGAGTTGATTTGCGGTCGCCCCCCTTTTACCGCTCCGAACCCGAAAGATTTATTGAACAAGCACCTGAAGTCACCAGTTCCAGCCCTGAAGCCTAAGGATGGTGAAATATCTCCGGACTTTGCTGCTGCCGTCAAAAGGCTGTTGGCCAAAGACCCCGCCGCAAGGCCGCAATCCATGCACGAAGTTCAGCAGTTGTTAAGCGGCACATCAATGTTTGTCAGCTAACCCCCCTTTCAATCGAAGCATAGAACATGGCATCTGCACTTTCTCGTCTGGCATTTGAGCGGCCCATCGTCGAGCTTGAAGAATCAATTAAGGAACTTGAATCGCGAGGCGACGACCGTGCCGAAGCCCGTGAGCAGGTGCGCAAACTACGTCGTGAATTGGCCGATTTGAAAAAGAACATCTACAACGATCTTTCACCGTGGCAGACCGTTCAAGTCGCTCGGCATCCGGACCGCCCGATGTTGACCGATTACATCAACTTGTTGTTCGACGAGTTCGTCGAATTGCATGGCGACAGGTTTTTTGGCGATGACCGCGCCATCCGTGCCGGTTTCGCGAAATTGGACCAATTCAAGGTGCTGTTAGTGGGCCATTACAAGGGCAAAACCCTCGAAGAGCGACAGCAATGTTACTTTGGTTGCGCGCATCCAGAGGGCTACCGTAAGGCTCTGGGCAAGATGAAGCTGGCCGCCAAGTACGGACTACCCGTGATCTGTATGATCGATACACCTGGGGCTTATCCCGGCGTCGGCGCTGAAGAGCGGGGGCAGGCGCAGGTGATTGCCAAAAATATGTTCGAAATGTCCCGTCTCAACACGCCGATCATCTGCGTCGTCATCGGCGAGGGTGGATCTGGCGGCGCTCTGGGAATCGGTGTAGGTGATAGAGTCGGTATTCTCCAACACGCTTATTACTCCGTTATCAGTCCCGAAGGCTGCGCCGGCATTCTCTGGAAAAGCGGTGAATATGCCGAGCAGGCCGCAGAGGCCTTAAAGCTCAGTTCGCGATATCTGGCAGATTTAGGCGCCGTGGATGACGTAATCGAAGAGCCAGTTGGCGGTGCACATCTAGATCATCATCAGATGACCAGTCGGCTGAAAATATACCTGGTCAAAACACTACAGAAGCTGGTCAAAGTTCCCATGGATGAACTATTGGAAGCACGCTATGCAAAGTTTCGCGCGCTGGGCGTGTTTTTCGAAGACGAGCATGAGGTGAGTGAATCCAGCCAGTCGGTTTCACCCTAAATTCCTGGAAAAAGCCGCTACCTGACCGAACATAAGAAACATTATCGGACGTTGGGGTGACGGCGCAATTTTAGGCTTAATGCGTTCGCCGGCCGGCTAATACGCCTGCTGCCCGGTTGCAGCAGGTGAATCTCTACTTACTCCGGCCCGTGTGGCAAGGCGGCCGGCGGCAACTCATGGTCATCGTGCGGGCCCCCGTCCTGCCCGTCGAATTCTACGTGATCGTGCTCGAGTTGCTCATCCAACTTGTGCAGATACGGGTGCACAACGTCATGAATCTCTTCGGGCATGACCGCGTGGGCTTGGTCGATCGCGTAGCCGATGTAGTATCCGGATTTTGACGTCATTATCGACTTGCGGGTCGGATCTTCGGTCAGGGAAATGGCGAAGAACGTAATCGCGACACAAAGTAAGACTCCCTTGGCGATGCCTACCAGCGCGCCCATCTGGCGGTCGAATTCCCGAAGCTGGATTCGATCGATCATATTAGAGACCAACCGAAATAGCCCCCAAATGATAAGCGAGCAGACTACATAGATGATTAGCATGGCCACAAATTTATTGGCCGGCTCACGCTCCATAATATAAGGGGCAACGGACGAACTGAACTGCAGAGCCACAAAATAGCTCACCACGAGTGACGCCAGCGACGCAAGCTGCCAAGCCAGACCTTTCCAAGCTCCAAATACCATTGCGCCGATTAGCACCGCGATCATGATAAGATCATAGAACTGCATGGCTGACACCGGTCTGGCCGGGGTGGTTGTGGACCTGGACGCGGGAGTATAGCGACTAGTGACGGTCGCCCAAAGATCGTTCGCCGACGCTAGCCACGCTGTCACGACGGTGACACGGGGCGGTCAGGCCGTTTGCTTTTACCGGCGCGGTTAAGTAAGTGTTTGGCCCACCTAGTGTTTGTATCGCTGTAATCTGGTCTTGGCTTTCCAGTTGCCAATTCACTACTTTCTGCACCCTTTCAAAAAGTTTGGCGCTTCGGAACTCGATGTGTGGCAGGTTTCAAGGCTCATATAACAACCAGTACCGTACTGGGCTTTGCTTATGGTGGCGCAGGACTGTACGTGCTGCGCGACGCGTCGGGAGAGGTTCCCGTTGCGACGTGTGTCTTAGGCGCTGGACTCTGTTCCGTTGCCGGCATGTTACCGGACCTGGATAGCGACACCGGCATCCCGTTGCGTGAAACGGTTGCGTTCACAGCGGCTGTCGTACCGATGCTGTTGATCGATCGCTTTTCACACCTAGGTCTTTCTCACGAGTCGATGGTGTTAGCCGGCGCTTTGATCTATTTATTGATCCGATTTGGTTTCTTCAAGTTGTTAATGAAGTTCACCGTGCATCGCGGGATGTTCCATAGTCTTCCTGCGGCCGTGGTCTCGGCCGAGTTGGCGTTCTTGCTGTGTTCCTGCGAGGAGTCATCGCTGCGATGGTTCAAGGCGATCGCCGTATTTATCGGTTATACGTCGCATCTGCTCCTTGACGAATTCAACAGCATCGAATGGACTGGCGGCCGCTGGCGGCTGAAAAAGTCAT
>JAYGDO010000038.1:0-27204 GCA_046582885.1 Pirellulales bacterium | reverse complement strand
GTAATAACTGCAACTAGGTTTCCTTTGATAGTATATTCGCTTACCGTATTCGGATTTTTTAAGATTTCTCGAACTGGTGCTGCTACACCTGGCGTATAAGCCAAACTCAATCCTTGGTGAGTATTTATACTTTTATGAGATGAAACGTAGATCTTCCCAGGTTTCCTTCCCCTTTCCATTTATTGTAATTGGCGTGCTGTTTTACTTCATGCTGATCAAGCCGGAGCGTCGCAAGCAGAAGTCACACCGGGACTTGCTGACTAACGTCAAAAAAAGCGATCGCGTCGTCACGGTTGGTGGTATCAAAGGTGTCGTGTCGAACGTCAATAAAGAGACGGAAGAGGTAACGCTGACCGTGGATGAATCTACGGGCACAAAAATACGAATTACGCTCTCGTCCATCGCCCGCCTGGACAAGTCGGACTCAAAAAAAGAATAGCAGCCCATAGAGGGAGCGAAATTTTATGCTGTCGAAATTGTCGAGCTTCGTGCTTTTGTCGCAGGCCGCCGCGCCGGGGGATCCGGCCGAACCCTTCTATCAACGCACCTTCGGTGTGTTCGCCATCCTCATTGCGGTGATTGCGCTGTGCATGTGGCTGGGCGTCAGGATCTCGAAATCGCTCAAAATGAGAGATTACGGGTGGAGGATTGCCGTCATTTTTATCGCGATTTCTATCGGCTTAATCGCGGTTGCTACGGGGAAGTTTCGGCGCGGCTACGACCTGGCGGGCGGGATCAGCCTGATTTACGAGATCGACCAGGATCCGGAAAACGAGGTCGATGGCGACGACAAGAATCTGATGAAGAAGCTGATCAACGCGATTAGCCCGCGCATCGATCCGGCCGGCGTCATGCAGGTTACCATTCGGCAGTACGGCACGGAGCAAGTCGAAATCATCATTCCGGAAGTCAACGACGAGGAAGCCGCACAGATCAAAAGGCGGATTTATACGGCCGGTAATCTTGAGTTTCGGATTGTCGCGGACACGACGATGGATGCCGAGGAAGTCAAGCTGGCCGAGAGTTCCGAACGGATTTCGATCAAGGACGAAATCGTCAATGCCTATGATAACGATCCGGATCGCCAGTATATCATCGATTTAGCCAAGGCGACCAAGGGAACCCGGGTTCTCGACGGGGACATTCAGCGGGCCGAGTGGCTGCCGGTCAAGGCGGATGAGCGGGCTGCCGTCGAGAAGGACGAACGGGAAAACGATCTGGTGGTTCGCCGCGAAGGGGATTCGCTGGAAAAGCTGCAGTTTGTCGGCCGGGAACGCGGCCGCTGGGTGAAAGTCGGCATCGTACCCGAAGAGTCCCGTGAGAAAAATGAAGGCAAGTTTCGCTTTACGCCGGCCGGGCATCACGTTTCTCGAGCGTCTAGTGACGGGGGGCTCGAGGTACTTTGTGTTATTGACGAACAAAACGTTACCGGCGGATTCCTAAAATCCGCGCGAGCTGGTTTTGATCAAAATGGCAATATTTCCGTCGATTTCCGTTTCAGGACGCAGGGAGCCAAGCGGTTTGGTGAACTGACAAGAAGGATTGTGTCGGAGGATCAGAAATCTAGCCGTAAACACCATCTGGCGATTATTCTCGACGGGGAACTGCTTTCGGCGCCCACGCTTAACTCGGTGATTACTGATGCCGGTCAGATCACAGGGAATTTTTCCAAAGAGGAGGTCGATTGGCTGGTGGGAGTGCTTAACGCCGGTAGCCTTCCCGCGCGATTAAACAAGATACCGATCAGCGAGCGAAAGATTTCGCCGACACTCGGCCAGCAGACGATTGATGCGGGGACATTCGCGATCTACGTGTCGTTGGGCGGAGTCCTCTTGTTCATGCCGTTTTATTACCGGTTTAGCGGCGTGGTCGCGTGCTTTGCCTTGCTGCTAAATCTGTTGCTGGTTTTGGGCGTCATGATCATGGTGAGGGCGGCATTTACATTGCCGGGCCTGGCCGGTCTGGTATTAACCGTGGGTATGGCGGTTGATGCCAACGTGCTGATTTTCGAGCGGATACGCGAAGAGCTTGATCGAGGTGCAGCCTTGCGGATGGCGATACGCAACGGGTTTAGTCGCGCCACGCGGACGATTGTCGACGCCAATCTGACGACATTGATTACCGGCATCGTTCTTTATGCGGTGGGCAACGATCAGATCAAAGGCTTTGCCGTCACGCTGATTCTCGGCATCGGGATGAGCATGTTTACGGCAATCTTTTGTTCGCGGGTGATCTTTGATGTGGCTGAAAAGAAGCGGTGGATTTCGAAGCTGGGCATGACCCGCATTCTCGGCAAAACGAGCATCGATTTCCTGGGGAAACGATTTGTCGCCGGAACGGCCTCCGTGTTGTTAATCGGGCTGGGAGTATTCGGGGTTAATTACCGCGGTGAAGACCTGCTCGACATCGACTTGCGGGGCGGCGTGCGGATTGAGGTTGTCTTCAACGACGCGACGACGGACCGGGTGGTCTACGAAGCGCTCGAGAACAATGAAGACTTGCAAGATCTGCAGGTCATCGGATCGTCCAAGGATAGTAAGTCGTTTTTTGTCGAGACGACCCAGGATGAACTGGCAAAAGTGGAAGATGCGGTCAAAGAGGCGTTTGGCGACAAACTCAAGACCAATTCGCTGTCTTATGACGCGGCTGCCATCATGCCGATCGCCGATAGCGCGGCGACGGTTGAATCGGATACCAGCGACCCGGCTGCCCCGCCGGCAGAGGAGGGGCCCGCCAAATCTCCGCCGGAAGATGCCGGCGGACAACCGGACGAAAAGCCTGCTGACGAAAAGCCCGCTGACGAAAAGCCTGCCGCAGAGGATCCGCCAACGCCGGGCGAAAATGACGGCGCGCGGGCCGACCTGCCTTCGCGATCACTCATCGCATTAGCGCAGCCCGATTCGGAGGATTCGGCAGTGGAGACCGACGCCGAACCGGCTGCGGTTGCCGAGCCTGCACCTGCCGACGGGTCTCCGCCGCCGACCGCCGTGGAGGGCGACAGCCCGCCCGAGGCCGCGGAGCCACCGTCCGAAGCGGAGGATGCCGATGTGCCTCAGACAGGCAATGAATCTCCGGCAGAAAAGCCCGCTGCTCAGCCGATCGACACCGCGGCGGCGCCGTCCGCGCCGGCCACGAGGTTTGCGGGCGGATGTGAGGTGCCGCTGGTGTTTGCGGACGAAATCAGCCAGGGCACACTGATCGCCAAGCTGACCGATGTCATCGCTGCCAACAACCAAATCAAAACACCGGACATGGAAGTTACGAACCGTGAGGTAAAACCGGACAGCAATTCGCGAAAGCATGAGTGGACGCTACGCTCAACCATGACCATGGGGCAGACCAAGGACGTGCTGGACCAATTGCAATCGCAGCTGGCCGTCGAGCCGCATTTTCCAACTGCCGAGACAATCGGCACCCAGGTTGCCGGGGACACGCAGACCCAAGGGTTGGCCGCCATCATTGCCAGCCTGGTGTTTATCGTGACCTATATTTGGATTCGCTTTCAGCAAGTGTCCTACGGCTTGGCTGCCGTGGTGGCGTTAGTCCACGACGTTTTGATCACACTCGGCCTGATCGCGTTGAGCACCTTTGTCGCAAATATTTCGGGCGTCTCGAATGTACTGCAGCTCGAGTCGTTTAAGATCAGTTTGCCGATGCTGGCGGCCTTCCTCACGATCATCGGTTATTCACTGAATGACACGATCGTCGTTTTCGACCGCATTCGCGAGGTGAAAGGTAAGAGCCCTCGTTTAACTCCCGATATGGTAAACACCAGCATCAATCAAACGCTAAGTCGGACATTGCTAACTTCGTTGACGACGTTAATCGTTGTGCTGATTCTGTATTTTGTGGGCGGGCCGGGCATTCATGGTTTTGCTTTTGCATTGGTTATCGGCGTGTTAGTTGGTACCTATAGTTCGATTTTCGTCGCCTCCCCCGCATTGCTGTGGATGAGAAGGTTCGGCGCCGGGGCGAAAAATCCGTTGTCGGCAGCCCGTAGCGAGGCGACGGCAGTCGGATAACCGCCTCACTTAACACAATCGTACGATTGAACCGCACTGCGGGTGTCTGCGTATCAATCACAGCGGCTTTCGCCGCGCGGTGCTTCTTTGCGGTTGCCGATAACGAATCTGGTAGGGCCGCTCAATCATAGTCCACATGGGTCGTTCGCTATGCAATCGCTCGTCAAGGCACTCTTGATACTTGGAGTTCTTGTTTCCGGAATCGGCCTTGCGCTATTTTTTCGGAAATCCGATTCTGCCGACACGGCCGAGCAAAATACAGCCGTCAAGGCCACGCAGGACAACCGCCTAGAATCCCAAGTCGCCGAGGTGTCAAACAGGCAAGGAGTACCGCCGAAAACGCAGGGCGGAGAGGATGGCGGCGGGCGGAAATCGCCGGCGACATCTGCAAGGGCGGATTCGCGAGTGTTCATACAGAAGGATCTCGCCGCTGCCACTTCGGACAGCCTCAATCCGCCGGGTCGTGCGTCCGGGCCGGGAATGCTCCGACCGCCAGGCCTCCCGCCGAATTTTCGACCGGTTCCGCCGACGGTAAAAAACTCGCCCAGAATCGCGGATGCGCGGTCGCTTGACAACTTGCCGAGTGCGGTTGTTGGCTCATCGCCGACCGGTGGCGATGGTGTTGTCGAATCGCATACTGCAGCGGACGCCTTGCTGTCGAACTTGCGAACCCACACGATTGTTAATGGCGACACACTCGCGCGTATTGCTCAGCGGTATCTAGGTACTCGGTCCAGAGACAGCGAAATCTACGAATTGAATCGAGACCTGATTTCCGATTCTGATGTGTTGCCGATCGGCCGCACGATTAGGATTCCGCACCGGCAGAAGGACCTCGCCGCGCGCGAAGCAGCCGACAATAACTCTACGACCGCACCGGCACCGTTGGTGGTATTGCCTCGGGAACTGCTAGACCGTCCGGATTGATATACCGGACCCCTTAGGGGTCCCCCACCGGCGGAACCCATTTCTTCCAGGGCGCCTTGGTTTTGCTCGCCCGATGAGTGACGAAGCCGTTGATCAACGCGTGTACCTTGAGGGAGGTCTGGTTGATCAGTTTCTCGCCTTGCAGCAGGGTGTCTTTTTCCATGAAGAAAAAAGTCTGCAGTTCTTCTTTCTTGTCTTTGGGTGGTGGCGGTCGGTACGGTTTGAACTTCGCCTGGTATTGCCTCGCGAATGCCAGCGATCTTTTTTCCTCACCGCCAACGATAATCATGATCGACAGAATCTTCGAAACGGCTTTGGTTCGCAGCGGTACCAAGTATTGAAGTTCCGTTCGTTTGATTTTGAAATGAGTCAATGGCGAAATTAGAACGAGACCCTTGACGGTTTCGCTGTTCCATCGCGGCGATCTCCATTTCGGTTTGCGCTCCCACTCTCGCGCGGCCCAATATTGAGCCAAGAGACAACTTTCCTTAACTCCAACGATAAATAGTTTGTTGAGATCTAACGCTTCCGCGATGTGTTTCTCCAGTAAAAACTCTTTCACGCGGTCCAGGTCGACACGGTACATATCGAGTAGTTCGGGGCCTTTAAATTTTTTGATATCAATAACGGTCACGCTGTCGTCGACGACCTGTGTATCACTTCCTCCATGCCCCCGCAAATCCACAACGACAACGGCGTGGCCGTTCGTTTTTTGCAAGTATCCGGCCAGGTCTTTATACTCGCTCCGCTCACCTCTCCAGCTGGGGAGAATCACAACGGGTACGCTATCTTTTCCGTTGGTACCGTGAAAAAACGTGACGGCCAACTGCACGCCGTCACTGGTTTCCAGGTCGATATCTTCGACAACGAGTTCTTCCTCTGACGGGGTGTTTTCTTGAGCGTCGGTACGCACGTCAGTCAGGCCAAACAGCAGGCCAGCCAGCGCGGCCGTAGCAAGCAGCGGGCGAATTTTTGCCAGATATCCCCTCAAATCAATGAATCCGTACATGGTATAAACCTCGCTCCCAACGGACACCGCACGGCCGCATTGCCGGGTTTTGTGCCACAAGTTCCTACCTTTATGGTAGATGCGAAATTGGATGCGGTCAACGGAATCATCGAAACCGATAAATTGTCAGTCTTTTTGTAACACTCGACCGCATGAAAGGGAATAAAACACTGCAGGTATGCCGATTCGATACTTTGGCCGCTGCTAGTGTTTAGCTGAGGTGTTAGTGACGCAGCTTTACTTGCATTTTCGCACGATAAAGCCGACAATGGGCGGGCCTCCCATAATTTGATTCAGCGGTGGAGCAGAGGGCATTTCTCATGGCTGGTCGATTTCGAACTTGGTGGCAGGCGCGATCTGGCGAGGAAGAAACGCCATTTGACGGCGACACACCCGCCTGGCTTGTCAGTTTGGTGTTTCACCTGGGGCTGCTCATCATCCTCACCATCATTTTGCGGGAATTGCCGCAAGAGGATCAGGGGCACGTCGAGTTGGTGACCAGCGTCATTGAAGAAGACGTGACCACACCCGAAGAGTTTTTCTTCTCGCACCTCGATAAGGTCGAAGTTGGCGCGAACAGCGTTGATGGCGCGGATATGGCCGAGGCGCTCGATCAGGTCGAAGAGGACTTTACGGAACTGGACACTCCTCCGGAGGAAGAGCTCGAGGTCGAAGTCGAAATCGGAGAAGTTTCACTCGACAGCGTACTCGACGTGACGGCTGCCACGGAAAGCAGCCAAAACTTTATCGTGCAGGGTTCCGCCGGGACCGGCACGACCGGCGCGGCCGGCGCCATTGACCGAATTACCCAGGAGATTCTCGATTCGCTCGAGCAGCGGGATACACTGGTCGTTTGGATATTTGACAAGTCAGTCAGCCTGTCCAAGCAGCGCGAAGCCATCCACGGCCGGCTGGACCGAATTTATGAAGAACTCGGCGTCATTGAGGCGACCGGTCACCGGTCGTTCGCAAATCATGATTTACTGTCCTCGGTGATCGGCTTCGGCGGCGATGTGAGTCTTATGACGCCGGAACCAACGGACAGCGTTGCGGAGGTTAAAGCTGCGATTGCGGCGCTCGAAAACGACGATACCGGGAAAGAGATGGTGTTTTCGGCCGTCTACATGGCTGCGGAGAAATATAAAGACTACGCCAATGCCCGCGACCGACGAAGCGTCATGATGGTTGTGTTCACGGACGAAGCGGGCGACGACGAACAGCGGATGCTGGAAAAATCCGTCGGCGCATGTCGCCGATACGCGATGCCGATCTATGTCGTCGGCATCCCGTCGCCGTTCGGTCGCAAGACCGTCGAAGTCAAGTGGATTGACCCGGATCCGCAATACGATCAGACGCCGCAATGGACTCCGGTTACACAAGGCCCGGAATCAATGTTTCCTGAGCGGGTGAAGCTGTCGTTTTCGGGCATTTATGGCGTCCGTGAAGAGCCTTTAGATTCCGGGTTTGGTCCGTACGGGCTGACACGGCTTTGCGTCGAGACGGGCGGGATTTACTTTTCGGTTCATCCTAGTCGTAAGATTGGCCGTCCGGTAACGAAGGCCGAAACGGGCCATCTTTCCGCCTATATCAAGTACTTTTTCGATCCTGAAGTGATGCGGCGGTACCGGCCCGATTATGTCACGTTCGACGAGTATCGCTCACTGCTGAATAAAAATGCCGCGAAGAAGTCGCTCGTTAATGCCTCGATGATGAGTTGGCAGCAACCACTGGAAAGCCCGCGGATGCGGTTTCCAAAGCGCGATGAAGCATCGCTCAACAATAGTCTCACCGAATCGCAGCAGAAAGCCGCTAAACTCATGCTGAGCACGCTGCCGCGTATGTATGAGGAACTGAAGAAAGGTGAACGCGATCGCGAAAAAATGGTGCGGCCGCGGTGGAGAGCCGGCTACGACTTGGCGATGGGGCGGGTGATGGCCACCAAAGTTCGTGTCGAGGGTTATAACAGCATGCTTGCGCAACTCAAGCGAGGGATCGATTTCAAAGTTGAGAAAAACGATACGTGGATTCTCAAGCCGTCGAACGAGGTGTTCGCCAGCAGCACTTTGGAAAAGGCCGGGGAGAAGGCCCGGTTTTATTTGGAGCGAGTCGTGGAGAAGCATCCGGGGACGCCTTGGGCCATGCTCGCCGCGCTGGAGCTAAAAGACATGATGGGGTGGACTTGGACGGAAACCTACACCGGTGTCAACCGGCCGCGAGAGAACCCCGGCAACAACAACGCGCAGCCGCGGCGACGGGACGACCAGCGGAAAAAAATTGAGCGGAAACCTAAGCGCCAGCCGCCGAAGATTTAACCGTTACAAAACAGCAAGCTGCAGGATCCGGCGTTGGTATTTAGCGTCCGGACTTTTTTTGCGCGGCGGTTATCAGGGTTACTCGCGGTAGAACCGGTCCACTTTTAACGCCTGCCGGGAATCGTAGTCGAAGAAACGCCGCGCCACTTGGTCTGCTAAGACGCCGACGAATCGACGGCGGAAACGAGCCTCAAAACGGTCGTCCGATATTTCTGCCGCAATTCCGTTGTTGGGCGGGTAGCGTGAATCGACCGTCTGCAGGCGGTGTTCGACGTCACCCGTTTGCCCGTTATACACAACCACGCTTACAGTCGCTTCGCCTTGAAGTGTTGTCCGTCCCTTGCGTACTCTAAAGTGCGTTACCTCCAACACGACGACGGCGCCGGCATTCGTGGCCATGCCCAGATCCTTGTAGGATGTCAGTTCATGGTGGTCGGCCCATTCCTCAACGTCGGATTGCGCGACGATGTCGATTTTGTCGACGTTTTCTTTCAACAACTGATTGACTGCTTCGGTTAGCTTCTGCGGTACATTGTGGTGCTGATACGACAAGACATCCGGCATCCGGCAAATTACGGCGACGCGCCGCTCTTTGAGGCCGTCGTACTCTGCGTCAACATCGTTGGGATCAACGACCCAAGCAAATGTCGCAAGCGCTGTGCATCCGGCTACTGCTGCAACCAGAGGAGCCATCGCCAGCAAGTAAATCGTAAACCTGAGGAGAGTCTTGTCTGATTTGATCATCTTCGACGATACCTTGGGTCAAGGGCTAATGGCATCAGCGGTGCGGTCTGTCTGATCGGGTCAACCGAATCAATACAGTCATCGCTAGTGAGCAGCTGATAGATGGCAGCCCGCGGAGGGTACTTAAGTCGAAGTGCTGATGCAAGTTCGCTTTGCCGCAACTAGCTAGCGAATCAGCTGCGGCGAACAAGACGCTTGACGTACTGCAGTAATGCCAGCAGCGCAGTCATGGACGCTAGGCAGGCGAGTAAGACAACCGGCATCCAGGCTCCCATGGCATCGAAGCGTTCGCCCATGAAGCCCCAGATCGGACGCCAGAACACGACGGTAACGACCGTGGCGAGACAAAGAAACGGCCCGTAGGGGATCAGTTGATTTCGGGTCAATAGGAACTGAATCAAGGCGATAACGAGGCCCGCCAGTGGTGCCAGAAAAAAAACGATCAGCCCTCCCTGCCAACACACAAACGCGCCGATCATGCCCATCAGCGTCACGTCGCCAAACCCCATGGCTTCTTTTTTCAACACAAACTGACCGATGATCCGTACCGACCACACCATCAGGATGCCACCGGTCATCCCAACCAGCGACGACAATAGCCCCGCCCAAGAAATGCTGTCGCTGCGCCAGATCAGCCCGATAGCAACCAGACCAACCAACCAGATTAATAATATGATCTTCGAAAACTGGTCGCGCAAAATGGTTGCCACGAAATAGCGAGCGGCTTTTCGAAATCCGAAGCGGGAATACCACGCTCGAGGCAGCAGGGCAAAGCACCAGAGTGAAAAGCAGGCGAATCCTAGAAACAGTACCGGCCAATTTGAGGCGCCGCCGGCAAGACAAGCGGGCCACGTTCGCGGTGTTGCAATATGCAGAAATTCAATTTCGGTAAAAGGAGCCATGGGGAGCAATAGGGCGCGACCGGGCAACAACGACGGCGGATAGGTGGACGCAAGCCCTAGGGCAAACAGTGTTCCGGGAACGGTAACCTTATCCGGAATGATCTGATCGTCGACGTCAATAAATGTTGCGACGGTCATTAACGACAACAGCACCCAATGACTGAATACCTGCCAATGGAACAATCGACCATCAGCTGCGACCGCAAACAATACCCTTTCCACCTGGGGAACCGGGTCCAGCAATAAACCTCCGAGGTAAACTTCCCACCAATAAAGTGCTGCAAAAGCCGTTGCGATGAACAATTCGATCGCCATCGGTCGAATCCAAAATCCGCGGCCGTAGATCGATACGTCGCGGCGCATCGCGAGCCATCCGAAGATCGGAATCCGGTCATGCCAGCGTCGCGGCAACGAGTCGTTTCGGGGCGGCGACCAAGGACTCAGGTCCCGAGGCTTCCAGGCAAATCGATAAATCGCCAAATTTGCCACGCTACCGACGAAGCCGCCGAGGACGAAACAAACGAGCATTCGGACTTCGGGGTCAATCACCAGCAGTGGCTCACAGCGAATCGGGATTTACATTAGATAAACCGAGACGATCTAGAATGTCGTCGACGATCTCTTCAATCGCCCTGTCTTCGGTATCGACTGCGATATCGGCGCACTCTCGATAGAAGGGTTCGCGATCCGTTAACAATTGGATAATTTCAGACAATCCGCCGGCAGAGGTAAGGTTGGGGCGACGGGCGACGGTTGCCGGATCCGCTGACATCCGCTGCTGAATGGTAGATGCCTTTGCAGTCAGCCAGATAACGGCGTTAAGCCGGCGAAGCCACTGCCGATTTTCATCACGCAAAACGACACCGCCGCCAAACGCCAAGACATGCTGGTCCCGTTGCGCTAAATCGGCCGTAATCTGCACTTCTAGGTCTCGAAATCTTTCTTCACCGTCGTCTGAAAAAATCGTGGCGACAGATTTACCGGCGGCCAATTCGATTTCCACGTCGGCATCGATCCAGGGCCAGCCTAACCGTAGGCTCAGCCGTTGTGCAATGCTGGTTTTTCCGGTGCCTCGGTAGCCGATTAATGCGATGTTCATGCAATCGTCCGGGTGCCCTCTGCCCGCTCAGAACTTGGCCGCTCCGGTAGCCCGCTTCAGCGTCTGACGCATGACCTCCACCGGCACATCCAAATCGGTAAACAGCTTGAATTGTAATGCGGCCTGCTGAACGAACATTTCCACGCCGGTTACGACATGGCAGCCCTGGCTGCGCGCTTCTTTGATTAGTAACGTGTTTTCTGGATTGTAAACGGTGTCAAATATCGTCATGGATGGCTTGAGGTAGTGTTTTTCAAAAGGTGTGTCGTCAACGTGAGGGTGCATGCCGACGGGAGTGCAATTGACGAGAATCTGGCAATCCACACCGGTCCGTGACTTCCAATCAACCACGTTGCATCCCAGCGAGGCGGCCAACGCCTTGGCACGACTGAGGGTTCGTCCCGTAATGAATACGTCGGCTCCGCGCCGCCGCAGTCCATAAGCTACGGCTTTCGCAGCGCCTCCGGCACCGAGAACTAAAGCGGCCCGATTTCGTAAAGGGTCGTCAACGTTTACCTTAAGATTAGACTCTAGGCTATCAATCGCCGCCCGGCTGTCGGTATTGAAACCTACGATTCCTTCGTCGGAAAACACCAGCGTGTTGGCCGCTCCGATATCGTCGACAACTCGGTCGGTCTTGCCTAGATACGGCACAACGGTTTCTTTGTGTGGAATGGTCACGCTGAGGCCTCTAATTCCCATCCTGGGGGCCTCGAGCAAAAATTGATCCAAGTACTCCCGGGGCACTCGGAAAGACAGATACACCGCGTTGATACCGGCATGCCTTAACGCCGCGTTGTGAATCAGTGGACTTAGGCTATGGCCGACCGGGTCGGCAATAACTGCGAACACGGCGGTGTTTTCATTGATGTTGTCGTACTGATAGATATCGCGCATTTCCTGGAAGCTGATCTGACCGGGGGCCAAGGGCCGCTCCTGGTGAAACGTCGCGTACGTAAAAGGCGCGCCAAAACGGCCAGCCAGAACCCGCGACGGTGTCCCCATGTCGCCCATGCATATTCCAACGGTCGGTACAGACGATTCACGGATGACGCTCATCATTCGTGCATTATCCATCGGCGAGTTCGCCATCGTGGCAATCTTCACGATATCAGCGTCGAGTTCGCATAGACGTTGATGAATCGAGCTGAGGTCTTTGGGCGTCTCGTTGAAATTATGCAGGCTGACGATGCGCTTTGTCGCTCCGAAACGGGGTATGTTTGCGGCAATATCCTCTTCGAGGTCGATGTATTCCGCGCCTTCTGCGATCGCCATACGCAAGATGGCCTGCCGCGACTCCTCGGGGCCGTTGTATTTTCCGCCGTCGCTGTCACGGCGGCATGTTGCCACGACCGGACAGGGGCGACCCGCTAGTAATCTTTTGAGCTGTACCTCACCCCGAATATAATCGAGCCGTAGCTCTACCAGCGTCGCGCCTTGTTCGACGAGGTGCTTGTGTTCGGCGATCACATGTCGGTGCCGACTACGTCCTATGGAAACGCAAATCATGAATCACTTTCGGAGATGACAACTGGGCAAAGGCAGATCGATCGCACTTACGTGCGCTTAAAGCGTTTGTCGAGTTCTTCACGAGTAAATACCAGCGCCGTTGGCCGTCCGTGCGGACAGTGGTGCGCGTCACGGGCAAGTTCCCGCTGCTGGAGCAAGGCCTCAACTTCAGTCGGCGATAACCGATCGCCGGCTTTGATGGCTGCTTTGCAGGAAATCATATGCAGAAGCTCGTCCAATAAATCCCGCCGCTCCGGCGCCTTGCCCGCCGAAGTCAACTGTTCTGCCACTGTACGCAAAAGTTCCGCCGGGCTCCAGTTGGCGAGCATAGCCGGATAACTGGAGATCAGAACAGTGTCGCCGCCGAAGGCCTCGACCCGGATTCCCAATTGCTCCAACAACTCGGTCTGCTCCAACACGGATGCGGCCTCGGCGGGGCTCAAGTCAACGGGCTCCGGAACCAGCAGGGCTTGGGTTTCTACCGCTTTCGCCAGAACCTTGGTGCGGATTTCTTCATACAGTATCCGCTCGTGCAGCGCATGTTGGTCAATGACAAGCACACCGTCGGGCGATTCGGCAATCAGATAACGGTTAAGTACCTGCATTGCCGGCGAGGATTCCGCCGTCGTGTCAGATTCCGAGTGGCGACTTTGAATTCCCTGCGGCACGTCTGCGGCAGGCAGTCGATCCGTGAAATGAGTCAAGCGATTCCCGCCTTGGGTCAGGGCGTGCGGATTTGAAAGCGGATGCGATTCAGTTGTTAACCCCTGTACGACATGAGCGGGAAGCCGAAACTCCGATACGTGAGCGGGGGATGTCTCATCGCCGGCATTAGGGCCCGCCAGGGCCGTTGGCAGGGCGAACGGTGAACCGCTGTCAGTCGGGGCGGTCGGTCGTGGGGTGGGGTTCGCGCCACTTTCGCCGGATGGTGGCGCGGTTCCCGTTTGTACCTTCGCCGTCAAGTCAGTATTCAAGAATTGCGTCCGCAGGGTGCCCAGCAAATGGCTGTAAATGCGACCTCCATCTTGAAAACGCACTTCGAGTTTGGTCGGGTGGACGTTGACATCGACCATTTCGGCGGGCATCTGCATTGTCAGGAAACATATCGGATAACGTCCGGTCATAAGCAGGCCCCGGTATGCTTCGTTCAGCGCGTGCTGTAGTGACCGGTCGCGAATAAACCGTCCATTCAGAAACAAAAATTGCATTCGGTTATTGCCGCGACTGTGACTGGGGTCTGCCGCGTAGCCGCTCACTCTCAGTTCTTCATCCTCGCCGTACACTTTGATCAGGCCGTCTGCCAGATCGTCTCCAAAAAAGGTCCTGATCCGGTCTTTCCTGGAATCCGCGGGCGGCAGTTCGTGCAGCACTCGTGAATTGTGGGACAAGGTGAAATGTATCGCCGGGTAGGCGAGCGCCAGCCGGGAAAATGATTCGGTAATATGCCCTATTTCTGTTTGGGTCGTGCGGAGAAACTTGCGCCGCACTGGGGTGTTGAAAAACAGATCACGTACTTCCACGGACGTGCCCAACGGACAGCCACACGGCGTGATTTGCGGTTCTTCCGGATGGGTCGTTTCTATTTGTGCGCCGGACGCGGCTGGCGTGCGACTGCGAATTTGCATACGGCTAACCGCAGCGATCGACGCCAGTGCTTCACCGCGAAATCCGAGCGTCCGCACCCGAAATAAATCTTCGTCGCTACGAATCTTGCTGGTAGCGTGACTGGCCAGAGCTAGCAGAAGTTGGTCTCTTGCAATGCCGCTGCCGTTATCAACGACCCGAATTAGACCGCTGCCGCCCTGTGCGATTTCGACGTCGATTCTCGTTGCGCCCGAGTCGACCGAGTTTTCAATCAGCTCCTTGACGACACTGGCCGGTCGCTCGATCACCTCGCCGGCAGCGATTTTGTTGACGACATTAGCAGGAAGTTGTTCAATAGAAGACATGGGCGTCCGTTCCTTTTCTTCCTCGCAAGTTTATAGGTCAGGTGAAAATCTACAACTGAAAATCCTTGATCTTTCGGTATAAAGTTCGCTCGCCGATGCCAAGCATTTTTGCCGCTTCTTCACGATTGCCGCCGACTAAGGTGAGCGTCTCCGCAATGAAATGCTTTTCGACTTCGACCAAAGGCCGGCCAATTAAGCCCGTAAACGAGACGGAAGGGTCTTCCGATGGGTCGGAATTTTCAGTGAATTCTTCAGGTAAGTCATTCAGGCTCAGCACGCCGTCATCATCGACGACGACCATGCTCTCAATAACGTTCCGTAATTGCCGCACATTGCCAGGCCAGTCCAGGGAAATCAATTTTCGGCGGGCGGCAGTGGCCATGCTCTTAATCATTTTGTTGTGGCGTTGAGCGAACTGCTTCATGAAATAGTCGATCAGCAGGGGAATGTCTTGCGAACGTTCGGTTAGCCGCGGAAGTGTGATGGTAACGACCTTGAGGCGGTGATAGAGGTCGCGGCGGAACGTGCCGGCATCTATCGAAGTCTCCAAATCACGGTTCGTCGCTGAAACGATTCTCACGTTGACCTGGATTGGATCGTTGGAGCCAACTCGCGTAATCTCACCGCTTTCCAGAACCCGCAGCAGTTTGATTTGGGTTGCCATCGGCATGTCGCCGACTTCATCCAGAAACAGTGTGCCGCCATCGGCAAACTCAAATTTGCCGACCCGGTCTGTTGAAGCGTCCGTAAACGCCCCTTTGATGTGGCCGAACAGTTCGCTTTCTAGGATGTGTTCCGAAAGCGCTGCGCAGTTAAGGCCCACAAACGGCTTGTTCTTTCGTCCGCTGTTCTGATGGATCGCCTGGGCGACGAGTTCCTTGCCGGTGCCGGTGTCCCCCTGAATCAACACACTGGCATCGGTCGGAGCAATGCGTTTGAGTTTGTCGATGACTTGGTTCATTGTGGGACTACTGCCGATGACCCCCTCAAAACCGAATTTTTCATCGAGCCGGCGATGAAGTTCCTCGTTGACGCGGCGCAATCCCAGTCGTTCGGCGGCGCGCTCGGTGACGGCCCGCAAATGTGCGATTCCCGCGCCTTTCTCCAAGTACGTATAGGCGCCTTGTTGCATCGCTTCGACCGCCGACTGGATCGAGCCGTGACCGGTGACCATGATCACTTCAACGTCGGGAAGCGATTCGCGGGCGATTTTGAGAATTTCCATTCCGTCAATTTCCGGCATCACCAAGTCGGTAAAGACCAGGTCATACTGGTGTTTTTCAATCAGCGCCGCGCCGTCAGCACCCGACGTAGCGACCGTACAATCGTAACCAACTCGTTGCAGGCTCTCGGCCACAGCTTCGGCGTGAGGCTGGTCATTATCGACGATCAATACAGCCAGAGGCGAGGAATTGCCGTTTTTTTCAGGGTTTGAGGCCATGCGCCGATCATAGCGGATGGCGAATCGGATCATAAGGGGGCTGCCATTTTGACAGGACGGCCGCCGAATGGGCAAAGGCGTTTTGACGAAAACCGGCTGGCAAATATAGTGGAGATAGAACGTCTGCCCCGGAGTTTGAAATGCTCAGATCGACAATCAAATGGCTCGCCTGGTCCTGTGTCTTATTTTCGATAGTGTTCGCATTCTGCGCGTTCGCGGCGATCGACAGATGGTTCGATCGCAATTTGGCTGACGATATCACAATTTGGACCGCATACCTGATCTTTCTGACGGGCGGCGTACTCGTTGGTTGTATCTTGTTTGAGCAGCGGCAAGGCGGCGACGCCTAACGCGCGTTGCCACAGACCGGGATAGGCTTGCCGCCGTCGCAGTACGAACGGCATTGATTGCCGGAATCCGTCACTAGCGGCCCTCACTCGCGTCGTTCTGCGCGATAGAATGGGGTTCGAATGCGAACCCGCCCGGAGGATTCTATGAGTGCCGACTTTCGCAAACGCCTGCTCAAGGGCGAACGGTTGTTCGGCACCATGGTCACATTAACGGCGCCGGCTGCCTCGGAAGTGATCGCCAATACGGGATTTGATTGGCTCTTCATCGACGGTGAGCACGGACCTTTTGAAACGGGCGACGTCGAGGCGGTTTTACAGGCGGTCGGCCATCGGGTTGCCTGTATTGTTCGGGTTCCCGTGGTGGCGGAAGTGCCGATCAAAAAAGCGCTCGATCTAGGTGCACACGGAATTATCGCTCCACAAGTCAATACGGTCGAGCAAGCACAGGCCGTTGTTTCTTGGTGTCGCTATTCTCCGCAAGGTGCGCGCGGCGTCGGCTTGGCGCGGGCACACGGTTACGGCTCAACTTTTTCAGAGTATCTGAAGTCGGCAAACGAAGAGGTGACGGTGATTGTCCAAGCCGAGCATATTCAGGCGGTGGAGAACATCGAGGCGATCATCCAGGTACCGGGAATCGACGCCATTCTAATTGGACCCTACGATCTGTCATCAAGCCTGGGTAAGCTCGGGCAACTCGATGACCCGGCCGTTGTCGGTGCGATCGACCACGTGACAAACACCTGCGTCTCGGCCGGCATGCCGCTGGGGATCTTTGGAATAACCGCTGACGCGGTACGAAAGTATTACGATAGGGGATTCACACTCATCGCGGCCGGCGTCGACACGATGCTGTTAGGCCAGGCGGCCAGTGCATTGCTCGGTGGGCTGCGCTGAAATTCCGCGGCAAAGGAATTTCACGTCCGTTCACTTTAAGGTTGAATCGACAACTCCATTTGTTTCGGTGTGCTATAATCGCCGCCCGCGATCCTCTTGGATGGTCCTATGTTTTATTCGAGCATGCCGTTGACGCGCACTGCCGTAATGGTAATAGCCTCACTGGTGCTCGCGTCATGGGGCTGGGCCGACTCGATTCCGACCGACGGCTTGGTGCTGTGGCTGGACGCCTCAGATCCTGACGGCGATGGACTGCATGAAAATGATCCTGTCGACGGAATTAAACTCTCGCGCTGGAACGACAAGAGCGGGCAGGGAAACCACGTGGAACAAAAGGCCGCCGGCCGTCAGCCCACTTACCGGCACGCTGCGTTCAACGATCGCCCTTCAATTCAATTTCGGGGGCAGAGCCTGTTGCAGGTAGCTGGACTGAGCGGACTGCGACCGGGGGACCAGCCGCTGCATGTCGTGTTGGTCATGAGGGCTAAAATGGTCCCGGCCCATCCCAATCCCCGGCTGCTGGACTTGCGGTCCGATCACAAAAAAATACCGGCGGCTGCTAGGCGCGGGTTTTGGGTTGGCTATCAACAGAATGGCCGTAACCGCCTGGGTATTGCCTACGGGGACGAAGGCCAGGCGAGATCCGTCTTGTGGGACGGTAAAACAAATTTACTGGAGGTCGTCTACGAGGGCGGCGGCCGCTGGGCGCAGTACCGAAACGCTGTGCCCGATGGCAGCGGGTTTTTCGCGGGGCGGACGTTTTTGGGATTTCGCGAGGAAATCTGCCTGGCCATCGGGCAGCATTACGGCTTTGAACAAATCAATACGTTCTATGCCGGTGAGTTGGCTGAGGTGCTGCTCTACAGTCGCGTCTTGTCGAATACGGAACAAAATGCATTGGGAGCGTACTTGTCGGAGAAGTATCAACTCGATACGGATTACGGCACGACGCCGCAGTTCGAAAAGGATGTTTTGCCGGTCCTGGCGCGAAGCTGTCACAAATGTCACGGTGAAAAAAAACAGGAAGCAAAGCTCGATCTTCGTACGGTGTCGGCCATGTTGAAGGGTGGCGATAGCGGAGCAGCACTGGTTCGCGGGCATCCCGAGCGGAGTTACTTGTTGGAGATGATCAGTTCGGGTGAAATGCCGCCCAAGAACGAAAAAAAATTGGTAAAGCGTGAAGTTGCTTTGCTGCAGCGGTGGGTGCGGTTGGGTGCGCCGACCGACGAACGAATCGTTCTGCCGTCGGCAACCGACTTATATCGTGACGAACACCGACAGCATTGGGCCTTCCGGTCGCCATCCAGCGTCAATCCGCCGACGGTACGTCAGCAGAATCTTGTTTACACACCGATCGACGCGTTCGTGCTGAAGCGACTGGAGGCCGACGGGTTGTCATTCGCGCCGCGAGCTGAACCCGCGGCGCTGGCGCGGAGGGCCTGGTTCGACCTGACGGGTCTGCCGCCAACTCCCGAGGAGCTGCGGAAATTTCTGGAGGACGAAGCGAGCGATTCATTTGCAAACCTTATTAATCGCTTGCTCGATTCGCCGGTCTATGGTCAGCGGTGGGCGCGGCACTGGCTCGACATCGTGCGTTATGCCGACTATTACGATGCCGACGCCAAGGCCCGTCAGCGGACGGCCGAACCGCTTGATGCGTGGCGTTATCGCGACTGGGTGGTCGATTCGCTAAACCGCGATTTGCCGTTTGACGAGTTCATCGTGCATCAGATTGCTGGAGACCTGTTGCCAAATCCGGATGGATCCGAGGTTTACGCGGCCGGGTTGATCGCAACGACGTTTCTTTCTAACGGAGTCTGGGATCCCCACGAGGCGGACAAGGAGAAAATCGTCAGCGATATGGCCGATGACAATATTGACACGATCGGTCAGGCTTTTCTTGGGCTGACGCTGGGATGTGCCCGCTGTCATGATCATAAATTCGATCCCGTCTCGACCGATGATTATTACGCGCTGGCGGGGATATTTTACAGTTCTCATTTTATTGAGAAGCTGGGCACCAAGGGCGGCGCATACACGATGAACCGAGTGCCGCTCGTTCCGGCCGCTGATGTTGCCCGGCGACAGGCACAAGTGAAGCAGCTGGGCGAAATCGAAGCTCAACTAAAGGCGGTGGATAAACGATCTCCGAAGCCGGCGGATGACGATCCGGACCGCCTGCGGCTTGTTTCCCGCCGCGAAACGTTACAGCGCGAGTTGTTGCCCGAAATACCGCGAGCCATTGCGGTGCAAGAAGGCGGGACGCCGGGTGGATTATTTTCCGGGATTCAAGACGTGCCGATTCACATTCGCGGGAGCTACACGCGTTTGGGAAGATTGATTCCGCGGCGTGTGCCGCGTTTTTTTGCGGATGACTCGCCAGCGCCAATTGTCAATGGCAGCGGCCGCCGTGAGTTAGCCGACTGGGTCGCGTCGAAAACAAATCCGCTCACTGCGAGGGTGATCGTCAACCGGGTGTGGCAATGGCACTTTGGCGAGGGCCTTGTCCGCACGCCCAATAATTTCGGCATGAGATCCGAGCCTCCGACGCATCCCGGCCTGCTTGACTGGCTTGCGGCCCGGTTTATTGCCGATGGTTGGTCGCTAAAAAAATTACATCGACAGATCATGCTTTCAAGTACGTATCAGCAATCCGGTAAGATTCCGCCCGGACAACTTAAACGAGATCCGGACAATCGTTGGCTCGGGCGGTTTATGCCGCGACGCCTGGAGGCCGAAGCGATTCGGGATGCGATGTTATTTGTCGCCGGCCGGCTCGACTCGTCGCTGGGCGGTCCGGCCGGGGACGACCTGATGATTCGCCGTCGCTCACTTTACGTGCAGACGGCGCGATGGAACCGGAGCAATTATGCTTCGCTGTTTGACGCGGCCAATCCGGACGCCTCGACCCCGAAACGCGTGGTCAGTACGGTTGCTCCGCAATCGCTGTTTCTCATGAATAACGAGTTCGCACTAACCCAGGCTAGAAATCTGGCGAAACGGTTGCTGCGTGAAGTTTCGCGGGATGAAACCGCACGTATAGTAAGGGCTTACCAGATTTTGTTTGGCAGGCCGGCCAACCCGGCGGAAATCGAAATTGCCCGGGGGCTTCTCGGTGAGGTCGACGGCGATGATCCGCTAACCCCCTGGGCCGACCTGGTGCACGTGCTGTTTTGCAGCAACGAGTTCGTTTATCTGGATTGAAACCGGGAGAAAGAGAACTCGCCCATGTGGGATCCGCCATATTTTTCGCGCCGTGAATTACTGGCCCACACCGGCTGCGGCTTCGGTCTGTTGGCATTGACCGATCTGCTGGCGGCCGAAAACGGCCCGCAGAACCGATCCGCGCGGCCTTTTGCGGTCCGCCCGTCCCATCACGTTACGCGTGCCAAGCGGATCATTTTTCTCTATATGCCCGGCGGACCTTCCCATGTCGATCTGTTCGACCCTAAGCCGCGGCTGATCGCCGACAACGGCAAACCCCTGCCGTTCGAAAAGCCTAAACTTGAACGCACCAAGACGGGCAACCTACTGGCTTCGCCGTGGAAGTTTGCCAAACATGGCCAATCGGGAACCGATGTCAGTGAACTGTTGCCGCGCGTGGCTTCGCACATTGACGACATCTGCGTCATTCGCTCGCTGGTGGCCGACAACATCAACCACACCGGCGCGGCGCTGCAAATGTGTACCGGCGAGCAAGCGTTCTCGCGACCCAGCATGGGTTCGTGGCTCACTTATGGGTTGGGAACCGAAAATGAGAACTTGCCGGGTTTTGTGGTCGTCAGTCCCTCAGCCGTCTTTCAAGGCGCGCAGCTTTGGGCTTCGAGTTTTCTGCCGAGCGCCTACCAGGGGACGCTGATCCGCGATCTGAAGCATCCGATCGCGAACCTGGGTGATCCGAAAGTTGATCGCCAGCGGCAGCGGGCAAAGCTCGACGCCCTCCGTCGGTTGAACGAGATTCACCGGCGGCAGCGCATCATCGACAGCCAACTCGACGCGCGGATTGCATCGTTTGAGCTTGCATTTCGTATGCAGCACGAAGCGGCGGAGGCATTCGATATCGAGCGGGAGAACAAGAGCACGCACCAGTTGTACGGGGTCGGCAAGGAACCGACCGACCTGTTTGGCCGGCAGTGCCTGCTGGCCCGGCGTTTGGTCGAGCGCGGCGTGCGGTTCGTCCAACTATTTGACGCACCGAAGAACAACATCTGGGATCACCACAGCAAGATACGGGACGAACTGCCGAAACGCTGCGCAGCCGTCGATCAGCCGATCTCGGCCCTATTAATAGATTTGAAGCAGCGGGGATTGTTGGACGACACCTTGGTGCTGTGGGGAGGCGAGTTTGGCCGCACGCCGACCGCTGAGGGAGCGGGTGGCCGCGAACATCACCCGTTCGGCTTCACGATGTGGTTGGCGGGTGGTGGCGTGCGGGGAGGCATGGTCCACGGCGCCACGGACGAATTCGGCTGGCATGCGGTCCACAACAAAGTCCACGTGCATGACCTGCACGCCACGATTCTGCACCTGATGGGACTTGATCATGAAAGACTGACGTATCGTCATGCCGGCAGTGATTATCGGCTAACGGACGTGCATGGTCGTGTCGTGAAAGAACTGTTGGCCTGAAAGGAAAGTTGTTGATGCAGAGAATCGAGCGTGCGGACGCGCGTAAATATGAATTTGATAGCACGCACGAACCACTTCTGCGCGTGCGGCCAGGTGAAACGTTTGAAATCGAAACCTTTGACGCCAGTACGGGCTACTTCCAGAGCGAAGACGATAAAGCGATTCCGTCTCGGCGGCCCGGTTTCGATCGTCATCCGCCGCAGGCAAATCCGATCGGTGGCCCGGTGTTTATGGAAGGCGCAAAACGCGGCGATGTATTGATTGCCACGATCGAAGAGATCACCGTGGATGATTACTCGTGGGTTGCGATCGGACCGGGCCGCGGCCCGCTCGGGTGTTCGACGCGCTGGCCCGAACTTTCCGGTGATTACACCACGAAAATCTTTCACCATACGAGCGGGCCAAGCGGAACAACACGCGACGGAACGATGCGTTTTAACGAACGGATCACTTGGCCTATCACGCCATTTGTCGGCACGATTGGCGTGGCCCCGGATCGAGAAGTAACCACCAGTATCGACGGCCAGGGTGCCTGGGGCGGCAACCTCGACATCCGCGACGTGGCAGCGGGAAATCGCATTTTGCTGCCGATCTTTCACGACGGGGCACTGTTCTATCTCGGCGACGTCCATGCGAGTCAGGGTGACACCGAATTCACCGGCACGGCCGCCGAGACGAAAGCGGTGGTCCGCGTCAAGTTGGAACTGTTGGCGGATACAACCATTCCCTGGATGCGGATTGAAAAACCCGATTCGATTATCGCCATCAATGCGGCTCGGCCGCTGGAGGAAGCGGTCGAGGCCGCCACGTTCTTTATGATGGACTGGCTGATTGCCGACTTTGGATTCACACCGACCGACGCCTATTGCTTCGTCAGTACCTGCCCCGATTTTCGAATTAACGTCTATCAGATGGTCAAGGTCGGAAAACTGTGCTTTGTGGCCGGTGCGCAGATTCCAAAAGGGTACTTGAGTTGAAGCGACTCGCTGTCCGTTTTAGGCCAGCACCTCTTTGATGACTCGGCCATGCACGTCGGTCAATCGCCGCTGAATGCCGTTGTGGTAGAAAGAAAGCCGTTGGTGATCAAGCCCGAGCAGATGAAGAATTGTGGCGTGAAAATCGTAGACGGTGACGATGGCCTCCGCGGCCTTGTAGCCAAAGTCGTCCGTTGCGCCGTAGGTCAGCGGTGCGTTGACGCCGGCGCCGGCCAGCCAGGCGGTGAAGCCGGAAGGATTGTGGTCGCGACCGCTTGCGCCCTTCTGGAAGGTCGGCATCCGTCCGAATTCCGTACACCAAACGACTAGCGTCTCCTGCAAAAGTCCACGCATCTTTAAGTCACGGAGCAGAGCGGCAGCCGGCTGATCGAGAACCGGGCCGTGTTTGGAGTACTGTTGGTGCAGTACTTTGTGTCCGTCCCAATTACTGACGCCCTCTCCGCCCGTTTGGTATGAGCCATTGAACAGTTGGACGCAGCGAACCCCTTTTTCAATCAAACGCCGCGCCAGAATGCAGTTTCGGGCGAAGGAGGCCTTCAGTGTATTTTGTGTGTCGTCGGCACCATATGCTTTTAGTACGTGCGCCGGTTCCGAGGAAATATCGCTGACTTCAGGAACGCTCAGTTGCATGCGGGCAGCGAGTTCGTAACTGGAGATGCGCGCGGCTAATTCCGCGTCACCCGGAAAGCGTTTTAAATGTCGCTTGTTGAGTCGGCGTAAAAAGTCGCGTGCCGTGATGTCTGTTTTTTCAGAAACGCCCGGCGGCCTTGCCAGGTTACGGATCGCAGCCGCTGCGTTGAACGCCGTTCCTTGAAATGCGGCCGGTAAAAAGCCGGGGCCCCAGTTATTGACGCTCGACTGGGGCGTTCCCCGCGGATCGGGGATGGCGACGAACGCGGGAAGATTGCGGTTCTCGCTGCCCAGCGCGTAAGTCAGCCAGGCGCCGATGCTGGGAAAGCCGTCCAGCGTAAATCCGGTGGACATGAAGTTCTCGCCCGGTCCGTGCGTGTTGGTCTTGCTGGTGAGGGAATGAATGAAACACATTTCATCGGCCAAGTCACCGAGATGAGGCACGAGATCCGATACCATTTTGCCCGACTCGCCGCGGGGCCTGAACGCCCAGGGGCTCTTTGTCAGATTGCCCTGGGCGCCCTGAAATGTAAGCAGCGTTTCACTTCCGGAAAGCGGCTGGCCGTGGCGTTTGATCAGTTCGGGCTTATAGTCAAAAGTATCGATGTGGCTGCAGGCACCCGAACAAAATATTACCACGACGTTCTTCGCCTTGGCCGGAAAGTGCGCGTTTCGAGGAGCAAAGGGAGTTGCCGGGTCAATGGCCGGTCGGATGGGCGACTTGTCGCCGGCGCCACGTTTGTGTTCTTGCGCCAATAGGCCATCGTTGGCCATTAACTGTGCCAGCGCGATGCCGCTAAGGCCGAGGCCCACGTCGCCCAGGAATGTGCGGCGATTGAGCAGGTGATGTCCCGAAAACGTCTCGTTTGGCATGGGTCGGTTATCGCCTGTAATCGTCCAACGCCCCGTCCAGGAAACCGGGCTAAGTTAAATTCGCATCCGTCGCCTCAGACTGAGCGTCAGGCGACTTCAGGGTATAAATAAAAACTCGTTCGAGTTCAGCATGGCGCGGCAGACGGTTTCCATTCCGTGGCGGGTGGCCACCTCCGATGCGTCGGATAACTCGTCATCTTGCGGCTGGCGGCCGTAACACAACTGAAAAGCGAGCTGCAGCTGGCCCGCTCGGCGGTTACCGGCTTGCGACTTCAGTCGTTCAGCGAACAGCTCAGCTTGCTGTATCATAAACCGGCTGTTAAACAGGTTCAGCGCCTGCAGCGGCGTCGTCGAACGACTGCGGTTTGGCACCACTTGGCTCAGGTCCGGACAGTCGAAGATGCCGAATACCGATTCTCGCTCTTGGCGGACCCGCGTCATGTACACCATCCTCCGCCAGTCGCCCGGTCCGAAGTGCTTTTTAGGGAAATAATGCCGTACGTTTTCTTTTTGCACTTCAAATCCGCTAAAACCCGGTCCGCCCATCTTTAAGTCGAGCGCACCGCTCACGGACACAATGCTGTCGCGGATTGCTTCAGCCTCGAGCCGCCGCGGAGGAAAACGCCACAACAGTCTTGAGTCGGCGTCGACCTTTAAATGATCGGCTCGCGGCAGGTTTGCTTGCTGAAATGTGTGTGACGACAGAATCAAACGATGGATATGCTTGATCGACCAGTCGCTTTCGATCAATTCAGATGCCAGCCAATCGAGCAACTGCGGATGCGTCGGCCGCCTGCCGTTCGCACCGAAGTCGCTCGGCGTATCGACAATCCCGGTGCCGAAATGATGCTGCCAGAGGCGGTTGACCAAGACGCGGGCGGTCAGCGGATTTTTTCGATCGACGATCCACTCGGCTAGCCGCAATCGACGCGTCTGTTCGGGCGAATTCTTCTTTAGGCCGAGTCGGCCAATCGCTGCGACCGCATCCGGCGCGACTTCCTCGCGTTTTGCCATTGGCTCGCCGCGGTAAAGGCGATGGGTCGGTCCGGGCTGGGCGAACTTACCGATGTAAGCCGTCTGTTGGGTGACGCGGTTGATTGCGGCTTCCGTTTTTTGCAGTTCTGCGAGCAACTCGCCTGCCCGCTGAGCCTGCTGGGCGGGCAGGTGATTAACGCGATAACGTGCGGTCGTCGACGTTGTGCCGTTGTGACTGCGGCGGCCGTCCGAACTGGCAATCTGCCGCCAGCGCCGGTCTTCAGTGGCGGCTTCTATGACGTAGCGAACGGGAAGTCGGTCGGCGAACCGGCCTGCGCGATCCCGTGCCCAGCGAATGCGGTCAATTAACTCGGGCTGGGCCAGTTCTATCTGTATCCATCCCTTGCCCGGCTCGTTAGAAATCCAGCTGTGGCTGTTTCCAGATTTTCCGTCATTGATGTGTTCGAGTTTATGAATGGCATAGCCGGGTAAGGTACTTGAGCAAGTCGGCTTTGCTCCATGTTCCGCCAGGGCCACGTTTTTGTCGCCGGCAAAAATTTCAAGTTCGTCGATGCAGGGATTCGCGCCATTATTTGTCGCCAGGACCGTGAATCGAATAAAGCGGGCTTTGGTCGGCTGGAGTCGTTCCAGGTTGTTCAGCGGGCTCACGGCTTTACGTACCCCCGTGATTTGATCGAGCCGTCCGCCCAGTTTCTCGGCTTGCTTGGTGAGTTCCGCCCGCCTCGTCGCGGCGTCGGCAGGCAACGAAATCGGCCGCTCGCCGTGCTGCACGCCGGCAAACACGGCCTGCAGCGCGTAGTAATCGACCTGCGATACAGGATCGAACTTATGGTTGTGGCAGCGGGCGCATCCCAGGGTCAGTCCGAGAAACGCGGTGCCAGTTGTGTTGATGAGGTCCGCCAATTCATCTTGCCGCTGCATCAGGGTGAGATTGACATCGGGGCTCTTGACGATGTCGTGCGGACCGGCAACCAAAAACCCAGTCGCGACATCTGCCTTGAGGGCATCGCCCGCGAGTTGTTCCCGAGCGAACTGGTCAAATGGCTTGTCGTCGTTGAACGACTGAATGACATAGTCCCGGTAGGGCCAGGCATTGGGGCGTTCGCGATTGGTCTCGAATCCCTCCGTCTCACCGAATCGAACTAAATCAAGCCAGTGTTGTGCCCAGCGTTCTCCGTAACGCGGGCTTTTGAGCACGCGGTCGATGATGCCTGTGTACGCGTTGTCATTTGAATTGTTCACAAACTGCTCGATTTCTATCGGCGTCGGCGGCAATCCATGCATGACGAAGTACAGGCGTCGGATCAGCGCGACGCGGTCGGCGGGCTGCGACCTGTGCAGGCCCGCCGCCGTCAGTCTCGCCGCAATAAACGAATCAATTGGATTGGCAATCGGCGTCCCGTCCGTGCCTGGTGGTTGCGGGCGCACAATCGGCTGAAACGACCAGTGATCCGTCTTTTGGACCGCCGGCGCGCCGGTCGGGTCCGACATCTTCCCGCCTTGATCGATCCAGGCGCGAAGCATGTCGATTTCCGACTTTGCCAGGCGATTGCCTTTGGGCGGCATGACAAGGTCGGGGTCGGCACCGGTTACGAGTTTGATCAAATAGCTCTGTTTGGCACTGCCGGGAACAATTGCCGGCTCGCCGGAATCGCCGCCGCTAAGCAGAGTTTTCGGAGAATCCACGCGAAAACTGTTTTTCTGCTCGGTCGGGCCGTGACATTTGAGGCAGTGGCGCTCAAAGAGGGGTTTTATGTGGCGCTGAAATGCAATGGTTTCCGGTTCCGACGCATGTACGTCAAAACGCCAGCCTGGGGTTTGGCACGATATGCAGAAGAGGACCAGCAGCGCACTACGGCTTAACATCGGTTGCGACCACACAGCCTGGGAGAATATGTCGAAAGTTTTAAACCGCTCAAATGT
>JAYGDO010000034.1:0-9071 GCA_046582885.1 Pirellulales bacterium | reverse complement strand
TATTTGAAGATACACCCGAAGAGCGGCGCAAGCAGTTCGAGCATTATTTCGGCACCCTGCCGTCGTTGGATCAAGAATTTCTTCGGCAGACGAGCAAACTGCGATAGACCGGGACCGGTTCCGTTCAACGCCAAGCGTGCAGAGAACGAAGGAAGAAATCAATATGCCACGTTACTTGCTTGGAATGGCCATCTGTATTGTTTCGTCGCAGTTCGCTTACGGCGCCAGCGCGAAACCCAACATCGTCTTCTTCTACATCGACGACCTGGGCTGGACGGATGTCGGCTACATGTATGACAAACTCGGCCGCGAGCAAAAGTTCTACGAGACACCGAACATTGATCGCTTGGCGCGACAAGGCATGACGTTCATGAGCGCTTACGCCAACGCACCGAACTGCGCGCCGAGCCGCGCTTGCCTGATGTCCGGCCAATATGGGCCGCGGCATGGCATATTTACCGTCGGCGATCCGCGTCGCGGTAACCACCCGTTCCGCCGTTTAGAGCCGGTCGAAAACAAGACGGTGCTTGACGACCGGTTCGTCACGATCGCCGAATCGCTGCAGACCGGCGGTTACGTTACGGCATCCATGGGCAAGTGGCATCTCGGATCCGACCCGCGGCGGCAAGGTTTCGATGTCAATATTGCGGGAAAGTCATGGGGCAGCCCGAGCGCTGGCGGCTATCACAGCCCGCTGAACTATCCCAACCTCATCGTGCGCGAAAAAGGTGTCTACCTGACGGACGCGCTGACGGATAAGGCGACCAACTTCATCGAAAAGAATCGGCAGCGGCCGTTCTTTCTTTATTTGACGCATTATGCGGTCCACACGCCGATTCAAGGCAAACCGGATTTGGTCAGTAAATACAAGGCGAAAGAGTCAACGAGGCACCATGACAACGCAAAGTACGCAGCGATGATCGAAAGCGTGGACGATAGTGTCGGCGCCGTGCTGGCGAAACTGGAAGAGTTGGCGCTCCGTAAGAATACCCTGGTCGTTTTCTTTTCGGACAATGGCGGCTATGGAGGTGCAACGAACAATCACCCCTTGCGAGGTGCGAAGGGCATGCTCTACGAGGGCGGAATTCGCGAGCCGATGATTGTTCATTGGCCGGGTGTAACGACAGCGGGCAGCGAATCTGACGAGCCGGTGATCGGCATCGATTGGTATCCGACACTGCTGGAGGCGACCGAGACGAAACCGCCTGAGAACTACCAGCTTGACGGCGCCAGCCTTATGCCTTTGTTGCGAAATTCGAATACGAAGCTCGACCGGAAAGCAATCTACTGGCACTTTCCCTGCTATCTGCAGGGCCGGGGCGACCCGCACGGTGGCCCGTTCCGCACGACGCCGGCCGCCGCGATCCGTATGGGCGATTGGAAACTGATCGAATGGTTTGAGACCGGTCGCCTCGAGCTTTACAACCTGAAGAACGACATCGGCGAATCGAAGAACCTCGTAGAATCGCAACCGCAAGAACTCAAGCGATTATACGATGCGATGAAAGACTGGCGGGCCAAGGTCAAAGCACCCATTCCGACGACACCGAATCCAAAGTACGATCCGAACGCGATACCGGCACAAGCAAAAAAACGGAAGTAAAAAGAAAGCCATCGAAAGAATTTTTCGCCGATTTGACGATTACTTTGTCGATGGCGGCCCGTCACGAGTCTTCTTGTTCTTCTTTGACGGCGATTTTGGCGACTCCGATTTCGACAGTCAACTCGTCACACGGCTGTTTTCGTGTCGCGAATCGGTCCGGCTCAACAGCGTGCAGGTTGTCGATTTTCGTGCGCTCGACGGCCGCGCCGAACGTCTTAAGCAGCGAGAAACCAGCAGGCCCGAGGCACAAGGGTGCCTCCCATGCCTGTTCCAGAATTGAAAAGAAGAACCGAATGGCTGCATTGTCAGCTGTCAAAACGCCTTTTCGGTCATTTGCTAGTCCGGCTTCTTGACCGCCATCCAGTTTAACCGGCTTTTAATCGGCCTTCCACGCGGCGAATGGCTTCTTCAATATGCCACTGCTGGTCGCCGACCGACAGTCGATCGCCCCCTTGCATCCAACGATCGACGCGCTTTTGCGCCGAAATCACGGTAGTGTGGCTACGATGGCCGAAGTGGTCGCCAATTTCTGAAAGGGCGCTGCGTGTGTATTTTCGTGCCAGCCACATGGCCAGCATGCGAGGATGGCTGATCGCTTTGATTTTGCGCGCGGATCGCAGACTTTCGGGGCGGAGTCCAAATACTTCACAGACGGCGCGTTCGATGTCGGACATCTGGATGAGTCTGCCGCTATGGACGACGAGGTCCGCGAGAGCTTCTTCCGCGAGCGCCGCAGTGATCGGCTGCTGAAGCGCTTGGCTGGTGGCGCGTAGCCGGTGCACCGCGCCGAAGAGTTCTCTCACGTTATCATTCAAGCGGGTGGCGATCAGTTGTTGTACGTCAGCGGGCATTGTGATGTCGAGTTGTTTCGCGTACCGCCGCACGATTTCCAGGCGGACGTCGTGATCGGGCGCGTCGAGTCGGCAAACCATCCCGCCGACCAATCGCGAAGTGAGTTCCGGACCAAGTCCGTCGAGTTCCGCCGGCGGTCGGTCGGCCGCCAGCACCACCTGATGGCCCTTCCGCAGCAGTGTGTCGATGGTATGCAGCAATTCGCCAAGCGTTGCATTTTTGCCGGTGAAAAAATGCACATCGTCCAAAATCAACAGTCCGACGTTACGATACTTGCGCCGAAAACTGGGCAGGCCACTGTGGTGTAGTGCCTCGAGGAACAGGCTCGTGAATTGTTCGGCGGCGAGATAAAGCGCGGTGGTGCTCGGCTGTGTCGTAGCAACCTGTGATAAGATGCTTTCGAGCAAATGAGTTTTGCCGACTCCGGTCCTGCCGTACATGAACAGCGGTGAAACGGAGCCGGGCCGCTCAGCCACCATTTGCGCCGAGGCGAAGGCGACCTTGTTTGCATGACCGGTGACGAACGACTTGAACTTTGCGAATCGCATGGTTGAAGTCTGCTGCGGCCGAAGGGACGAAGGTCTCTCTGGTTTGACCACGGCTGTATCTTGAGTTGCTGTCGGCGTTTGGGGCGACTCGGACAGCGCGGCGGAATCGGTTAGCTTTGTGTTGACACGGAACTTTACGTCCATCGTGCGGCCGAGCACTTCATTGCAACATTGCCGCAGCACATCGCGAAAGTTGCCGTGGAGCCATTCTTTGAAAAGCGGTGTGGCGACTTCGACGATTAACGCCCGGTCTTGAATGATCAAACGCGGCTTCGAACCGAACCACAAGTCAAGTCGATCTGAACCGACCCGCCGCAGCAGCGACTCGCGCAGAGCTTCAGTGACATCCGTTTCCGCCGTGGTCACGTCCTGCACCACTCCCTCAGGCGCGTACCACCACGGCTTTCATCCGCACCGTCATGGTGCCTCGGCCGGTTCACCACCGCCTGGGACGGGGTGCTCCGTTCTGAAGAAAGCGGCTGCCCGGAAGTCAGTAAGCGCCGAATGAATCGTCTAAGTAACCGGTATCAGGCTGCCGATTCTACGTCGGCTATCGCCGCTGTCAAACCACCTATGCGCGACATTTTAAAAAATAATTTTTGGCCCGCCGGCTGCCAGCAAATCACGCAAAAAACACGGCATATCGCCAGGTACATTTGAGGATCGGCGTACGTTCACAAAGTGGAAAAGGTGTTGAACACGATGACACATTGGCGAGAGGGAAACGCATGTGCAACCGTAAATGCAATGCCGTACTGAAAGCACGTATCTGCAGCCCGGTTGCCCGCCGACACGCGTTCACGGATTGACGGTGCCGCCGCCGGCCCGGAATGCAGCATGACGGTCGAGCGCAACGGATTTGCCACCGCAAAGGCGGTTGGGATCGGCGGCGGCGCCGACGGCAAGAACTGGGGATGCACTTTTCCCTACCCAAAGATACGGAGCATTATTTTCTGCCGTTTCCAACAGATTAAGCCGGCTTTTTGATAAATCGCTTGCGCCGGGCCGTTGTTGGAATCGACAGCGAGAATAAGTTGCTGGTAGCCGTTGATCGCCGCTTGGTGTAGGGCGAATTGTGTGCTGGCCTGGCCGAGACCTGTGCGGCGGGCCGCCGGAACGATGCCTAAGTAAACGATTTCGCATTGTTGTTCGGCAGGGTGCTCGGCCATCAACAAACAGCCGACGTCACGCTGTTGCGCGCGAATTATGAACCAAAGGTTGGGTGAGTATCGGCCAATCGCGCGGTAGCCGGTTAGTATCTCCTGCGGTGGACGAGGATCGTGTGTCATCGCGGAGTCCGCCGATTTTCGGGATGTCTGTTCCAGCAGTCTGGCCAAGCGGTCGTGCAAGGTGTCGGAATAAGTTTCAAAGACCAGGTGTTTGGGCGGCTCGTAACCACTCGGGCCCCCGTCGTGCTGGATTGAGCACGCCATCCAGTCGACCGCGATGCAGTGCTGAAATCCTTCTTCAGCAAACCATGCAGCCACACCGTCCTCGTCGGCAATCGCGGCTTGGGCGAGACGGGTTCGTCGTTGGGCGAGATAGCGGTTTGCTGCGCGAATCAGCAGTCTCGCGACATTTGGTCTTTGCGTGTCGGGGTCGACTTTAGGTCCGATAATCGATGCGGAACGACCTGGCGTAATATTGGCCCACACCGCGCCGATACGCTTCCCCTGTTTAGTAGCTTCGAATAGGCCCTGGTTGATACCGACGGGTAAAGCCGCGGAATCGCCTCCCAGCCAGTGATAAACGTCAACCGCTTCGGATTGCGGCACACAGCGGATGTCCAAGTCGGCTTGTTCGTCAGACTGGTCCATACAACTGATGCCGTAATCCAATCGATGTAACGGGAATGCACCCTCGTTTAAGTGTTGTCAGGTCGCGACAGGATCATCGAGATGCTGAACCGGTGATAAGGGGCCGCAGACCGTACGACGGTCGACGTTCGAATTTGCAATTCCGATACAACCTGTTCGCCGGCACTGCGGCGGTAAATGAACTCGTTGTTTTTAGTGATAGCTCGGCGGAGGCCATACGTTTCGGTAATAATTTTCACCAGTTGTCGAGCATCGCCCGTGTCGCCAAGCAACTCGATACGCTCGAGTCGTTGCGATGGTGTGAAGTAGTAGGTCAACGAACCTGTAACGCCCTGCTCGGTTGTCCCCGAAACCAGTGGCACGCGATAACCAAACAGCCCCCCCGAACGTAGGCCCGTAGTGACGATGGGCCAGTTGCCCAGCACCCAGGAAGGCGTAATACGGAAATCAAGTACCTCGCCGAGATTCTTCACCGGCGCCAGTTCGGACGGTACCGATCCTTGATTTGACGGGTCGGGCAATACTCTTGGCACATCATGGTCAACCGGTTCCATTGTTTGTGCCACCGCTCCGTCAGTGGTCGAATTCTGCGGTTCGCTGCCACGGCCGAACAGCCTTTGTCCAGTACCGGAAAACGCAGTCCAAAAAATGCCGATAAAAGAACCAATAAACAGGAGAAACAAAATATTTCGAATCATTTTTTTGCTCGTAGCTGAAAATGGTTTATTCGGAACAGCTCACATCTAATTATCGGCGTGGAGCAATGGTGAACTTGGCCATTCACGGTGCCGGCGATTTTGTTTGCCGGACAGCCAAAGAGCTTGCAATAACGACGAGACGCAGGATACCTATGATCGTTCGCGGTCCAGACGCGCAAAGATCGCAGAAGCGATACAACGGGGCCATTCGTTACAATGGGAAATAACGATGGAGCCTAAACGAGGAGTCAATTGAAGATTCCGTCCCCGCGCGTGCGGTTGCCGCTGAAGCCGAAAGCGATGTCGTTGGCGGCAACGGATCGAAAACGAAAAACCGCAATCCACTGGCCGACCAGCGGTCGAGAAACTCACCGTTAAACAATCCCGCCCTAAAGTTTATTGCTTCTTGGCGGTTGGCCCGGTTGGATTCGCCGCCGTGCGGTCGGTAGATTCGAGAAGTACTTCCGTAAACCGAGTGCGATAGTGCATGCTGCTCTTGTCGTTTGGATATCCGACCAGGCGGCGGTCGAGATCGATTTGTTGTCCGAGGACGCGTCCGGCCTCGATGTCGAACCGAATATTGCCTTCGGTCTGGCGTTGAATCAGTTGCGATTCAAGTTCTTTGTTGTCTTTGATCGGCGATAGTATTTGCGTTTCGACGTGGATTTCGGCAACTCCGTCCTCGACGCTTTCCAGTTCAAATCGCTGCCGCATTTTGACCGACTTTATCTCGCCGTTGCGCAGTTTGATTCGGAGCGTATCGGGAAAGGTCCAGTCGTCGCCAACTTTCACGGGGTCCGGCGGTAATGGCATAGTCAGCTGGCTGGGAACGGCTAGTCCCGGCGCCAATTCTTCGCGCTTAAAGATCTTGCCGGTGTCGTCCATGACGATTCGAGTTAGCGGGATGCCGACGCGTTTGGCAACGTCTTGATAGCTGGGCGGAGGTTCTTCATTCTTTCGGCTATCGAACCTCAAGGTTTCACGGCCCGTCAGGTCGGTCTTCATGTTGACATATTCCACGGAATGCACGAACGTGACAAAGCCGTCCTCGTCGATCTTTGTCACCCGCCAGTTTTTTAGTGAGATGCTCACCGTCTCGGCCTTTTGTGTCGTGCCCTCGATCGTCGTCTTGACGGCGGCCTGATGAGTTACTTTTGTCCGTATGACTTCGTCTAGATGAAATTTATATCGCAAGCGGTGTTTTGCCGTCGTGGCGTTGGGTTGAGCGGCCGCGTCGTTTGTCGTCGCGGATTCATCGGCTGGCGCGATCGTTGCAGCGAGCAGGCATAAAGAGCACAAAATGACGCGGATAAAAGACATGGCGAGAATCCTTTCTCGTACGACTGGAAATTATCGCGGGATGACCTTACTTTTTGTTTTGCATCCGACCGCCCCAGCCCAGTTTTTCTCGAAGTGTGCCGTAATAAGAGTGTCCTGCAATCGAGATCATTTGAAACACAGGTTCCGCCCGCTGGACGCGAATTCGATCATCAGGTTCAACGGTACATAGGACTTGTCCGTCGACAACAACTGCGGTCCCTTTATGTGGTTGTCGAACATGCATTTCATAAACTCGCTCGGCGGCATCAACAACAGGTCGCACGGTCAGAGTGTGCGCCGCGATCGGCGTGATCACGATGGCTTGGACGTCCTTTCGCAGAATCGGACCACCAGCCGAAAGGCTGTGAGCGGTCGAGCCAACGGGCGTACTAATGATCAAGCCGTCGGAACTATAGGTGGTCATTAACTGCTGGTCAACGTAAAGATCAACATCCAAAATTGCGAATGGTCCACCCGCCATTAGCGCGACTTCGTTTAAGCCTAACTGTCTGGCGACAAGTTGATCGCCACGTAACAATTGGCAGTCCAGCATGAGATGTTCGACGATGGTAAATTTTCCGGAGACTATATCCGGCAGCTTTGCTAGCAGTTCTTCTGGGGAAAGGTCCGCCAAAAAGCCGAGTCGGCCGAGATTGACGCCGACCGTGGGGACTTGTTTGTAACCCATCTGGCGAGCAGCCCGCAAAATCGACCCGTCACCGCCGAGCACGATGGCCAAATCGGCCTCGATCGCCGCCAAGTCGGCTTTCTGAGAGAAATCGCACAGCACAACGTCGGCGTGCTTTTCAATTTCCGGTTGGAGCCGTTCCGCCTCCTCGTGCACGCGAGGATGGCGGTCATAACCCAACAACATTACGCGGGGCCGGGGACGAGCCACATTTTTGTCGGAACCTGCCATGATGCGATGATACCATATCGCACAATTTGCTGAGTTATTCGCTGCCAAATACTACTGTCGAAAAACAAATTGTCGCTGTATGCCGAATCCGTGGAGCCAAATTTATTTACGTTTATCTCTCTCCGCAGATGCCCCATTGTACTCGCCTGCTGGAAAAGATCTGCCACGAGGCACCGCAAGGCGGTATTTTTATGTGCCTTGTAAAATTGAGTACGCAAGCAATTAACTTGCCTGACGCGGCAGCCTAGCGGTGACCGATTCAAGTTTGGCGGCGATTTGACGGCAGGTTGCTGCAATGCCCTCAGCGTCGAGTTTCAGGTCGGCGAGCAGTTCGCCACGGTCGCCGTGTTCAATGAATTCGTCGGGGATGCCAAGCCGATGGACATGTTCGGCGGACAGTCCTGCTGCGGAAATTGCCTCGAGCACAGCGGTGCCGAAACCGCACATCAATGCCGCTTCCTCGACGGTCAACACAAAATCGCACTGTTTGACGACGCCCAGAATCGCTTCGGTGTCCAGCGGCTTGACGAACCTCGCGTTGATGACGCCGACTTCCAAGCCGTCTTGCCGTAGCGATTTGGCCGCTTGAAGGCATTCATTTAACTGTGTGCCACAGCAGATGATTGCTCCGTGTCGGCCCGTGGTCAACATTTCCGCTTTTCCAAGTTCGACCGATGCACGGGCGTTGTCGATCGACTGGTCGTCGATCTGTTCGGCCTTGGTCTTCGGATAGCGGATCGAAACAGGACCGTTGTGAGCCAGCGCGAATTGGAGCATTGCCGGAATGTCGTAGGCATCTCCCGGCGCCATCACGGTCATGTTGGGCAGCACGCGCATATAGCTGAAATCGAATGCGCCGTGATGCGTCGGTCCATCCGGGCCGGTCAGACCGGCTCGATCGAGCATGAACGTGACGGGCAGGTTTTGCAGGGCTACTTCCTGAAAAATCTGGTCGAAGCTGCGCTGCAAGAACGTACTGTAAATATCGACAATCGGCCGCATCCCGGCCTTGGCCTGACCTGCTGCAAAAGCGACCGTGTGGCCTTCGCAAATGCCGGTGTCGAAAAATCGGGTCGGAAACCGGTCCCGCACTCGTTCTAGTTTGGTGCCCTGGCACATGGCGGCGGTCATTACGGTGACCCGGCTGTTGTCCTCCAACTGCTGTTCGATCGCTTCGCTGGCGACGTTGGTGTACGCCCGTGACGACGACTGCGAGAGCGGGACAACGGCCTCCTTTTCACGAACGAACGGTGCCGGCGAGTGAAAATAAACGGGATCTTCGGCTGCCGGTCGAAAGCCGTGGCCCTTTTCTGT
>JAYGDO010000534.1:0-2496 GCA_046582885.1 Pirellulales bacterium | reverse complement strand
CCGCTTAAGGAGGATTTTGAAGAACTCGAACAAAAGCTCCGCAAGGCCCGGCCGGAATCGGCCACCGAGCAGGCCGTGCACCGCATCATCTCCAAGTCGTTCAAGGAATTGACGGCCGATTTGGACACCAGCGATTTTCACCATTACTTTTTTAAATACAAGCACGGCGGCGAGCCGTGGCGGCTGGTCTGGTGCTGGGGCTATCAACGCAAGGACTTGGAGCCCGCGCGGACGCTGATCTGCACCAACCTGGAGTGCCACCAGCTGTTCGTACACAAGCCGAAAGGCAGCAAAAAGTGTCCCGCCTGTTCAACCGTCCCGGTAAAACGGCGGCAGGGTGCGGGGGTGCTGCTGCGGCCTTCCTATTTGCTGATCGCGCTGCTCTTGTTGCTGGCACTGTTCCTCTGGTTTACGCAGCCGAAACTGGTCGTCGCGCCGAACGAGTGGGCCGGCAGCCGAGGCGAAAGCGTCGAGTTTCAAGTGGTCGAAAAGCGTTGGTTCTTTTTTGAAACCGACGTAAGCGCCAAAGTTGTCGCTCAGCAGGACAAAGACCTGATCGAGTTTACGGGTAATACGGAAGGCCGCGCGGTGACCAAGGGCGTGGGCTCACTCGCGTTCCAAAGCGGCGGCCTCACATCCGACCCGCTTTCGATCAAGGTCGGCGCGGCGCCAAGACCCGCATCGATTACGATCGAGCCGGAAGAGTTGAAAGTCGCCATCGGCGGTACCAAGCAAGTCAAAGTCGTCGGCCATTACGAGGATATGGACGATCTGGAATTAACGGCGGAAGAGAATTTGAAACTTTCGGTCCAAGACAACGCAATTGCCGAAACGACCGATACCGATTTGCATGGGAAAATCGAGGGCGAAACGACGTTGACAGCCGTCTATGAATCGGTGGTGGCCAATGCCGACGTCGATGTCACCGGCACAGTCTCCGGTTCGCTCTGGGTCACGCCCCGCGCCGTCAAGATTCTCAAGGATACCAGCGAGGAAATGGCTGTCGAATCCAAAGGCGAGGGCGCGGTGACGATCACCAGTTCCGACGAATCGGTCGCCACCGTCGTTTCACCGGATCCGTTTATGCACAACTTAATCGCGCACAAGGTGGGCACGGCGAAGATCACGTTCACCAATGGCGATGATAAAGTTGTCGTCGATGTCGAAGTTGTGCCGAACGATGTGCAGAGCATCCGCATCGAACCGCCCGTAATCACAGCCTACGTCGGGCAGCAGACCGACTTCGAGATTCTCGGCGTGCGGCCCGATGGCACAACGGTGCAGATTGGCCCCGAACAATTCGAAGTGATCCGCCAACCACCATCACAATTTGTGGACTTTGATCGCAAAGGCATTTCATTTTTCGGCCTCGCGCCGACGGTTGCGGACGAGAAACTCGAAGTGAAATACAAGTTCGACGATTTCCCGCCAGCAGAGGCAGCCGTACGCGTCGAGGTGCCGACCGAAGTGGCGGCGGTGGGAGATGACGACTGGGGAGTGCATCCGCCGCTGACTCGCGGCATCGCGCGGGCGCACGCAATTCCGGGCGGAGCCCATTTCGGCGATGACGGGCTTATTTACCGGGACGGCCAGGTGGTGGTTCGCAACGACCTGCCGAATCTCGGGCTTCGTCAGGGGCAGGTGATCACGCACGTCGGCGGCGAGAGAATTGCCGGCCTGGCCCCCAATTTGGTCTCCGATTACGTCCGGCGGCTCGGACCGGGCGGCGTCGTCACGGTGCTGGGGCCCAACGGCGGGCCGCTCGACGTGACCCTGGGTGGCGTCGGCGTCGCAGCCTTCCAGGACATCGTGTTGAACTACGCGAAGGAAATTGAAGTTTCCGCGCAAGCCTTCCGCGCGGAATTGAATTTCAACGTCCGCAAAGCCGGTGATTATCGGGTGACCGATGCCGCCGGCCAGCCGCTCAGCGATTGGGCCACGGTACCGGCAGGCTCGCCGCTCACACTCAACACTGCGGCCATCCAGCGGCTCGGCGCCGGCGCGGAGTACGACATTAAAGTCGAAAGGAAGATCGGCGACGCCGTCATTGCATTTCCAATTACCATCAAACTCGAATCGCTGAACTGAAGCATCACGCGGCGGCTGGCGACACCCATCTAGTCTCGCTCTGGCGCTTGAAGTGAATTGGCTGGCCGCTTGTCTATCGGCGGTTGGTAACTCGGCGGCGGTTAGCGGATAATATCGCACATCGGCAACGCCTGCTTGAGCTTCTCGACGCCGCCGGCGGTGACCTTGGTGCCGTTGAGCCACAGCTTTTCAAGCTTGGTCAGTCCTTCCAGGTGCACCAGGCCAGCGTCGGTGATCCTGGCGCCGTAGAGGCCCAGACGTTCAAGCTTGGTCAGCCCTTTCAGGTGCACCAGTCCAGCGTCGGTGACCTTGCTGGATTCGAGGATCAGCTCTTTAAGACTGGTCAGCCCTTTCAGTTGCTCCAGTCCGGCATCGGTGATCTTGGTGTCGCCGAGCTCCAGCTGTTTA
>JAYGDO010000530.1:0-2973 GCA_046582885.1 Pirellulales bacterium | reverse complement strand
GTGGCTTCTTCTGCAGTGGCTTCTTCTGCAGTGGCTTCTTCTGCAGCGGCTTCTTCTGCAGCGGGTTCTTCTGCAGCGGGTTCTTCCGCAGCGGGTTCTTCCGCAGCGGGTTCTTCCGCAGCGGCTTCTTCCGCAGCGGCTTCTTCCTGCTCAACACTAGTTTGGATCAGCGGTCCCGAAGCGTCGCCAATTCCACCCTTCAGCGCCGATGGTGACTTCCTCGCCTCGATACCAGAACCGTCTGCCGAGCCTACTTCTTCCAACGCATCTTCGTCGGCCCACTCGACCCGCTTGCGCGACAAACCAATCTTGCGCTCTTCGGTATCGACCCGCAGCACTTTAACTTCGATTTCTTCGCCCTCTTTCACGACATCCTGGGGATTATCGACCTTCTGGTCCGAAAGCTCCGAAATATGCAGCAGACCTTCAAGCCCGTTTTCCAGACCGACGAATACTCCGAAATTCGTAATCTTGGTAACTTTGCCGACCACCTTTTGACCCGGTCGATACTTAGCTGGAATATCCTTGTCCCACGGATCCTCGGTCATCTGCTTCAGGCCCATCGCGATGCGGCGGCGGTCCTGATCGACCGAGAGCACGCGGCATTCTATTTCCTGCCCCTTTTCGATCATCTCGCTGGGGTGCGTGACCTTGCGCGTCCACGACATGTCACTGATGTGGAGCAAGCCATCGATACCCTCTTCCAATTCGATGAACGCGCCGTAGTTGGTCAGGTTGCGGACACGGCCATTGACCAACTGGCCTTCGGGGTAAAGTTCCGCCACGCGATCCCAAGGATTGACTTGCGTTTGCTTCATGCCGAGCGAGATTTCCTGTTTCTCTTCGTTAATGTTTAAGACGACCACTTCGATTTCATCGTTGATCGAAACCAACTCGTTGGGGTGGTTGATTCGTTTGGTCCACGACATCTCACTGATGTGGACGAGCCCCTCGATGCCATCCTCCAACTTTACGAATGCGCCGTAGCTCATCACGTTGACGACGCTGCCGGAAACCGTTGAATTGACGATATATTTCCCGGTGGCGTTTTCCCACGGGCTGGGTGTCTTCTGCTTTAGGCCCAGCGCGACTTTTTCTTGTTCGTAATCGATATTCAATATCTGGACTTCAATTTCCTGGTCGATCGATACCATTTCCGACGGGTGGCCAATGCGGCCCCAACTCATGTCGGTGATATGTAGTAGGCCGTCTAATCCGCCCAAATCGACAAACGCGCCAAAGTCGGCAATGTTCTTAACCGCGCCCTTGCGGAGCTGACCAATTTCAAGTTCCTTCAAAAGCTGCGCCTTCTTTTCCGACCGCTCGTCTTCAATCAGCGCGCGGCGACTGACCACGATATTTCGCCGAGCTTCGTCGATTTTGAGCACTTTGCATTGGATGGCGCGGCCGATGTATTCGCCGATATCCGCCGGGCGACGAATGTCCACCTGACTGGCTGGTAGAAACACGTTGACTCCGATGTCGACCAGCAGCCCGCCCTTGATTTTTCGCGTAACGTTGCCGGTGACGACATCCTCTTCGCTCACGGTTTCCATCACACGTTCCCACTCCCGGATCTTCTTCGCCTTCCGCTTGCTGAGCAGGATCATATCGTCCAATTCGCCGATGCCTTGGACGTCCTCAACATCCTCTATCAATACGTCGACCTCTTGGCCGACTTCGGGTTCGTCGTCGTCGTCGTCCCATTCGTTGACGGGAATCATGCCTTCGCTCTTGTAACCGACATCCACCAGTACGAATTCCGTATCGACTCGCAAAATGCGGCCGGTAACGATTTGATTGACACCAAGTTCTGCGCCCGGTGCGACGAGGGTATCCGGACTGTCCGCGCCGAACGCCAGTTCAAGTTCTTGTTCCCAATTGTCCGAGCCTGCATCAAGCCCGCGTAGAAGATTGCGATTGGTCATAATGTTGCGTTAAGTGTTGTTAAATGGACTCTGTTTCCCCGCAACCAACACGGCCCGAACAACGACTGCAGGGGCTACCACGAGCTATTTGCGCAAGACCCGGGATTCTAGCACAGCCGCGAAAACGCCACAATCGCCACAACACATTAATCTGGGCGGCTTTCGGATTTTGCCGCCAGCCCGCGTGAGCCAGCGGCGTGACGTTTCCCCATCCGCGCCCGCGCATGACAGCAGCGAATGCGGCGCTCGACTTCGGCCACCAGTTCATCGTCGCTGAACTGACGAATCTCACCCGGGCTGATTGGCTGGCCGAGTTCAATGTTGATGGCCGACGGCGCGGGGAAAGCCCTTGATCGTGGCCACGCATCAAAGGCACCATCGATGCCGACCGGCAATAGTTGCACACGGCCGCGCCGCGCCAGCGCGACAAATCCCGGCTTGAGCGATCCGACCTCGCCGTCGCGGCAGCGGGTTCCCTCGGGAAACACCAGGACCATCTCGCCCCGCTTCAATCGCCGCAGCGTCTCCTTGACACCGCTGAGCCCGAGGCCTTCGCGGTTAAGCGGGATGCCGTTGAGCGACGAAATCAGCCAGCCAAGCGGCGGGAAGTTAAACAATGTTTTCCGCGCCAGGTAGTTCAGCCGGCGGTCCAGAGACACGCCGACCAGCATCGGGTCCAAATAGCTTTGGTGATTCGAGAGTACCAGCACGCCGCCGTCGGCCGGTTCAAATCGGCGGCCGCGAACCCGCATCTGCCAGCCTACGCAGAAAATCGCACGGCAAAACATATGCCAAAGGCGATACCAAAGACGTTGGACGAGTGATCGTTGCATCGCAGCTAGAATCGCAGCGCCGGACATCGATTGTCAATCGGCCGACCCGGGAAAAAGTCCTTGCGGCCCGCATCGGCTCATGTTAGGAATAACGCTGCGGGCGGCTGTTTCGAGGGTCGTTATTTCAATTCAAGTAAGGAGTCTGCGATGCGAGGTTCTCCGCCGCGGCGAGCGTTTTCTGCCAGTGATTTATTGATCGTGATCGCGGTTAT
>JAYGDO010000113.1:0-6525 GCA_046582885.1 Pirellulales bacterium | reverse complement strand
CGCGGATAGCAGGGCAAGCACGGGCATCGTCGCCAAACAACTTACACGGAAAGAATGTTTGCTCGCAGTTTTCATGGTCGTTTGCGGCAGTCAACCGCCGTCCTGGGTGGAGGTATTCGCTGATAGTTCACTTTGAGGTCAGCCCAGAAAATTGGATGAGAACCCGCAAACGGCGGCAGTCACCATCCCCAACGTAATCTGGCGGAAAATTTCTCAAAGTTACCTAAACCATTGTGACATAAAAGCGATCAAAGTCTCGGCGACAAATAAGCTGCCTTAAACGAATTTGCGGCACTTGTTCCAGCCAGACCCCCTCGATCACCACCGCCGTGATGATATCAAGAACAAATTTTTTGGTGGTGCTCCGATCAGCATGGTCGCCCAGGTCCATTAGATTCTTGGTGCCGCCACTGCGCGCGTCAAGCCGGGAATCGGTTTTGACAAACTCGTCGCATGGCGATATTCTCTCCGCCCTGCGTGAATGGGGGCTCCATTAAATGCCACGCGAACGTAACAGTTCGCCGGATGTTGCGGGTGGGGCAATCACGGTCAAAAACAAATCACGGCAAGATTGGAATCCCGGTTCCGTTTTCTTCCGCCCTGCCTGTTTTTGCCGTCAATCTGCACGGAGGTATGCGGCCTTTGATTACCAAACCAAGTGTATTAATTGTTGACCAGTCCGAAGAGTCACGCGAAGTCTTACGAACCGTACTGGAGCGCCGCGGAATGGAGATCCTTGAAGCCGGCCAAGCGGCCCGCGGATTGCAGCTCGCGCGGCAATATCATCCCGACGTAATTGTGCTGGACCACGAGTTACAGTCCGACAGTACCGTTGAGATCTTTGATCAATTTGCCGAGCAAGCCGCCGACGAACAGGCGATCGTGGTCCTCGGACCCGCGCGTGTGCCACACAGCGCGGCGCGGCAGTTCGTCGCGAAACCCTATCATTACGGCCCACTGATCCGTAGAATTGAGGGGCTGATTAATTAGTCGCCTCCTCTTTGACTGCAGCCGGGAGACTCGGCGTGGCTTCGCTGTTTGTAATTCAAGGCCGCGATCGTGGTCATCGCTTCGAACTGGATCGACCGCTCGCCTCATTGGGTCGCGATGTGTCGAATACGTTTCGATTGCAAGACACGGAGGTTTCGCGACGGCACATTGAGATACGTCGGACGGATGATCAATGTGAGTTGGTCGACTTGGGCAGTTCCAACGGATCGTTCGTTAACGGCGAACAAGTCGAAAACCGCCTGCTCAACAGCGGCGACCAGGTGCAGATCGGCCGCACGCTCATGCTATTCACCGGCGGTGGTGACGCCTCAACTGCCGAACTCGATTATAAGGTTGATATTCTGCCCTACGGCAATGTGGACGATTCTCACATCGTCCATGCGTTGACCGAGCAGGAAGGTAGCGCCCAGTTCTTCGACGTTTCAGATAAAGCGGTCGATAGCCCGTGGCTCGCCCGCGCTCGCAGCAACCTGCAAGTGATGTACCGCACGGCGCTGGCGGTCAGTCATACGTTGGACATCGACGAATTGCTCGGCCGCATCATGGAGTTGATCTTTGAATGGGTCGAAGCGGATCGCGGCTGCATCATGTTGGTGAATAACGAGACGGACGAATTGGAACCCAAAGTTCGCCGCAACCGCGGCGGTGCGACCGGCGGAAGTAAGATTGAAATCAGCAAGACGATTCTTGATTATGTCACTGAGCATGCGGAAGGTGTGCTGACCAGCAACGCCAAGGACGACACACGTTGGGATACTGGTGCGAGTATCCTGAAAATGGATATTCGCGAGGCGATTTGCGTGCCGATGCGGGGCCGCGACGGCATTGTTGGCGTGATCTATATCGACAGCTCGACTCCCCCGCAAAAAATACTGCAGCAAGGTGGAAATAAGTTCACCGAAGACCATCTGAAATTGATGGTCGCCATCGGTCATCAGGCCGCCTTGGCGGTGGAAGACACTTCGTACTACTCTGCGATGGTGCACGCCGAACGACTTGCCGCGGTCGGCCAGACGATCGCCATGCTTTCACACCACATCAAGAACATTCTGCAAGGGATCCGTGGTGGCAGTTATTTGATTGAACTGGGACTGGAAGAAGATGACAAGGAAGTCATGCAAAAAGGCTGGACCATCGTCGAGAAAAATCAAGCGAGAATTTCCAACTTGGTCATGGACATGCTGGCATTCAGCAAAGACCGCGAGCCGGAAGTGATCGCGGCGGATCTAAATGACGTTGTCGCCGACGTCATCGAAATCATGCGGACGCGGGCCGAAGAAATGAGCGTCAAGCTATCCTGGCGGCCGGCCGGCGACCTGCCGAAGCTCATGTTCGATCCCGAGGGCATGCACCGCGCAGTGTTAAACGTGGTCACCAACGCGATTGATGCTTGCGAGACCATCGAGAATACATCGGTTGAGGTATCGACCAGTTATTTGCCCGCCGAAGACGCGGCCCGCGTTGTCGTCAAAGATAACGGCAGCGGAATCGAGCCCGAACAACTGCAGAACTTATTTGCACTGTTCGTCTCCACCAAAGGCGCGCGGGGCACGGGGCTGGGACTGCACGTTAGTCAAAAAATCTGCCGCGAACACGGTGGCCGTATTTTGGTAGATAGCCAGCCAAAATCTGGCAGCCGCTTTACCTTAGAGATTCCGGCCGTGGCTCCACCAGTCAAAAAGCCCGATGGCGACGATTCGTCAATTCGCGCGACGTTCATTTCCTAGTTCCCGCAGCACGACATCGTGGGCGGCTTGCTGCCTCGCTACCCGCATTTAAAATGACGGTTCCCTTTCGGCATTTGTAAAAAAAGGGGACGAGAAGGTCAAAACGGGGCCGTTGGTTTGTCAGTGGCCCGGACTGGAGCCCTAACCCGCACGAAGCGAGAATAGTTGCCATCCGGTCAACGAGGAGTAGACACCGCCAGTTGTGGGGCGTCCTCCGCGGAGCGGGTGGTGACCGAGAAACGATATCGAAACATGAACTACCGGCAAGTCATCGTCCTTTGCTCGATTATCCTCATCGGTTCGGGTATTTCACTGGCAAAAGGTCCAGCGGTGACCTTTGAAAAGACACCCCATGGCGGCATTCAGCCACAGGCCATCGCCGATGCGTCTGGAACGGTTCATCTGCTCTACTACAGAGGGCAGCCCCGAGAAGGCAACCTGTTTTACGCCCATCGAGCCAAGGGGCGGAAGAATTTTTCCGCACCCCTCAAGGTCAACAGCATTGTCGGCAGCGCGTGCTGTGTTGGCTCAATCTTTCGCGCCCGTATGGCCCTGGGCCAAGACGGCATCGTTCATGTTCTGTGGAACGGTTCGTTCGGCTTTGTCCGGAAACAATGGGAGAAGAAAGGCAAACAGCGGACACCCGAGGAATTCACATACCTGTTTTATGCGCGACTGGCCGATGACAAAAAGTCCTTCAGGACCCAAATAAACTTAAACCGCAACACCTTCGGCCTGGACGGAAACGGATCGATCACGACTGATCGAAAAGGTGAAGTCAACGTGTTCTGGCACGCCCGCGTCAAGGGACGGCCCGATCGAATGGTCTTTCGGGTGCGGTCCACCAACAACGGCAATAGCTTTTCGGCCGAAACGCCGATCACCCGCAGACCTCTTGGAGTTTGCGAGTGCTGCACGCTCGAAGCGTTCACCTCGTCTAAGGGTCGGTTGTACGTTGCCTACCGAACGGCTGAGAAAACCAGCCGAAACGTCGTTATCTTCTCATCCGGCAAACCCGACTCGCGATTCAGCGAGGTGCACCGGCACCGCTGGAACATCGTCGCCTGCCCAGCCTCAACCTTTGCCTTTGCCGAGGATGATCGGCGGGTCTACGCTGCCTGGGAAACTGAAGGTCACATTTTCGTGAAGGATATTTTGTCCGCAACGCGGGCCGTTAACGTTTCCTCGGCCAGCAAAAGTGGCAAATACCCATCAATCGCGATGAACGCGAAGGGAGACCGGTTGATCACCTGGTCGACGGAGACAGGCTGGGAAAAAGGCGGCTACATCCAATACCAAGTCACGGACCGCGACGGAGCCGTCAGTTCAGGAAGCAATCGCCCGCGGCACTTTCCTGCGGCCCACAGCTTCTCCAGCAGCTGCGGGCTGCCTTCGGGGAATTTCGTCGTCTTCTATTGAGCTTGCTGGAAGAGTGTCCCGCCCACGACAGCACGCAGCAATAGCAGCACAAAGTTTGCGAATTCTGCGCAAATTTTAACGTTTGTGCCGCTTCTAGTTGATTTATGGATTGTAGGGTGACGATATCCGCCTATGCGTGTACTTGGTCGGCAAGCCGACCGTTCAGGGAGGAATTTAATGGCGGCACTGGCATCGATGGTTCCACAAAGACAAGTTCTGACGCTCGCCGTCGTATTGGCATTATCGCTGACGTTTGGCGGAGTATCTCAGTCGTTCGGCCAGATTGGTGCCGGACCAACGCAGCACCAATGGGCTGAGCACTACCAGGGTGTGTTTGCCGCCGCTGGCAATTCCGTTATCCCAACATACAGCCCTCACGGTATGCCGGTCTCGGCCACCGCCGCGGAACTCCAAGCGCAAACGGCGGCCGGGCAAACGGCAATGGCCGGTATCCTGGACGGTTCGTCCGAAAGCCAAACAGGGCTCTTCGCCGACAGGTCCGAAATGGACCAGTGGGTGACAATCCAACGGTATAACGAGCACGCCTTCGATTTTCGCGCGGAATCGGTGTCCATGCGCCGCGATAGCGACGACACCAATTTGCTGCTGACCACCGATGGAGTCGGCACCGCCACGCCGGTGCTATCGACGGGTGATGCACCGCTGAATACGGACGAAGCCGGAACTCGACTGACCGCAGCGGTCTATTTTGCCAATAAGTTTGACCTCGAGTTTGTCTATATGGGTGGTTTGCACTGGGAAAATTCGGCGCAGGCGACCAGCTCGACAGACAGCCTGTTTTCGGTCTTCAGCGCGTTTGGGACGGATCCCGTGCCGGGTATTGGGCAGGGGTTTGTGGCGACCGATCAAGCGGCGCTACACGGGTTCGAGCACGAATCCACACTCGACAGCTTCGAACTCAATTTCGCACAGTTCCGCTGGGGTTCGTTCGACGGTCCCGTGGCTGGGACATGGATGTTCGGCATTCGCTACCTTCGTGTTAACGAAAATATATTTCACTTCACGCGGGCCAATGAGCATACGGACCCGGTAACCGGCCTGCTGCGCGGTCCCGGCTCATTGGACTACTTCAGCGCCATCGAAAACAACCTGATCGGTTTTCAGGTAGGCGGTGAATTGTCGGCTTCTCCCGTTCCGGGGATGATCGTGGGGGCCGAGCTCAAGGTAGGAATCTACGGGAACCGAGTAAAGAACAGCACGAACATCATCGTTACCCCCGGCGTGCCGAGCATCATCAACGAGCAGACTGTCGATGAGACAGCCGCATACGCGGGGGAACTCAACATTTCTGTGGCCTACAGACTCTTTCGCGAAGTCTATGCCCGTGCCGGCTACCAGGCGCTTGTCGTCACCAACCTGGGCCTGGGGCCGAACAATTTCAACACGGCGGCCCCGTTCTCGGCAGGCACGCCACGCGCAACGTTCGTTGACACCTCGGGCCAAAGTTTGTGGCAGGGCGTCAATCTGGGTGTCGAATGGCAATTCTAACTGCCCGGCACAACCCATCTTTCAAGCCATCGTAGCCCCCTGTAATAAGAGCCTTTGCGGCCGCCGCACGGCCGCAGGGTACCGCTTTGCCCGAGCAGCGACTGGCTTCCAAAAATTGGACGGGGTCAACTGTCTCCTGCAGTCGTCGTCCGCGAGTCCGTACCGCCCGCTGCGGGACATTTCAAAAAGCCGGACGCTAGCGGCAATCGCCGCGGCGGAACAATTGTCAAGAAATTCACACGTCACGCCGTCTTCTCCTGCCAATTCTTGCTAAATTTTCCCGGCAAATTGACGAAACTCTTGTGATAGAACAGAGTTTGGTAAATACTTATACGTCTACGGGCGTTACCTTAATTTCCTGGACGCCGACAAATTTGGGAAGGTCACGTTGGCCAACTGTGCGCCGTCCGGCAGGCGGGTCGCGCCCCGGGCTAAGCAGCAACTCGGCGGTTGGGCAACTGTGGGCGGCTTTTGTATGCGGAGGTCATAAAGTGAGTTGGCTTTGGTCCGGAAAAAGAACGCGGCGGAAGTTGAAGAAAAATCGTCGACCGCACCTCGGTGCTAAACCACTTGGCGTTGAGTCCCTGGAAGACCGCCGCATGCTGGCGTTGGTGGTTGCTGGGGATGGTGGTGTGAATATCGACGTCGGTAGCGGCGGCGAATTTAGCAGTGCGATATTCGATCCTATCGGCGGTATTGCAGCCGCGGATACCGTTTTTGATTCCTACCTGGCCATTGGCACCCCAGGCGGACCGAGAACCCCCATTGCGCCCGGCGTCCCCCTTGACGGCGACACAACGTCGGTCGTTAGTCAATTCAATGTCCTCGGCTTGGACACACTGCTCGTCCAAACGGTGGA
>JAYGDO010000112.1:0-11610 GCA_046582885.1 Pirellulales bacterium | reverse complement strand
GGCCGCCGACAAAGTCGTCGGTGACGACCGCCAGGCCCGTGTCGATGGCCGCAGCGTTCGAGCCGGGATTTAGCGCCGCGTCGGGGTTCGGCGGGTCGACGACGGCTCCGTCATCCGGACCGCCGGGCGTCGTTTTGTCGCCGTCCGAATCACCGGCCGGTTCGGCCGCCGTAGTTTGGTTTGAATCGTCTTTTTCGTTCGACGAAGTTTCTTTTTCAGGAGCGCTGTCGCTGCAGCCGACGACCGTTACCAACATCAGCACCATCAGCAGATTCCAGACGCGGCATTTCATCATGGTCACCTGTTACCATCTAAAGAGTTGATTCCGGCAGGCCGCCCGGCGGCGGCTCGGCTGTCTGTGCAAACTACCGTAGCCATCGAATTCATGCAATCAGCAAAAGGCGGTAATTGCCCGCGGCCGCGAGGCCCTTTGACGGGGATGCCGGGCCGTCAAAAAGTCGACCCGCTCGCTGAAGCCGCAGCGGCTGTCGAGATTCATGTTAAGCTGCGAAAGCTATCGCAGCTCCGCGGCGGCGAATAACGGGGTCCGGCTACCCGCCCAAATTCAGCGTTGTTTTCCGAAAAACAGCGGTCGGAAAGGCCGCAGACGACGGGTCTGCAGGCGGCTGTTGTCTACTCGCGGGCGAGCGTGATGTCGCTTGACCCGGTATGGGGGCTTCTCTATTCTCCCGACCGTTCGCGTCTGCGCAAGGTCCGTTCGCGGCCTGAGAGATTATGTGCATTCAGCACACAGCTTTACGACCAGGAGTCCACGCCGGTATGTCGAGTTTTCACACCAGAGGGCAGTTTGTATTTTTTTGGGGCGTTGCGGTATTGGCAACGGGGTGTACCGATTCTTCACTGCGACTGAAGAACCCCGAATCGCTCGAAGATGTACTGGCCGAAGTGAGTCTCGTCGGTGATGTGGCGGTTCCCTATGGCGGCCATTCGATGGAGGTCGAAGCCGTCGTGCTGGTTGGCAACCTACACGGTACCGGCAGCGACCCGCCGCCGTCGTCGGAGCGATCGGTTTTGATCGCGGAAATGCAAAAACGCGATGTGCACCGACCAAACGAAGTGTTGGCGTCGCCGGCGACTTCGCTGGCGATTGCCAGAGCCCGATTAAAGCCGGGTACGCTAAAGGGAGATCAATTCGACGTTGATGTGTTTGTCCTGTCCCGGAACGAAACGACCAGTTTGCGCGGCGGCTCTGTCTACCAAGCGAGGCTCTGCGAAAAGGCCGTGCTAGGCGGCCGGTTGCGCGAAGGTAACGTGATCGGATTGGCAAAGGGTCCAATCTTGGTGAATCCGACGAGCGATGGGCGGGCCGATTCTGCGGAACTCCGCCGCGGCCGAGTGCTAGGGGGCGGTATCGCGCTGAAGTCGCGGCCAATGGGCCTGCTCATCAAGCCCGACGACAAGGATGTGCGGACCAGCGCTCGCATCGGCACGGCGATCAACAAGCGGTTCTTTTTGACGACCCGTGGCATCAAATCCGGCGTCGCCATTCCGAAGACGGATGGTTATGTCGATTTGAAACTTCACCCGCGCTACAAAGACAACGTCGATCGGTATTTGCGGGTGGTACTCAGCATTCCGCTGCGCGAACAGGGGATCAACCGAGGTGGGCAACTGCAGCATCTCGAACAACAACTAATGGATGCCGCATCTGCGGCTGCTGCTGCAATTAAGCTCGAAGCCATTGGCGGGGACGCAATAATCGTACTGAAAAAAGGACTGGCCTCGGATAATCCTCAGGTTCGGCTGCACGCCGCGGTGGCGCTTGCCTATTTAGACGATCCGGCCGCAACCGAGCCGCTGGCGGAAGTTGCGGGCAGTGAGCCGGCGCTGCGGGCGGAGGCGCTCGCCGCGCTCGGCGCGATGGATGATCCAGCGGCGCGAGATGCGCTCATCGCATTGCTGCATGTATCGAGCGCCGAGACCCGCTACGGCGCCTTTCGCGCATTATGGAACATGAATTCAAGCGATCCAATCGTGCAAGGCGAAAGTGTAGGCGGCGAGTTTTCTTTTCATCGGATCCGTTCGTCGGGTTCGCCGATGATTCACGTCACACGATCAATTCGCCCGGAAATCGTCGTGTTTGGAAAAGACCAACACCTGCTGGCCCCTGTGATTTTAGACGCGGGCGCGGACGTTCGCGTTCACGCTGGTCCCGACGGCGAGGTCGTCGTTGCGCGGTATGCGGCCGGCGAGCCGGATCAGAAACGCGAAGTATCGACGCGGATCGACGAAATTATCCGTGCGGTTGTCGAACTGGGTGGATCCTATTCGGAAGTGGTTCGATTTCTGGCTCGGGCCAAGTCTGCCGGCGCGATCAGCTGCCGATTCGAAGTCGACGCCATGCCGCACCTGAATCGGAAATTTGTCCGCCGCGATACCGCCGCCACCCGCGGAGCAGCGACCATCGCGGACAAATCTGCTGTGCCGCCCGCAGACCCAGACCCCGAAAAAGACGCCGTGCCGTTAACCGTTGATCCTAAAACGAATAACGACGAACCTGCTGCCGCGCAAGCCGAGTCCGACGACCGCAGATGGCCCGTCACTCGCTACGTTGGTAGAATATTTGGTTGGTGAACATTGCTGGGGCGCGGCGTATATGGGTATGGAGCCCATAACAGCCGTACTCCCCGCTCGACGCTCCACGCCCCACTTGCTCCATGCTAAAAGCACTGCAACTTCTCGGCTTTAAAAGTTTCGCCGATAAAACTCGGTTCGAATTTCCGCCCGGGATCACGGTCGTCGTGGGGCCGAACGGTTCGGGAAAGTCGAATATCGTGGACGGGATCAAATGGGTATTGGGCGAGCAAAGCGTCAAGAGTCTGCGCGGCAAGGAGATGGCAGACGTCATCTTTAACGGTTCGGGCACACGGCGTGTGATGAACTCGGCCGAGATTGTCCTGACGTTTGACAATTCTGACAGCCGGCTGCCGATCGAAACCCCGGAGGTTCACGTCGGCCGCCGTGTCTACCGCAGTGGCGAAGGCGAATATCTGATCAATGGTCAACCGTGCCGCCTCCGCGACATCCGCGACATGTTCGACGGCACGGGCGTTTCGACGCAGCACTATAGCATCATCGAACAAGGCAAAGTGGACTCGATGCTCCAGGCGTCGCCGCGCGACCGCCGATTGATTTTTGAAGAAGCTGCCGGGATCAGCCGGTTCAAGGCAAAAAAGCTCGAGACGCTGCGACGGCTGGAACGTGTCGAACAAAACTTGCTGCGGCTTTCCGACATTGTGGATGAAGTGGAAGGACGCTTGCGATCGGTTCGCAGCCAGGCTGGCAAAGCGCGCCGCTACCGGGAATACACCGATAGCCTGCAAGCGCTGCGAACGCAGGTTGGCTCATCCGATTGGCGCCGATTGAGTCGGCAGATTGGGGAATTTGAGACCCGCCTGGCGACGCTTCGCGACGAATCCGTCGAGTCGGCGGCAAAAAACGCGTCGTTGGAAAGCCGCAGTTTGCAGTTGGACGACGAGATTGAAGCCGCGGAAAAGACGATTCACGAAAGCGAACAAGAGACGGCCGAAAACCGCGAGCGTATCGCAGCCTGTGAATCGACCATCGAGCACGAACGGACCCGGCGACGAGATCTCGATCAAGAGATCCAACGACGCCAGAACGAGTTGTCGTCGATGAGTTCCCGCACGCGCGACGTCGGTTCGCAACTGGAATCGACGCTGCGTGATGTTGCGGTCGCCGAGAGCCGATTTCGACAAGTCCGCGAGCAGGTCGCTGAGATTGATCGGGGTTTGGTGGCGCTCGACGATCAACTCGAGCAATTGCACAGCGATCACGAAAAGCGCCGCGGGGAACACGTGCAGATGCTGAGGCGGCATGGTGAACTTGAAGGCGAAATCAATTCGATCGAATCGACGCTCCGGTCCTCCACCGCAGCCTTGGCACGATCCAGGCAGAAACTCGCACAGTTGGAGACGGCGCGATCGGAAACCGATGCGGAGTTTGCTCGGCTGCAAAGCGAAATGAATCAAGCAGCGGCCAAACTCGGCCAGTGCGAGCACGATTTTGCGGATGCAAGAGAGCATTTCAGTTCCCAGCAAAGTCAACTGGCCGATGCGCAGCAACAGCTGGCCCAGTTGCGATCGCAATTCTCAGGCGTCCGCGAGCGGGCGGCGGTCCTGGAAGAGCTACAGCGTCGCCAGGAGGGGTTGAATTCCGGTGTCAAAGAAGTGTTGGCAAAAGCGACGTTGGCAACTGAAGGGGCGTTCAAGCAGATCGTCGGACTCGTCGCAGATGTGTTGGAAGTCCAAATCGAAATGGCGCCGTTGATCGAAACCGCGCTGGGTGACCGCTCCGGATATTTGGTGGTGCAGCCGGGCGGCGAGTTTGAGGACTTTCTCGATCGTGAGGCGCATCCGTTTGGTGGGCGGGTTGGGTTTGTGCCGGCGGCGGCGCCGCCGAACCGCGAATTGGGCGGAGAGTCGATTGATTTGGAGGGAAAACCCGGAGTCATTGGACGTGCGGACCGATTCGTTAGCACCTCGCCCCAGTGCGAACCACTGGCCGAACGGCTGCTGGGCGCGACGTGGATTGTTGCCGACCTGAGCCGCGCCCGGGCGCTCGCCGACATCTCGATTGGGCAGAATTTTGTGACACTGGCCGGACAGTACTTGGCGGCGGACGGAACGCTTTGCGTTGGACCGAAGCAAGGTACGACGGGGCTGATTTCCCGGCGTGCCGAGTTGCGAGAATTACGGTCACGACTCGAGGACTTAACGGAAAAACTAGAGTTGAATGAGGGTGCAGTCGAACGATTGAGTGAAACGGTGGCCGACGCCAGTGCCCGCCTTGAAAGCCTGACGGACCAGCGGGAATCGCTGCGGAAGGATGTATCGGAGATCGGGCGGAGACTTTCGGCGACGGAAGAACGGAAAGTGCAGCTAGAGGACAGTTACCAGACGACCAGTGACGCCCTGGAAAGGTCGCGGCAGCAGTCCGATGTGGCGGCCGCGAGGCTGAAAACCATACAGGACCTTTGTGCCGAAATCGAACAGGCGGTTGGGGATCTCGAGTCGGCCATCGAGCGTGATCAGCGGCAAATCAAGGAACTGGAAGCCCGGCGTCAGCAATTCTCAGGCGAAGCGACTGCCGGCAAGGTTGAGCTGGCGCGGTGCGAGCAGCAGTTGGATCACTTGGCAAAACGCCAGCAACAATACGAGCAGGATCAACAAGAACGTAATCGAGCGATTGACGAGGCGGCAAATCAACTCGACGAGGCCACCCGCCGCGCGGAGGACTGCGACCGCCGTATTTTGCAGATCGGCAGTGAAGTGTCGGAGTTGTATCTCCGCAAGGAGGCACTTTCCCAGAGTACTGTCAGTCTGTCCGAATCTCGCGAGACGCTGCGTGCCGAACGAGGGACGCTTCACATCGAAACGCAAAATATCCGCGGCGCGATGCGCAAGGTGGAGCAGGAAATCCACAATTTTGAATTGCAGTTAAACCAAGTTCAACTCGAGCGTGACACGCTGGAAACACGAATGAGGGAAGACTACGGAATCGAGTTGTCCAACCTGCAGGATGAGGCGACCGAGGAGGAATTGAAAGAGCGCGAAGCCATCGAAAACGAGATTGAAGGACTTCGCCGAAAGGTCCAGAACATCGGCAACGTCAACCTGGATGCGCTGGACGAATTGGACGAATTAGAAAGCCGCTTCGAAGAGTTATCGGGGCAGTATCGAGACCTGTCCGAGGCAAAAAAATCGCTTGAGCAGATCATTGACCGAATCAACACAGACAGCCGGCGTCTGTTTATTGAGACGTTAGAGAGCGTCCGTGGTCACTTTCAGTCGTTGTTTCGAAAGTTATTTGGCGGCGGTCAAGCCGATATCGTGATGGACGATGAAGAGGATATTTTGGAAAGTGGTCTCGAAATCGTTGCTCGGCCTCCCGGAAAGGAACCGCGCAGTATTTCGCTGCTCAGTGGCGGCGAGAAAACGCTTACTTGTGTTGCCTTGCTGATGGCGATTTTTCGCAATCGACCGAGTCCATTTTGCGTTTTAGATGAGGTCGACGCGGCCTTGGACGAAGCCAATATCGAACGGTTTATGGCGGTGCTGCAAGACTTTTTGCAGTGGACGCAATTCATCGTGGTGACCCACAGCAAGAAGACAATGACCTGCGCCAATACTCTGTATGGTGTGACGATGCAGGAATCGGGCATTTCCAAGCGGGTTTCGGTAAGGTTCGAAGATGTTTCCGAAACGGGCGAAATTCTCCGCACCAGGGATGACGACGAGGAGGCCGGCGACGGAGATGGAACACAAGCGGCCTGAGAAATATTCCCGTTGACTGAGCCTCGATGTTCAAAGCCGCAGGGTTTTCTTGGTCGTGGGGAGTTTGGACAACTGGTTGCTGCGCCTCCCTGCCGTTAAATTCCGCACAACCTGCATCGTCGCACATCTTCTTCCTACATCCCGCCGTCTTCGGCGTTGCCGCAACAGAATTTTTTTTCGCAAGTTCCGCCGTCGCATTCAATCGATAGATGCGCAACATCCGATTGATTTAACAGTAAGTTACACAATGGTTTGGAGTCGCACCAACTGTGGAATCATGCCGTTTGGCAGGTTCGTTACGCGCGCCGCGATCGTAGCAAGCACTACGACTCGCGAAACTTTCTAAAGTAACACCCCACCGATACTCGAAACTAACTCTCGGAAGGGCATGCCTTTCGAGTCTAATTCAGCCTCTGAATTGACTTGCTAGCACGCAGTTCCTAAGGGGGGACAACTTGCTTGTAAAGGCTACGCCTTTATTTAGAGGTGTGTCGGTTGTAAGGCCGATGCGCCTCCCCGCCAGTAATCCCTCCCTATTTGACCTTGCCGGTCGATTCGCAAGGTTGCTACGGCGCCAACAGGTTGGCAACGTCCGCGTTAGCGGCCGCCAATCCACGGTGTGACGGGCGGCTTGCATTTCGAGAGTTGTTTTGCCGAGGCATGGATCAGAAGGACCTGAACCACTGCCGCGAAGTTATATCGTGTATATGCCCTGACCCAAATGTTTGCAGAATGGCCGGTTTTTTACCCCACAGCCGGCACGAAGGAACGGACAGCGAGATAGACCGAAAAAACTGCAGATATAAGGGCGATTTGATGTTTTGTTTGGCGGGTTCGCTCGCTGGGCAGGACGATCAATCGAAACCAAGCAAGATTTGGAGAGCTTGCAATGAAGGTTTTTACAACTGGACAGGTCGCAAAGATCTGTAAAGTAGCCCCGCGCACAGTTAGCAAGTGGTTTGATTCAGGACGCCTCAAGGGGTATCGAATTCCCGGTTCTCAGGATCGGCGTATTCCTCGCGAGTATCTGATCAAGTTCCTCAAGGAGCACGGTATGCCCCTAGGGGATTTGGAAGACGAGGCGATGGCCAAGGTTCTCATCGTGGGACAAGACCAGGTTCTGATCGAAAACCTCAGGCGAGAACTTCCGCCAGAGAGGTCGTTCAAGGTCAGCACGGCTGCCAGCGGCTTTGAAGCGGGCATTCAGTCGGAGAGTTTCCATCCCGACTGCATTATCGTGGATTTCTCAATCGGACAGGTGGAAGCCCTGCAGATTTGCCAGAATTTGCGCCGCAACTCGGAATTTCAGGAAGTCATCCTGATCGCGTTGCTGCCCGATGACGGCACTTCGATGAGCTTCGATCGTTCGAGCATCAACGAAACGTTTAAGAAACCGTTCGATGCCGCGTTATTGGCTGAACGCTTGCGTACGTTGATCGGCTCGAAGAAAGAACTCGTCTAACAAGACGGAAAGAACTGGTCTAACAAGACGGACTGTAATCCTCATCGCGTCGCACGACGCGAATCGGTTACATATATTTCGCCCACCCGAGCAACCCGCCGTGGATAGACCCCCACGGCGGATAATTTTTCTCGGTTGCATACCGGGCGGTTCGGGTGTCTTGTCTCGGCCCGAATCGCCAGCGGACCGGCAAGGTTGGCCGCTCGTCGTTCTCTCTGGAATTGCGGAAACTTCTCTGTAGCAGTGGATGGAAACGTCCCGGGTGCCCCAACCCGGTTGCACTTCGTCCCCAGCCATCACGAAGCTTGCCGCCGCGACGGCGAATCGAGCTGCGGGCCCGAAATTGATGCAAATTGCGTTAAAAGGGGGCCCAGGCCGCGTCAAATCGGTGTAGACACCTCTTGCGCAATCTCGATAGACTCCGCCCCGAGTCTCGGATCGATTCACCCCCGACACCTGTGAGGTTGCCAGCCGTGCCAGATTTTCGCAGATTGCGAATCCTGATTTCGCGGCTCAGCGCCATTGGGGATTGCATCTTAACCGTTCCGGTGCTCAATGCGTTGCGCGACCACTTTCCGAATGCATTTCTCGCCTGGATCGTCGAACGGCCGGTGGCGCCGCTGTTGGAAGGTCACTCCGCGCTGGACGAGTTGATTGTTGTGCCGCGGGGATGCCTCAAGTCGCCGAAAACAGTCTGGCAATTGCGACGGCGTTTGAGAAACCTGCAGTTTGATGTCACGATCGATCCGCAATCTCTGACCAAAAGCGCCGTGCTCGCCCGCCTGTCGGGTGCGCGGCAACGAATCGGTTTCGCCGGAGAGGATGGCCGTGAACTAAGCAGGTGGCTGAACAACGAATTGATTTCACGATCTGCCGAGCACATGGTCGACCGCAGCCTTGAACTGCTGGGGCCACTTGGCATATCGAACGCAGCTTCGCGATTTGAACTGCCCGTTTATGAGGCGGCATCCGAGGCCATGCGGCAATTCCTTGCCCGATCCGGTGTCGGCGAACGGTTCGCCCTGATCAACGTCGGCGCGGGGTGGCCCTCCAAGCTTTGGCCCGCCGAGGGATTCGGCGTTGTCGCCAGCCATTTATCGCGTACCCATGGTTTGCCCAGTGTCGTGATTTGGGCCGGTGAGCAGGAACGCGATTGGGCGCAGCGCGCCGTTGAGACCGCGGCTGGCACGGCGACACTCGCACCGCAAACGTCGTTAACAGAATTGGCCGAATTGGCGCGGCGGGCCGTCTTATTTGTCGGCTGCGACACGGGCCCGATGCATATTTCAGCCGCGGTCGGCACCCCTTGCGTTGCACTGTTCGGGCCGACCCTGCCGAGTGTCTGCGGGCCCTATGGCGAACCGCATCTCACCGTCCAGGCCTTTCACCAAAAGTCGGCAGGCAGTCGCCAGCAGCGCAGCGGCGACAATCTGGCGATGCGGGCCATCCAGACCCCGGACGTGTGCGAAGCGTGCGACACGGTCGTTACTCAAATTGAAAGCCCGGCAACAAAGGACGCGGCCTAACGGAAAGGAATCCGCATGATCGACGTTAAACAAGTCACCGAAATGCAGCACGAAACGGTAAAACGCTGGCATGGTGAGGAAATCGATAACTCCTACGAGGGCTTTCTCGAAACGGCATGCAAACAACACAGTTTCAATTTTCTGCTCTGGCACGAAGAAGATGTTGCCCGCAGTCCGGACGTTGGCGATCATCGGATTGCGCAAGCCAAGCGGGCCATTGACGGCTACAACCAGCAGCGGAACGACTGGATTGAAAAGTTGGACGACGCGATCACCTCGCTGTTGGATGCCCGGCAGATTACGCACGAGGAAGGCGCGCCGATGAACACGGAAACGCCGGGTAGCGTCATCGACCGTCTCTCGATTCTTGCGTTGCGGCTCTATCACCTTGAAGAACAATTAGAACGGACCGACGTCTCCCCCGAACACCTCGAGTCGGTTGAACGCAAGGTCGCGGTGTGCCTGGTGCAACACGACGAACTGTCCGCCGCGCTCGTGCAATTGCTCGACGATATTGTGGCGTCTCAAAAGCGGCACCGCACTTATCGCCAATTCAAAATGTACAACGATCCGGCGCTTAATCCGTACCTCTATCGGGCCCGCAAGAAGGCTGGATAGATGGCGGGTCACGACGACATCCGCATCGGAACCCTCGTCCATGCCGGCGGCGCGGCCGAAACCATCCGCGCCATCGCGCCGTACGGTTTTGAGAGTTTTCAGCTTACATTCGGCCATCGTATTGAGACCGTCGAGTTGGGGCGACTGGCGGGGGATGTGCGGGATGCCCTGGCGGCGGCGGCGGGGAACCCGCGGATCAGCGCGCTGGGAATTTACGGCAATCCCCTTGTCGATGAACAGGCCGTTGCCGATTGGTCGCAGTTGATCGACGTCGCGGAACAATTTGGCTGTGATATCGTTTCGGGATTTGCCGGTCGGTTGACGGATCAGCCCGTGCCGAATTCGATCCCCCGATTTTGCGAAATCTTTGAGCCACTCTCCAAACAGGCTGAGGACCACGGTGTTCGGCTGGCTTTCGAGAATTGCGATATGGGTGGCGACTGGCAGCGAGGCGACTGGAATATCGCGCACGCGCCGGCCGCTTGGGAGATGATATTCGATGCGGTGACGAGCGACGCGGTCGGGCTGGAGTGGGAGCCGTGTCATCAAATGGTCAGCTTGGCCGATCCACTGCCGCAGCTGCGTGCATGGATCGATAAGATCTTTCATGTTCACGGCAAGGATGCGACCGTCATGTGGGACGTAATCCGGGCCCAGGGTATTCGGGGGAGCGCCGGTTATGTCCATCACCGAACGCCCGGATTCGGGGATACGAATTGGACCGACGTGATTTCGGCGCTAAGAAGGGGCGGTTTTCACGGCGCGATCGATATCGAAGGTTGGCATGACCCGGTGTACCGGGACGAACTGGAAATGACAGGTCAGGTTCATGCGTTGAATTACCTGAAACAATGCCGTGGTGGCGCCTTTGCGCCGAATCCCCCATAAGGCGGCCGCCCTTTGCGAACCGGCGGCGTGGATGCGTTGGCGGCTGCCGCTGGTTTTAAACAATGTTGCCGGCCGCACTGTCTTTGGCGTAGACTGCGCCGCTCGTCATTTGACCATTCGACCATTGCGGACACGTGGGAAGCCGATGCCCGACCAGCGACCGAGGTGGATCGAATCTCCCGGCGGCGCGGTGCGCTGGGTCGCTGGTTTCGCGGTGTTGCTGGCCGCCGGATTTGCGGCGCTGCCGGTTGATCTGGCGGTCGCCAACTGGTGCTTGACGCTCAATTGTCCGCGGCCAATCCACGAGCTGTTCGTCAACGCCGAGCCCTTTGCGCACGGCATTGGCGTTGTATTTATTCTGGCCGCCGTTTTCGTGTTGGCACCCGAGAGTCGGTGGGCCTTGCCGCGGCTGGTCATTTGTGTGGCGGCCGCGGGAATGGCCGGCAACATGTTCAAGCTTTTGGTCAGCCGTACGCGGCCCAATGCGTTCGACTTTGAATCGGGTGTGTTGGCGACGTTCAATCAGTGGTTGCCGCTAAGTGGTGCGAACAGTTCTGCACAGAGCACTCCGTCGGCGCACGCGGCAACGGCGGTTGGCTTGGCGATCGGGCTGTGGTGGCTCTATCCACGCGGCCGTTGGCTGTTCGGCGGCTTAGCGGCGCTCGCCTGCGGGCAACGCGTCGAAATTGGCGTGCACTTCGTCAGTGATGTGTTTTGGGGCGCGGCTATCGGTTGGTTTATCGGTTGGGGGATCGTCGACGGCCGATTCTTGCTGCCTTCGTTCCAGCGATGGGAACGA
>JAYGDO010000018.1:0-9327 GCA_046582885.1 Pirellulales bacterium | reverse complement strand
GTAATAGTGCTTAAGCCAGGCCGAAACGTAAATAAGCCTGGCGAAACTCGCCGCGTGCGATTCGGGAAAACCATATTCGCCAAAGCCGCGAATCTGCTGAAAGACACGCTCGGCAAAATCCTCGGGGAAGCCCCGGCCGAGCATACCGTCGATTAACTTTTTGCGAAAGTTATCAATCAGTCCGGGTCTGCGCCACGCGCCCATTGCGCGCCGCAGCTGATCGGCTTCGCCGGGCGAAAATCCGGCAGCCACCATCGCGACTTGCATCGCCTGTTCCTGAAACAACGGCACGCCGAGCGTCCGCTCGAGGACTTTTCTCAATTCGACGTTTAAACAAGTGTCGGCTTGAAGTTCCTGCTCGAGCTGCTCATCGCTCAACTCGCGGCGGCGCAGATACGGATGGACCATGTTGCCCTGGATCGGCCCGGGGCGGACGATGGCGACTTCAATCACCAAATCGTAAAAACACCCGGGCCGCAGGCGAGGCAGCATGCTCATTTGAGCGCGGCTTTCAATTTGAAAAACACCGACCGTGTCGGCGCGGGAAATCATCGCATAAACGTTTTCGTCTTCGCCGCCGGTAAAATCGCTGATCGCGAACCGACGACCATGGTGCTTTTCGATCAGATCGAAGCACTTGTGGATCGCGGTCAGCATCCCCAACCCCAGGCAATCAACTTTGAGAATGCCCAACTCATCCAGATCGTCCTTGTCCCATTGGATGACCGTCCGCCCATTCATCGCGGCATTTTCAACGGGCGTCAGTTCGCACAGCGCGCCGTGCGTGATCACCATGCCGCCAACATGCTGCGATAGATGACGCGGAAAGCCGACGAGCTGATTTGCCAACATGACAAGTTGCCGCCCCAGCCGCGACTGCGGATCGACGCCGCTCTGGCTGCATCGTTTTTCCAAAAGCTCGTGTTCCGTACGAAAATCGATGTTCTTGGCCAGCGCATCGACCCGATCCAGCGACAGCCCAATCGCTTTGCCGACATCGCGGACTGCCGAGCGAATACGATAACTCGATACGACCGCCGTCATCCCCGCGCGATCGCGGCCGTACTTGTCGTAAACATATTGCAGCACCTCTTCTCGCCGCTCGTGTTCGAAATCAACGTCGATATCGGGCGCTTCGTTGCGCTCACGACTGACAAACCGCTCAAACAACAAATCGGTTTCCAGGGGATCGACCGCTGTCACGCCCAGGCAGTAACAGACGGTGGAATTGGCCGCCGAACCACGGCCTTGGCAAAGAATACTTTGCGATTTGGCAAACTCGACGAGGTCATGGACCGTTAGAAAAAATGCTTCGTAGTGCAGTTCCTCGATAATTCCCAGTTCGTGCTCCAACTGGCGACGCACCTTCTCGGGCACACTGCCGACGTAACGCCGTTCCGCGCCCTGATATGCCAAGCGGCGGAGATGCCGCATCGGTGTTTCTCCCTTGGGCGAGAGTTCTACAGGATATTCATAGCGCAACTGATTAAGCGAAAACGCGCAACGGTCCGCGATCTCGACGGTCCGTTGCACGGCATCCGGCACCTGATGAAAGATCGCGCGGACCTCTTCGAGTTGACGCAGATGCCGCTGGGCGTTGGGCATCCGCAACTTGCCCAATTCGGCGACGGTCGTGCCGCGGCGGATGGCGGTCAGCATGTGCTGCAAAGCCATGCGCTGCGGCACGTGGTAGTGGACATCGCCGGCAGCGACCAGGGGAACTTGCGCTCGCTTCGAGAGACGAATCAAGTCATCGAGCCGACGGCGGTCGTCCGCGCCGTGGTGTAATTCTGCGGCCAGGTAGCAGCGGTCGGAAAAAATATGACAATAGTCGGCAATAGCAGAGGATGTTTCACAATCCAAATTTGGAAAGGCAAAGCCTCCGCTGGGCCGTCTGCGATCGGACCCCGACGGAACCCTCGCCTCCCCATCAGAGGGAGGAGGCATTGCCGGGAGAGCCGAAGGAACGATCGTTGCGATCAAGCCATCACTGTGGTTAGCGACATCGTCGATCGTCAGTTTGCATTCTCCCTTGGCGGCTCGACGGCGGCCCAAGGTGATCAGACGGCACAGCCGCCCATACGCCGCGCGGTCGGTAGCCAGCAGAACGGCGGCCGGCGCGTCGATGGGTGTGATCTCGGCGCCAATGAGCAACTTGAAACCGCTGTCTTTGGCCGCCGCGTGTGCTCGAACGACACCAGCCAGACTGTTGCGGTCCGTAATGGCAAGCGCCGAATATCCCAGTTCGGCGGCCTGCGCAACCAACTCATCCGGATGCGATGCGCCTTCGAGGAACGAAAAATTCGTTTTGCAGTGTAATTCGGCGTAGCCCAGACCGGCCCGCAGCGGTTTTCGTTTTGAGTGAATCGACGGGTCGGGCATGGCTCATCCCAGAACGCCGTGCAAGAACCAACTGCCGGTTTGCAACTGGCGGAACAGCCAGAACCGGTGGCCGGTTTTCGTTTCGACACGATAGTAATCCCGCCGCACGCCGCGGCGGCGCCACCAGCCGGTTTCGATCCGCTCCGGCCCCCAGCGGCGGGCAACTTCGTAATCTCGGCCGCGATAGCGAAAACGAATCGGCAGCCCCTCGGGCACCACGACAATGACCAAAATTTTAATGGGCTCGTTCAGCAAATGCAGCGGACGATCGAGCGGCGCAAACGCGCCGTTCGGCGGGCGAAACCTTTTCCGCCTGGGCGGCCGGTTGATAAGTGGCTGTTCGCGGTATGCAACCTCCGGCTGTGCGTCACTTTGTAACTGGCAATGAACGACCCTTGTACGACCGAGGCGGCTGGTTAGCCGTTCAACCAATGCCGCCACTTCCGGAGAATCGTTCTCGTGCGATCCCTCCCGATCAAAAAATTCCTGTTGCCGACATTCCAACCGCGCATATCTGGTCACTTGAATCAAAACAGCGCCCACAGGATCGGGCAACCTTATCCGTTCCATTTGCATGTTCACCAGCTCTAGCAAACGCTGCGGATCGGCGGTGGGACGGAACAGGCCAACCTCGAAGCTCGTCGCCGCCGCGGGACGACAATCCAACTGGCACTGCAACTGCAGCGCTCCTTCGCCGCGATCGGCCAGTCTCTGAGTCAATTGGCCGATGAGCCGCCCAATCACCGTGCCAATTGCGTCGCGGCGTTCGACGGGCGGTTCCAACAACCATTTAGCCGTAAAATTTGGCGATGGTTGAACCGAGCGAATGACTTCCGTCGTTGCGCCGAGCGCCTGATCGATTTGTTCGAGCAGCAGCGTCCCAAAGCGGACTTGCAACTCCACGCGCGGAATCAGAAGCATCTCACCGATTTGCCGAAGCCCGAGACGGCCGAGCGTCTCAACCATCGCCACCGGCAATCGCAGCGCCGCCAGCGGCAGGGGCCGCAGCGCCTCGCGACTGCCGCCGCAATCGACGATATTTGTCTCAGCCATGAACGGATTCGGGAAACCGTAGTGCGACACGGCCCAAGCGGCGCCGATGGAATCCGCCAAGGCCAGCTGCACCAACAAACCAAGTCGCTGAAGACCTTTGGCAATCTGATCAACGAGTGCCCGCTCGCTACCGAATAGCGGCGCAACGCCGGTGACGTCGAGCAACAAAGTTTCCGGCCGATCGGCGCCTTCGCAGCCAGCACAAGGGCTGTATCGATGGCACCACCCAGCCAGTTTTTCCAAAGCTTGACGATCCGCCAACGGATCGTGGGGTTCTAAATGAAATCCCCCGCGCACCAGCGCGTTGACCTCGGCAACCGACATGCCTTCGCAAACACCTCGCTCGCGGGCTGCGTGCGAACATGCCACCACGTGCTGTCCGCGCCGCGCGGCGTTATGCAAAACCACAGCTTGATCTCTCAGCTCAGGCCGAATGCTCACTAGTCTCTGGACGGGCCAGTTGGGAAGCCGGATTGCCAGAATGCGCTTCATGGATTTCGCCGGTGCGGTCGTTGATTTCCAGTTCGATTTCACTTTTTCCAAAACGGCCGCGACATCGCAGTAGTTGCACAACCAGCCGCCAACCGGCCTGCGAAGCCTGCGGCGAAACCGACAGCTGCAGGTCCGCCCACGAGGGGTCGCCGCGCACTGCCTGCGGCCGAACGAACAATCCCAGACAACTGCCGTCTTCCGCCGCCAGTTGCAAACGCCGAAAGGTGTGGGCATCAAGCCGGCTGGGCCAAGCCACGACCGCGGCAACATGCCGGCATCGCAGCGCTTGGTCCAACGACCAACATTCGTCCTTATCGTTCTCGGGCCGCGCGACCATCGTGTTTTGCAAATCCATTCCCCAAGCCGCGGCAGCGGGAGGATAGAACGTTCCATCGCGGTCAACGACGACCAATAATCCGCCCGACCGGCAAGCCTCCCGCGCGGCGACCAGCGCCAACGTACCGGCTCCGCTTCCGGGGCCGTCGCCAAACCATTCCACAAGTGACCCGCGAACCAATCCCCGCCCGGGCAAAAGTCGATCGAGCGCTCGGCACCCCGTTGTGACCTTGGCCCTGCTTAACGGTCGATGGGATCGTTCCAACTGCCGCAAACGCCGGCTCAATTCGCCGATCCGGTTACCGGCCGGAAAATATTTCGGATCGGAAGGCATCATTCGCGCATTCGTCGGAAAAAGGGATTCTCAAAGAGCGTGATAGTGTACATAAGTACACATATCATGGCAAGGCCTCCGAAGCCGGGCACAAGATGGCCAATTTGGCGATCGTCGATCCCATTTCCGACGATTCACAACCCACGTCGCTGGTGTTTATACTGCTGTCCGTTCGGGGGCGAACTCCGACCTTTCTGCACTGCGGGGAAAATGAATCATGTCCAGCATCCATCGTCGTGAGTTTTTGGCGCGATCGGCGGCCGCCACCGCGCTGGCCGGCGGCCTTTCGCCGGATGCCTCATCCGCCGACGAAGCAAAATCGCCCAACGAGCGGCTAAACATCGCGGCCATTGGGGCAACGGGGCGTGCGGGAGCGGATATCAGCGGCGTCGCCAGTCAGAATATCGTGGCGATCGCTGACGTTGATCGTAACTTGCTTGACAGCGGCTCCGCAAAGTACCCCGCCGCTCGGCGCTATCGCGACTTTCGCGTCATGTTGGAAAAGGAGGCCGACAAAATTGATGCGGTGGTCGTTGGCACACCCGATCACACGCACGCGCCGGCCGCCGCTATGGCGCTGCGGCTGAAGAAACATGTCTATTGCGAAAAGCCGCTCACGCACACCGTCTACGAAGCGCGGGTGCTGCGTGACCTGGCAAAGAAGAATAAACTTGTCACACAGATGGGAACCCAGGTCCACGCCGGGGAAAACTATCGGCAGGTTGTCGAGCTCGTACAGACCGGCGCGATCGGCAAAGTCCGCGAAGCGCACGTGTGGGTCGGCGTCAACTACACCGGCAGCCAATTCGGGCCAAATAAGCCCGCGCCCGGCCATCTTGATTGGGATCTTTGGCTTGGCCCATCGCCCGCTCGACCGTACAGCGAAAGTATCATCGGCGGCAAACCGCAGCGGATTCATCCCTTCCACTGGCGCTGGTTTTGGAATTATGGAACCGGCGGACTGGGCGACTTTGGTTGCCACTACATGGACCTCGTGCATTGGGCGCTCGATCTGCGTGGCCCCAGCACAATTTCAGCAGCCGGGCCGCCGCCGCACCCCGAATCGACCACCGCCGGCCTAACCGTGAAGTACCGATACCCGGCCCGCGGCGACCTGCCGCCGGTTTCGCTGACCTGGTACGACGGTGGACTGAAGCCCCCGATCCTGGCCTCACTAAAAAATCAAAACGGCGAGCCGCTCGACTGGGGTAGCGGCCAGTTGTTCGTCGGCGACCGAGGCATGATTATCTCGAATTACGGTCAGCACTTGTTATTGCCGGCCGAAAAGTTCGCCGACTACAAGCGGCCCGAACCGTTTATTCCGCGGTCGATCGGCCATCACAACGAGTGGATCCGCGCGATCAAAAGCGGCGGAACCACGACGTGCAACTTTGACTATTCCGGCGCGCTGACGGAAGCAGTACTGCTGGGCGTGGCAAGTTACCGCAGCGGCGAAACGATTGAGTGGGATGCCGAAAATCTGAAAGCTACCAACTCGAAAAAAGCACAGACCTTGATCCACAAAGAATATCGCAAAGGCTGGACCCTTTAGAGAAAGAACACCATGCGTATTGCCTCAGCGCTGCTTGTCGCCATTTTCGCCACCACAACGACACTGGCCGAGGACGGCAAACAATCAGGACCGACGCACGCCGATGTAAAGTACGGCGAACATCCATTGCAGGCGGTGGATTTTTGGAAAGCCGAAGGCGAAAGCCCGCGGCCATTATTGGTCTACATTCACGGCGGCGGCTGGACCGGCGGCGACAAAAAACAACGGGTGTCGGAAATACGGTCGCTTCTTAACGTGGGCATCTCCTATGCCGCCGTCAATTATCGCTTGACCGGTGAAGTGCCCTTGCCGGCGCCGGTTCACGACGCGGCGCGGGCGATCCAATTCATTCGCTCCAAAGCGGATGAGTGGAATATCGACAAAACTCACATCGCGCTTACCGGCGGCAGCGCCGGCGCGTGTACTTCGATGTGGATTCTGCTGCACGATGACCTAGCCGATCCGACATCCGAGGATCCGGTCAGCCGGGAATCGACGCGCGTCATGGCCGCGGCCGTTTCCGGTGGGCAGACTTCGATCGACCCCAAAGTCATCGAACCTTGGCTCGGCCCCAAGGTACTCGAACACCGCATGATCAACATGGCCGTCGGCGAAAAGACGATTGCCGATGCCTTGAAAAACTATGAAAAGCATCGTGAGCTGTTCGTTGAATTCTCGCCTTATAACCACGTCAGCAAAGGCGACCCGCCACTGTTGATGATCTACGGCGGCAACATGAAGTTGCCGTCACTGAACGCCGGTCATGGCATCCATCACCCCGTGTACGGCGTGAAAATGAAAGAAAAGGCCGACTCGCTGGGACTCGAGTGCCATTTATTGATCCGAGGAGTGTCGACTTCGGACCGATATGCCAATGCCACCGAGTTCTTGTTCGACAAGCTTCTCGACGGCGGCGGGCCGTTCAATCTCATTCCCCGGGAAGCAAAGTTGGAAACACTCTGGGAGCAAGGCGGCTTTACCGAAGGCGCGGCCGCCGGTCCGGACGGAAAAATCTACTTCAGTGATTTTGCGCAACCCTTTGATTCGAGGCCCGCACGGGTCATGCGCTTCGACCCAGCAGGCGGCCGAACGTCCGTCCACTCAGCCGACAGCAAAATGGCGAATGGGCTGATGTTTGACGCCAAGGGGCGACTGATCGCCTGCTGCGCATCGCCGCTCGGCGGCCGCCGCGGGCTGGTCGAAATCCTGGCCGACGGCCAGACCAAAACAATCGTCGATCGCTACCAAGGCAAACGCTTTAATTCGCCCAACGATCTGGTGATCGACGCGAAAGGCCGGATCTATTTCAGCGACCCGAAATACGTCGGCCCCGAAAAGATGGAATTGCCGTCGATGGACGTTTATCGACTGGATCCGGGCGGCTTGCCGCATCGCGTGACGACCGACGTCACCAAACCAAACGGGGTCATGCTTTCGCCGGACGGCAAAACGCTGTACGTCGCGGAAACCGATAACGGAACCGCACAGGCAGAAGTTGAAAATGACGCCAAACCCGGACGCATGACGTTGAACGCATTTGCGGTGGACGACGACGGCTCATTGGGAACAAAAAAAATACTGGTCAATTTCGGCGACAAGACCGGCATTGACGGCATGACTGTCGACCGCTGGGGTAACATTTATGCCGCCGTCCGTTCGGCGGATCGTTTCGGGATCGTCATCTATTCGCCCGCCGGCCGAGAACTCGGCTATATCAAAACGCCGACGCTGCCCACCAACTGCTGCTTTGGGATCGGTGAACAGTCAAAAACGCTCTACGTCACCGCCGGCCGCGGACTCTACCGAATCGGACTCACCGCCCGCGGCCACCACTCCGCGGCGAGCGGAAAGAAGTGACGTTGCCGCCGCGAACCGAGCCCTCGTCAAATCACCCCACGAGATGCCGGGAAACGCTGGTATCCTCCGCCAACATGCCCCCGTGGGCACTTAACCGTCCGCAAGTTGTCCACAGCGCCCATCTTTGACGTACGCAGGAGCAGCACCGACCCGGGCAACGCTCTGGGAGTAATGGCGGGGGCGGCAGAATGCGCCAATTGGCATTCCAACGCCCGCGCGGCGGAGGCTAGACTTGGCCCGTCATTCAGCCCGAAATTGAAAGCATGTCTAACGATTCCCAACCGAGTGCGCAGCGAGAACCTTGGCGCGACCACTGGTATGAGATCATCTTCGAAGCGGATACGCCCAGCGGCAAGTTGTTCGACGTGTTGCTGTTGGCGGCGATACTAATGAGCGTGCTGATCGTCGTGCTGGAAAGTGTCGACGATATTTATCAGAACTATCGCTCGCCGATCTTTGCCGCCGAATGGCTCTTTACCGTGCTGTTTACCCTGGAATACGCCGCTCGGATCGCATGCGCGCGACGACCGCGACGATACATCCTCAGCTTCTACGGTATCGTTGATTTACTGGCAATCTTGCCCACCTACCTGATGGTCTTGCTGCCCGGGGCACAGAGCTTTGCGGTCATTCGAGCGCTGCGGTTGTTACGGGCGTTTCGCGTATTCAAATTGGCGCACATGCTGTCGGAGGCCAGCGCGCTGCGCAGCGCGGTCTGGGCCAGCCGCGCAAAGATTTTGGTATTTCTGACCTTCGTGCTGATCATCGTCGTCATCGTGGGTGCGGCAATGCACTTGATCGAAGGTGAAGCGAGCGGCTTCACGTCGATTCCCGAAAGCATGTACTGGGCGATCGTCACGATGACCACGGTCGGCTATGGCGACGTTGCGCCGCAGACACCGCTCGGTAAAACGATGGCCGGTCTGATGATGGTGTTGGGCTACAGTCTGATCATCATCCCGACCGGTATCGTGACCACCGAAATCACCCAGGCCGGACGCCGGGCGCCCTCGACGCAAGTTTGCCCCGAATGCATGGCCGAAGGGCACGACACCGACGCGGCGCATTGTAAGTTCTGCGGCGGCCAACTTTAGGGCCAGCACCGCCCGCGCCCTACGTGCACCCTACGTGCACCCTACGCGGACCCTACGCGCACCCTACGCGCGCCGCAGGTAAAATCGCGTCAGTGCCGACGCTAAATCGACGACCAGCACCAGCGCCGCACCCATGAGCACAAATAGCAACATTTCGTCGTATTTATCGCGGGCACGCGACTCGATAATCCAAAACCCCAGCGATGAAATGCCGAGCATCCCCAGCA
>JAYGDO010000015.1:0-1762 GCA_046582885.1 Pirellulales bacterium | reverse complement strand
TGAAGCGATGTGCCGCCATCCCGGGAACTTGTCAGCCAAATTTGGTTGCCTGAAATAACGGGCGACGACCAGCCCCCGCCGGGAACCGCCGTCTTCCAGGCAATCGATTTCGATTCGCTCCAGCGAAGCGGAATTCCCTCGGCGTCCGAGTGACCTTGGCCGTCGGGTCCGCGAAACTGTGGCCAGTCGGCCCCGCGGGCGGAAGGCGACGGGAGAACCAGTAAGAATGTCAGGACGCAAAGTACAGGGCGTTTCATGTTTCGCGTTCCACCGGAATGAATAGGTTACTGTTTCTGGGACGGGAGGAGGGAGCGCCACCGCAGATTACAGAAACTTATTAGGGAATGCAAATCTCGTCAGGGGCCGTCGTGAAGGGCAGGGCGGCAACAACTGGCCTGCCGGCGGTTGCGGCGAAATCTTGCCCGCAGCGGCGCCGGCCGATCCTCGGTGCGGCGGCAGAAAATTCCCCCGACCACTATAATACAACGCGAACATGTCCGACATCGATCGAAGAGGCTCGCCCCGGAATTTCGCCACCACACGCTGGAGCGTGGTGCTCGTGGCGGGTCAGACGTCGTCGCCGGATGCCGAAGCGGCCTTGGCGACGCTGTGTGAGACCTATTGGTTTCCGCTTTACGCCTACGTCCGCCGCCGCGGCCACGATGTCAGCCAGGCCCAGGATCTGACGCAGGAGTTCTTCGCCCGCCTGCTCGAGAAAGATTATGTTGCCGCGGCCGATCCGGAGCGGGGCCGGTTTCGCGCGTTTCTGTTGACCGCATTTAAACACTTCCTTTCCAAAGAACGCGACAAGGCCAGGGCGCAAAAACGGGGGGGCGGGCGGGCTCCGCTTTCCTGGGACTTCGCCTCGGGCGAGTCCCGCTACACGGTCGAGCCGACGGACAAGCTGACCCCCGAACAACTTTACGACCGGCAGTGGACCGTGGCCCTGCTCGACCGTGTCATGCGGCGGCTGCAAGCCGAGATGCGGGAGTCCGGCAAGGCCGACTGGTTCGACAAGCTCAAAGGCTGCATCGCCGGTGGCACGAAAGGGGCCACGTACGCGGAAGCCGCCGCATCGCTTGGCAGCACCGCAGCCGCCGCTAAAATGGCCACGCACCGCATGAGGAAACGATATCGCGAACTGCTCCGAGGGGAGATCGCCGAGACGGTCGAGCACATCGCCGACGTTGAGGACGAGATTCGTGCCCTATTCGCCACGTTTTCCGGGTAAATAATCGTATAACTACCTTTCCCCACAGGCCGCGACGATCGTCGCCGTCCTCAGCGGCACGATGAGCACGGCGGTAATACGAAAAATCTCAAAAATAGTCCGTTACGCTCGGATTCCTTTCCGTCAGTAGAAGGGTAGAGCGGTCGGTCGGCCCGATCGCAACAACCAATCCGAGCAAGGACCTTTACCATGACCGAATCGACGAGTTGCCCAAAATGTGGGAAGGTGCTTCCCGCCGACGCTCCCGTGGACGTTTGCCCCAAGTGCCTGCTGGCCGCCGGACTCGGCAGTGTCGACGGCGAAGGGACTGAACCGACGGGGGGAATGTCTGCATCCGGCCAAAACGCGCCGGTCGAGACGATCGAGACGGTGCGATATTTCGGCGACTACGAACTTCTCGAAGAAATCGCCCGCGGCGGCATGGGCGTCGTTTATAAGGCCCGGCAGGCAAGCCTTAACCGAATTGTCGCTCTGAAGATGATCCTCTCCCGAGAACTGGCCGAGCGGGACGACGTCGAGCGGTTTCACAAC
>JAYGDO010000642.1:0-64340 GCA_046582885.1 Pirellulales bacterium | reverse complement strand
CCATTGGAAGAACTACATTTAGCCCCTAGTGATTCTAGAGCATCAAGTAATGGCTGCATGGGTCGTTTTTTGAGGCTTGAATCTCCTGTTAAAACTATTTTGTCATTTGCCAAGGCTGAAATGGCAGTTGCAATCCTAATGGTTGTTCCAGAATTAGCAGCGTCTATAGTATTGCTATGTAGTTTTAATACACTTGCACTGGTTACTGTTATATCATCTCCAATATCTTTTATTTCCACTCCAAAGTTTTTGCAAGCGTTAATTGTGGCGGTACCTTCAACTCCTGCTGCTCAAGAAGCAAATAAGACCCCAGCCAAAGCTGATCTAAAACCCAACCTGGTACAAAAGCTGGGGGGTAGTCACACCCACCCGATCATCTCAGATAATTCATCAATCATGGTGAGACCCAAGTCTCCCGGGAGATCTCACATATCTCGACACAGGTTACACAGTTGTATCCATGATTAATTCTCTGAACTTCCCTGAATTGTGTTATTGAATTTCTGGTGGAAGTCTGAGGAGATGGTTATACTTCCTCTTCCCGATGAATAAATCTCCTCTGACCCTATTTGCTTTACTGCTTCCTCTTGCAGTTTATGCCGAGGCACAGCAGCCGCCCAACGTCGTCTTCGTGCTCTTTGATGACATGGGCTATGGGCAGTCGCCGTCTTACCGCGCTGATTCTCCCTTTAAGACCCCTAATATAGACCGTTTGGCCCGGCAAGGGATGCGTTTTACCGATGCGCACTCGGCGGCCGCCAACTGCACGCCCACCCGCTACGGGGTATTGACCGGCCGTTATCCCTGCCGAATCGGCCAGTATGGCGTTTTAAAAACCTACTCTGCTCCCATTATTCCCAAGACCCGTCTCACGGTGGCCTCCTTCCTCAAGGGCAAAGGCTACCACACCGCCTGCATCGGTAAGTGGCATCTGGGCATGAATTGGGTGGATGGAAAACCGGGTGCCGAAAACCAGCTACCCATTGGAGCTCGGCTCACGGATGGGCCGAATGCACTTGGCTTTGATTATTTCTACGGCTTTACCCACGCCCGCAACATTGGCTCAGTCATTGAGCAGGACAGGGTGGTGGCTAACGTGAAGGGCATCGAGAACCAGCCACTCATGATCCGGAAGGCTGTTACTTATATTGAACAGCGGTCCACCGAAAAGAAGCCGTTATTTCTCTATTTCCCGATGTGCCCGCCTCATAGCCCGATTGTTCCAGCCGAGGAGTTTGAAGGTAAAAGCGGGATCGACGGCAAGGAAGGGAAGTATGGCGACTGGGTCTATCAGGGAGATCATATGCTGGGCCAGATCATGGATGCGCTGGAAAGGACCGGGCAGGAAAAGAATACGTTACTCATTGCCACCGGTGACAACGGGGCGGCCAAGCGGCCTTATCCTCCCTTGAGGGAGGCCAAAAGCAGTATTTACGAAGGCGGCCACCGCGAGCCTTTTGTGGCCCGGTGGCTCGGTAATATTAAAGCCGGCTCCCTAAACCACGAGGTCATTTGCCTCAACGACCTTTTCGCCACCTGCGCCGATATCCTCGGGGCGGATTTGCCGGGCAACGCGGCTGAGGACAGCGTCAGTATTCTACCCGCCTTGCTGGGCAAAGCGGCCGGCCCCCTCCGCGAGGCAACCATCAATCAGGCGCCGGCGGGCTTGGCGATTCGTCAGGGGCCCTGGAAATACATCGCCTTTCGCAATGGAACGCGCGAACTCTATAACCTGAAGGATGACATTCGTGAAACTAAGGATGTCGCCTCAGTGAATAAGGAGGTGGCGGGTCGATTGGAGAAGTTGATGCAAAGTTATTTTAATCGGGGTCGCAGCACGCCCGGCCCGGCGCAGAAAAATGAATTTGAACTTCCCTTCGGAAAATCTGAAACAAAGAAACGAAACAAGAGGAACAAAAAGGGCAAAGACTCTTCAGCAAAGCAGGAAGTAAACCAATGATATTTTTCGGGAAAAAGATTCCGCTACTTCTGGCTTTTTTAGTGGCTGGTCTGCCTGCAAGTGCTGCCCCGACTAAGAAACCGAATATCGTCCTGATCCTGGCCGATGACGTCAGTGCGGATATGTTCTCCTGCTACGGGCAAAGAGGCACCGCCAAGACCCCTAACATCGACCGGATCGCCAAGGAGGGTGTTCAGTTTCACACCTGTTTTGCTCCGGCCATCTGCGCGCCTTCGCGGGCGGTCTTCATGACGGGTGTGTACGCGAATCGCAGCGGGGTGTTCCGCAACGACATGTGGGCCTTTGACTCCCGCGGCAAGCTGTTCACCGCCCAGCACAGTTGGGCGAAGCTCATGCAGCAAGGCGGTTACCAGACGGCCGTCGCGGGTAAATGGCATTGTGGTGCCAAGGAGCCCTGGGAAAAGCACATCGGCTTCGATGAATTTTGCCTTTGGGAAGGTGCGGACAAGATGAAGAGCTACTTCGGCATCGACGTGATTGCCAATGGTCAGCGTAAGGACATCAAGCTGCCCGATACCCGCTACTGGTATCCTTCCACGCTTCAAAACGGCAAGTATGTCGAAGTTACCGAAAAAAGTTTCGGGCCGGATATTCGTTGTGAGTTCCTGATGGATTTTATGCAGCGAAAGGCCGAGGCCAAACAGCCGTTTGTGGCCTACTGGCCGACCGTGATTCCGCACGGGCCCTATTCCACCACGCCGGATGCCGGCGCAGTGATGGACATCGAATTAAAGAAGCCCGATACGAGCGGCATGAACAGAGTACAAAAGACCCAGGCGCTCGCCAAATACCATCGCCGGCAACAGCAACGTTTTGTGAATTTGATTCAGTACATGGACAAGCTGATTGGCAAACTAATCGCGAAGGCAGAGGAGTTGGGGATTTATGAGAACACCTACTTCATCTTCTGTGCCGATAACGGCACGGCAGTGACGGCCAAGGATCGCGGGGTCGAGCGCGGAGTGCATGTGCCTTACGTCGTGAAAGGGCCCGGCGTTAAACGGCGTGGAATGACCGAAGAGTTGACTGATTTTTCCGACATCGCTCCCACGCTGCTGGACATTGCAGATGTTAAACATCCCACGGACATTTTGTTTGACGGCAAAAGTCAGTTCGAGTTCCTGGCCGGCAAGACGAATGCTCACCGCCGGTGGATTTATGCTTACACGGGCCCGGTACAAGTGCTGCGAACCAAGGATTACCTGCTTGAGGCTCGCTCACCCCTCTATGGCAAGCCCAAAGGTCGTTTTTATTTCACCGGTGACAACCGCTTCGGCCGCGGTTATCAGCGGGTTGATAAATCTCCCCAACACGCAGCCCAACGGGCGAAATTCGAGAAGATCATCCAAAGCCTGCCCACACACCTCGAGGAGGGACATCCTTTCTGGAAGTCAAAACTGGGCAGGCGATGGCTGGCAAATAACCCCGACAAGAGCGTGCTGGCAAGAAAGCAGTTATATAACCACCCGCAGTATTCGTTCTACGACGAAACGGATTGAGCGATCCCAATGAAACCGCTGCTGATTACAAGAGTTATTTCAATCGCCTGTGCTGTATTGGGGCTCAAGGCGGCTGCCGGCGGTTCTCTGCCGAACATGGTCTTCCTGATGACGGACGATCAAGGCTGGGGCGACGTCGCCTACAACGGGCATCCCAAGATCAAGACGCCCAATCTCGATGCCATGGCAAAGGCGGGCATCCGCTTCGATCGCTTCTATGCCGGGGCTTCCGTCTGTAGCCCGACACGCGCCTCCTGCCTAACCGGACGCTGTAATTGGCGGGTGAACATTAACACCCCCATGCGGGCCGATGAAGGGCATTTGCCGCAGGAGGAAATCACGTTGCCCGAGGCCTTGAAGGGAAAGGGTTATGCGACCGGTCATTTTGGCAAGTGGCACCTGGGTGGGTTTGATCGCGAGATGTCTGGGCCATATGCCCAAGTCATGCCGCCGTGGAAGGCCGGTTTTGACGAATGCTTTTCCACGTTCAATGTCCTTCTCACCCACGATCCCTACGCCAGGCTGGGCAAGCACGGAATCAAGGGCTCGTACTGGCATAACGGCCGCAATATTCCGCTTGAGGAGGGTCGAAAAGATCCGACGCTCCGCGGAGACGATGCTGCCATCGTGATGAATAAATCGATCGATTTCATCAGAAAACAGGCCGCCGCTGAGATACCTTTTTTGGCGGTGGTCTGGTTTCACAACGTGCACACGCCGCTCGGCAAAAGTCCCGAACTGATGAAGCAATATGCCGATTGCAAACCGCAGGAACAGATTTACTACAGCAACATCACTGCCGTGGACACGCAGGTGGGAGTACTGCGGAAGGAATTGCGGAAACTCGGCTTAGCGGAAAACACAATGGTGTGGTTCACCAGTGACAACGGCCCGAATCTGAAAGGCAAAAATAATGTCATGTACGGCGAGGCGCAGAACGGGAAATTTAACTATACGCCCATTGGCTCCAGCGGCGCTTACCGTGGCTGGAAGCGCGACTGCTACGAGGGTGGCCTGCGGATGCCGGGCATCCTCGAGTGGCCCGTGAAGGTTAAGAAACCTTTTGCCACCGATATTCCTGTGGTAACGAGTGATTACTTTCCCACCGCACTCGAAGCAGCGGGTATCCGGTTGCCAACGGACCGCGCCTATGACGGCATCAGTTTAATACCCTTGATTGAAGGCCGGATGGATGCACGCAACGGTGCCATCGGTTTTCACTGCCGCGGCATGCAGGCCTGGACGGAGACGCGCTACAAGATCGTTCGCACCCTGGCCAAGAAAAAACCTTCCCAGCAATGGGAGCTTTATGATCTCTTGGTCGATCCCTACGAGGAAAATAATCTTGCGAATAAGCATCCTGAAATTGTCATGCGTATGGCAAACGGGTTTACAACTTGGGCCAAGTCGGTCGAGGCTGACCAGCAAAAGGTGATTGAGAAGTACTACCGGAAGCGGGGAAAAACCTCGCCCGCAAACACGAAAACGGACCGACGACGAAAAGCCCGACCCTAATTGGTTTGTTCGGACTCCAACGACGGTCGTTTTCGCTCGCATTTGAGCTCATGCCGGCGGAAGATCGCGCACCCGAAAAAGTTTCGCGCACTTCGCAATCGCCCGCCACAACTCGATTTACCCTTCCTGGCGCAAACGAGCAGGCCGGCCCACTTGGTGGGCCGGCCTGCTTCACAGTAGCTTTACCGTGTTCCAGAAGGCGAGACGGACGGCAATGATTAAACTTCGTTCGGCACGAGTCCTTCGTCGATCATCTGCAAAAGTTTTGAGATGCACAGCTTGTTCATGCTGGTGTGCCGCTCGTGAGCTTCAACGCGAAGTGACTCGTGCAAGCTTTTCGGCATACGGACCGTAATGACCCGCGTCGGTTCCTGATCGGTGACTTGCGTCCGGCCGTTTTCCCGAAGCTTTGCCAGCAGAACTTGTATGTCCAGGTACTCCTCGGTCTTTTCAAATTCTGCCAGTGCTTGCGCGTCGGGGTAATACCGGCGGATAACGCCACTGATGCCAAGTACTTCACGGAAGAAGCTGACCCAGTCCGATTCCTGGTCGTACAGCCTCCTTACCTGACGAAGCACTTCCTGCCGCTTCTCTAAATCGTTCGTGAGCGGCTGGGTTGTGAACGGGGAAGCAGCGGGGGATTGTTGGGTCTCGAGCATGATTAAACTCTCCAATTCCTTGAGTGGATTTCGCGGACCGAAAAATTCCTTCTTTACGGCCTCAGTTGGCCAAGTACTTTCTGAAATACTCGGAGTGAAGTCAAGTCCAGCACGGATGTCATTACTTTGACTGCACTTACAGCAACGATAGCACTGCTGCCAGCTTTTTCAGCAGGGCTGCAAAATTAACTGGCATAACGTTGGCTGCCTAAATAATAGGCGACTCACAGAGTGGCGTTTTTGGGCTGTCCCACATTGCGACTCTCAGAAAACGGTCCGCCATCCGGCTCCAGCCACGTTGCTGTGAGACCATTTCCGGCCGTCTTTTCATCACCTTTCCGGCTTTCCGATGCGGCCAAACGACCCGGGAACCACGAGATGGATTTCGGGCCGCCCTCGCCGATGATGGTCAACGCGCGGATCTTCTTCGCCGTTCGGCCATTGGAGAGGACGGAGCCGTCGCTCAGTTCTACCCCTTTGGCCTCGCCCAGCGGTTCGCCCGCCACCCAGCCGGCACCGCGCGTGGTCTGGTTCATCGGCACGATCGGACATCACGGATAACGTACAGTTCTTCGCTGCCTGCCGAGGTTGACAAAACGACGAATGCCAGCGCCGCCACGAGGCATCGCACAGCTCTCAGCGATCTCTTCATGTTCTTGTTCTTCGTAAATTGGTTGATTGTTTCGCGCCCCGGTGCATGCCGCCAAATACCTCGCATCATTTCGGCTGGACAGCAGTACAAATGCCAGTTTCAGCGGCAACGATAGCCGCGACCGGCTTGTCGCAAATTCAGCGGTCATCTATCATCGCAGCAGGCGGGTGACTTGAAATCTTGTATCTGAAGCGATGAAGTCCGATCAACAGTCAACGCAAGCGAAAGTTCAGGAAGTTTTTCGACTGGTGGATCGTGAATTATGGATCGTCACGGCTGCCGACAAGTCGCGGCGTGGCGGTCTGGTGGCGACTTGGGTCGCCCAGGCCTCTCTCGATCCAGAATCGCCCGTGTTGCTGATCGCCCTGGCGACAAATCACTTCACAGCCGAACTGATCAATGCAAGCGGACAATTTGCCGCACATTTGATTCACCGTGATCAGATCGATCTGGCCTGGAGATTTGGCCTAACTTCCGGTCACAGTCACGACAAGCTGGAAGACCTAGCGACCTTCGAAGCGACCACCGGAACACCGATTTTGGCGCACTGTCTTGCCTGGTTGGATTGCCGGATCATCACCACCTACGATTCTGGTGATCGTATTTTCTATTGGGCGGATGTGGTCGACGGTGGCCGACGAAGCGAGGGCCAGCCGTTGCGTGAACAGGAACTATTGACCATGGGCTCGCCGCAGCAACTCGCGCAGCTTCGTCAGAACATGCAGCACGACATCCGTATCCAAAAGCCCATGTTGGCCGATTGGCGGCAAAGGGTTGGATTTACAGACCCTTGACTCGTGAAAACATCGTCGGGGACCGCAACCAGAAGGCAGGACGAAGGCAGCCAAATCGTTGACGATAAACTTGTTAATCGTTACAATGGCTAGAGTTAGGCGTTAGCCGCAGGGGATGACTAATGCCGTCCCCTTTTCTTTTTCTTTCAGTCGATCACCCACCGCTTGTTTTGCGGTTGGTTCGGAGCCACACCATGAGCGGCTTAGGCGACGATCACGCGGAATCGAACGATCGCGTCTCGCCGGAAGTCCGGCGAACCGAAGCGTCGAATGCCGAAGAAAATACGACGGAAGAACCACAAATATCTTCGGCGTCATCGGCCGCGCACGACCCGGACGAATCGAGCATTCTGCATCGCGAGATAATCATCGACGGAGCCGACGTGCGGCCCGACGATCCAACCGTGGTTTCCGCCCGCCCGCCGGTTAGGCCCCAACCGTCACTTGGCGGCGCAACTCCCGGCGAAATCGGCGAGTTGCTGGAGGGCGAGCACCTTGACCACTTTGAACTCGAGCAGTTCATCGGTGGAGGCGGAATGGGTGCCGTATTTCGCGGAACCGATACGGCATTAGGACGCACGGTCGCCATCAAAGTACTGCTCAGGCAGTACGGATCCGACGAAGAAACGACGCGGCGGTTTCAAAACGAGGCGCAGTCCGCCGCGCGATTGGATCATGAGAACATCGCGCGGGTCTACTATGTTGGAGAGGACCGAGGCTGGCACTACATCGTGCTCGAGTTCATCGAGGGCGAAAATCTGCGTGACCTGGTCATCCAAACAGGGACGCTGCCGCTGACGGACTTTATTCTCTATGCGCTGCAAATTGCCGAAGCCCTGGACCACGCAAGTCAGCGTGACGTTGTGCATCGCGATATCAAGCCGTCAAACGTGCTGATCACTAATGACGGCCGCGCAAAGTTGGTTGACATGGGCTTGGCGCGGCTGCATCAAGTTGAAAACTCTCAAAATGACCTGACGGCGAGCGGAGTGACTTTGGGAACATTTGATTATATTTCCCCCGAACAGGCACGCGACCCGCGCAGTGCCGATGTTCGCAGCGATCTCTACTCCCTGGGGTGCACCCTCTATTACATGCTCGCCGGCAGGCCGCCGTTCCCCGAAGGTACGGTCCTACAGAAGCTGCTTCAACATCAAGGTGACGAGCCTCCGGACGTGCGGAAGTTTCGCACGAATTTGCCCGATCCGGTTTACCAAATCATCAAGAAGCTGCTCGCGAAAAACCCGGACGACCGATATCAAACGCCGCTTGAATTGGTTGGCGATTTGATCTCAGTTTCACAGCAATTGAATATTCATTGGCCCGGCGGACGCGGTGAGCTACTCGCGACGTTTTCGAAAGATCCCTGGTATGGGCGGCATCTCTCCTGGATGGTGCCAATCGCGATTCTACTGTTGGTCACGCTCGTCGTTCATTTTTCCAGTGTTGGACAAACCGCGAATATTCCACGGCGTCCAGAACCGTTCGCGGGGGAAAGAGTCGTGCCCCCCGCCGAGGCCACGAGGATCGACGCACCTCCCTCAAAAAATGGCGTCCGCAACCAAGCTGGCAATTCGCAAACCGCGGTGCGGTCGACGCCCCCGCCAACGATCGGTCCCGGCCAGGCCACAGAAGGCAGAACCGACGACCCGGGTAATTCTAGTAACCGCACGGACAAAACCTCTGGTTCGCCCGCCGGCGACGACGCGCCGATGTCAACCTCGCCGGAGGCCGCCACCGTGCCGATCAACCCCACGTTGGTCGTCGATGGTCTCGGCCAAGGAGAAAATGTTTTCGAAAGTGTCAGCGATGCAGTACGTTCCATTCCTCGCGACACAAACACGGGCGTCGTCACGGTTGTACTGCGCTACAACGGACGGCTGAAACGCCCGGAACACTCGATCGTCCTAAAAGGCAAATACACGATTCGAGCGGCACCTGAATTTCGTCCGGTCATTTATTTTCGACCGGAAACGGAAGATCCCGCTCTCATCGAGCACAGCATGATTATAGTTTCAGCCGGGGGCAGCCTCGCACTGTCCAACGTGCAATTTGAATTGGACTTATCCGGCAAACCCAATTCAGATGACTGGTGCTTAATCGAATCAACGTTAACGAAAGAGATTCGCTTGATCCGTTGCTGGCTTACCATCCGAAACACGGCGGCGGACTTATCAGCACTTTACAACCACGTTAGTTTTTTCAAAGTCGACCTGCCTCTCGGCGGCAGCGATGCTGTGCTCGATGAGAGCGGATCTCCGGTGCGCACATTAATCGACTTGCGCAATTGTGTTGCGCGGGGCGAAGCGACCTTTCTGCGCGGCACGGCGCTCGACACAGTCGACCTGTATTGGTCGAACGGCCTGCTGGCTTCCAGCGAACATTTCGTCGAGTTGCTCAGTAGAAACTCTGCCATCTCATCCAGCAACGAGTTGGACGTGCGGCTCGAACACGTGACGGCCGGTGTATCAAAAGGTTTTTGTTATATGGACCGGCTGCAGGATCAACCGTTTATGCCAACCATACGAACAAACTGTCGCGCATGCATTTTTATTACGGCGGACGCGCCGCTCGTAGAACAACGGGGCCCCGATTCCACCGAAAAGTTCAAAGACTATATTCGTTGGACCGCGAACCAAAATTTCTACGAGCGCTGTAAGGTGTTTTGGAAGATCGATAGTTTCGCGGAAGACGGGCCCACCGAATTGGCATGGCCCGAATGGCAACAGCATTGGGGCAACAGCGAGCGCGTCGACCGTCCCGCTCCGGTGCAATGGACAACCGGCCCGCCGGGCGGCGTCTCGGTGGCGGATCACACCCTCGATGATTATGAATTGATGGAGGATAAGTCCAATCCGGCGCTCGGTGCGGCCTCGGATACCTCGGATGCTGGATTTCAGATCAAGGATATTCCCGACTTCTTGGCACCGGTTTCTAGGCCCAGCGGCTCTAACTCTACAGATCAACCGCCGCGGACGGACGATAACAATTAGCGTCCGGCCACGCCCCCATGCTTGGTTTTCTGGACCCCAGTTTTTCTGGCTTCGCCGTGACTTCAGATAGAAAATTGCGCCGAAAACGGCGGTCCCAGACTCGAAGGCGGGTAACGGGCGGAAAGAGCCTGTGCGGCAATCGGGCCGTCCGGCCGCGGAGTGGAAAGAAGTGAACTCCCCGGCAGCGATAGACGGGCCGGTTGTGTCCGCTTGGGGCCCTTCATTCCCCGCCGCCGGATCCCTCGTCCTGGATGTAGGTCTGTTCCTTGTACATCATGGCGACCGGAATGAACAGAATCGCGGTAACCAGCATGCAGACCGCGAAGAAGTAGTAGTAGTTCGCTCCAGAGAGCTTGCTGCTGGAACCAATCCGATCAGCATTTTTGATATCGTTGACGCGACGTTTACTGAGGTCAGGTTTTTCCAACAGTTGCCATTCCACGGTCAATTCGTCCCCATCGGGGTCGTAGCTCGCGGAACCGTCCAGGCTGACCGGCACACCCTCGTCCAACGACCAAGTGATGTCAGAGATTACCGGGATGGGTGGAGTGTTGACGGTGGTTGCATGTACCACCACCCGGTCCTGAGCTTCCTGTCTGGCTTCCTTGTTTCCGACCTGGAAATGAAATTTCAACTCATAATGGCCAGCGACGTCTGGAACGAATGTCGGGTTACGGGTTGTGGCATTCTTGAGAGAAGTCGAATCGACGTGACTTCCCTCCGGTACCGAAATGAAAGACCAAGCGTATTGCCATTTCCCCTTGGCGTCCCCAGGATCGACGCTTCCGTACATGCGGACTTCTTCTCCCGGTTCGACTGCCACGAGACGCCCTGCTTTGGCGCTCGGTGCCGTTGCTTTCTCAGTGCTTTGTTTGGGCTGTTGCACGCGTGCTGGATTGGCGGATAACGCGGTTACCGTAAATGATTGCGTCGCTGTTTGCTCACCATCCGAGACCGACATTTGGAAGTGGTATCGGCCTTCGACGTCGGGATAAAAGGTGGGACCTGGTTCGTGAATGAAAAAGTTGACGCCGGCGACAAAGATGTTTCCCAGGCTCACGCTTACCAGAAAACAGGCCATGATCAGCGATTTCATTTTCGGGGGAGCTTGTGTGTAAGAGAACTCCAGACAGGTGATCGAAACGAAGACCTCGGCAGTCGTCATGATTACATACGCCAACAGTTGCCAGGAGATGTTAACGAACATACCGGCGTCTAGTTGTGCTTCGATCCAGGCGGGTAAGAGGAAGGCGGGAACAGTCAAGAAAAATCCTATGCCGATCTTGCGGAGATTCGTCAGGGGGTAGACGTGGTCGATGAGACGGTAAAGACCGGGCCAACCGATGGCCTTGATTCCATTGAACACCGGAATTAAGACCATAATCATGATCGGATTGACGGCTTGAATCTGGCTCGGGAACCATTCAAAACCCAGGAAGTTGAGATCCATCCGATCGGCCTGAAGCACCCAGGCTGATCCGGTCTGGTCGAAGAGTGCCCAGAACATGGCGACAAAAGCGTAGAGGATGAACAGTCGAGCGACCGACTTTAGCCCCGCCAGGGAAAAGGTCTCTTTGAGGAACTCGATTCCACCTCGCGGAATGTGGATAAAGACGTTGCGGCCCATCCAGAAGAAGAGGGTTGCCAGTCCCATCAAAATGCCGGGTACGCCGAAGGCTACGTGAGGGCCATACTCGGACAGCAACCACGGCGTGAGCAGGGTCGAAGCAAACGCGCCCAGATTGATCGCGAAATAAAACCAGCCAAAAACTTTTTCCAACAAATGCTGGTTTGTCTTCCCAAACTGGTCTCCCACGTGAGCCGACACACAGGGCTTAATACCTCCGGACCCGAGTGCGATCAGACCGAGCCCCAAGACCAGGCCCATCCGTGTATCGTCCAACGCCAAGCAGAGGTGGCCCGCGCAGTAGACAATAGAGAGTGAGAGTATCGTCCGATATTTTCCCAAAAAGGCATCCGCGATGATCGCGCCGAGAAGGGGCGTAAAGTAGACCGCCGACGTGAACAGGTGATAGTAGCCTTTGGCCTCTTCGGCGCCCATGAGATCCAGCTGGCCGCCGGAGTCCATCAGGTATTTTGTCATGAAGACGATCAAGATGCTCTTCATGCCGTAGAAGCTGAATCTTTCCGCCGCCTCGTTGGTAACGATGTAGGGAATTCCCTTGGGCATCTCCAGGGAGGCAACCGGGGCAGTCAGGAAACTTTGTCTGGCCATGGTATCTATCTCAACGGGGATTCACACTGACGTTCTTGATCCGAAGAGTCCACGCATCGACCAGTTCGTCGATCACCGTCGTCGCGAGTGGTACGTTAGTGGTCAACCTGCGCCGACCGGCGGTAAACTTGCGGAACCACGGCAGCTCCACCACTCCGACTGCCGGCAGGTAGTCGCCAAATCGTTCCGGCCGCTGGTAAATCGCGCTACTCATTTTTATCCAACTGCTGCCCGATCAAACTTCAATCAACGCCGTTTTATCTCTTGAGAAGAATTCACTGAATCGAAGTTCGTGAATCTATCTCAGATATAGTCAATTCACAACGCCTTGCGACACGTGCCGCCATCCACAACTTTTCATCTACCACTGGCCTGCCTTTACTTTATGCAAATATTCTCAGCTATTCCGCAGCCAATGGGAGACTCGGAATACTGGTAGAAAATCCGCTTGGCAGTTGACATCACGGGTCGCGAGGTTTTAATAGATAGCTGTAGCGTCCGGGGTCTTGCTGACAGCCTGGACGCCCGCCCGCCGTCGGCGCCGCGATCCCACCAAACGACGTTCCCACCACGTACACCAGGCACATTCACAAGGAGAGGATCGGCATGAAAAAAGTCGAAATGAGTTGTTTGTGCGGCACGCTCGCAGGCTGGCTTGTCGTCGCCGGATTCGCAAACCAAGCATTGGCCGTCACAGCGTTTAAGAGCGAGTTTTTTGAGACCTATGTCAAAGAAAACCCATCCACGGCGGTGGAAAAGACTTTCGCCGAAGCGGCTAATGCCAAAACTGGCAAGTGCTGGGTGTGTCACGTGAACATGTCCAAATACAACCCACCGGAAACCGGATTGGGGAAAAAAGTTCGCAACAATTATGGTAAGGCTATTTCCGGGCTCCTGAAAAAGGACGATTTCAGCAGCGAACGCCGTAAGGCCGAGCCCGACAAAGTCAAAGCGGAAATCCAAGCGGCGCTGAAGAAAGTCGCGGCGATGAAATCCAATCCCGACGACCCCAAGTCGCCTACCTTCGGCGAACTGATTGCTTCCGGAAAGTTGCCCGGTGACAGTAAGCCAAATGCCACCGACCTGAAAAAGGCAATTGCCGCGCGTGAAGCCGAGGAATAATCGTGCAAATTGGCTCCTGAAAATGCGCACAGGTCAGGGCTCACGGCCCTGGCCTTTTTTTGTTTTAATGCAGACCTTCTGCCCATTTGATGGGCAGAAATAAAACGCGGCACTCGAATTCATCGTCATGAATCGCGACGAAGCCTGGCAACTTGTTTGCGAGTACACTCAAAGCGACAGCCTGCGCAAGCATATGCTGGCGGTCGAAGTGGCCCTCCGCGCCTATGCGCGTAAAGAAGGCGAAGACGAAGAAAAATGGGGCCTTGTCGGTCTACTACACGACTTCGATTACGAGCGGTGGCCGAATCCACCAGACCATCCCCTCAAAGGATCGGAAATCCTGGCAGCTCGAGGATATCCGGATGATGTTATTTACGCCATTAAATCACATGCCGATTATTTAACCGACTGTCCGCGTGTGTCGACATTGGATAAAACGCTCTATGCCTGTGACGAATTGGCCGGATTCTGCACCGCCGTAGCCTTGATGCGACCCGACGGCATCCACGGCATGCAGGCCAAAAGCGTCCGCAAAAAAATGAAGCAGAAAAGTTTTGCGGCAAACGTGAGCCGCGAAGATATCGTCCGCGGCGCCGAAGATTTGGGCGGCGATCTCAACGAACATATTCAATTCGTGATCGATGCCATGCTGACGATCGCCGAACAACTGGGGCTGGCGGGAGGTTCTGTTGACGGCGGATGAGTCATCCAAAAGAACGATGGGCGAGTTGCGATTGTGGGACACGGTCAGCATCATCATCGGTATCGTTGTTGGCGTCTCGATCTTTAAGGCTCCGCCGCTCATCTTCTCCAATGTCGCAACACCCTGGCACGGTTTTGCCGCATGGTTGCTTGGCGGAACGCTTGTCATGTTGGGTGCCTTTTGTTACGCAGAATTGGCGTCCAGATATCCGGCGTCCGGTGGTGACTATGCGTATCTAACCCGCGCGTTTGGCTCTTGGGCTGGCTTCCTGTTTGGCTGGGCACAACTCGTGGCAGTTTTTACGGGCAGCATCGCGATCATGGCGTATGTCTTTGGCGACTATGCGGTCAGGTTATTTAACGTCTCAACCGGGAACGCAGGATCGTACGCCGCACTGGTAATTGTTGTACTAACGGTTTTGAATTGCGCCGGGCTGACATTTGGAAAGACGACGCAAAACGTCTTGACCGTTGCCAAGATTTTTGGCTTGGCCGGGCTGGTATTGGCCGGCTTGGCCCTAGGGACCGGTGGCAATCCAAATGCCACAACCACAGCCTCCGAAAATCCAAGCTTCGGGATCGCGATGGTGTTAATTCTCTACACGTTTGGCGGATGGAACGATGCCGTGTTTGTCACGGCCGAGGTTCGCGATCCGCGGCGGAATGTTCCGCGGGCACTGCTGATCGGGATCACGCTCATTGTGACACTGTATATGTTGGTCAACTTGGCGTATCTCAACGCCTTGGGTTTTGATGGGCTTCGTCAGTCGAAGGCCCCCGCTGCGGATGCTCTATTACAGGTTGGTTTAGGCGATTGGGCATCGCGTACTATGAGTTTACTGGTGATGGTCTCGGCAATGGGTGCGATCAACGGCATGCTGCTCACCGGCTCGAGAATCTTTGCCGCGTTGGGCCGCGATCATGCGATATTTTCTCGGCTCGGTCGCTGGAGTGTTCGCCGCGGTGCACCGATAAATGCACTCGCTGTCCAAGCGATTGTTGCCATCATGATGATCCTTCTGGTAGACACGCTTACCGGTCGCACGATCCTAGACTGGTGTTATCAACGTTTGGCAATGGTCCCGCCAGATTGGAATGATTTCGACGGTGGATTTGACAAACTGGTTGCCGGAACCGCGCCAATCTTCTGGCTGTTTTTTCTTTTGACCGGCATTTCGGTTTTCGTTTTGCGTGGTGCGGCGACTGAGCATCGTTATTGCATGCCGTTGTATCCGTGGCCGGCGATTCTGTTTTGTGCCATGTGCGGCTACATGCTTTGGTCCAGCATCAATTACGCCGGAAAAATCACGCTGATCTGGGTTGTCCCGCTATTGCTGGGGGTTCCCCTATACTTTTTTAACCGTCGAGCCGCCCGCGGAGATTCCTAGCGTGTTCGGTGGGCGAGCTGACTTCCCCACCATTGACCAGCGAAAATGCGGTCACCGGCCTGCCGCCGCTGTTGACAATCGCCCAGCCAGCGACCACAATTGAGACTCAATCTCAGATACAGTCGATGGCTCAGAAAAATGCCGGTTCGCCAACAGACCATTCGCACCGATTCCGCCTGCGGCACCTGCCCTTCCGGGGAATTTGTCTGTCACTGCTACGAAGTGACCGAGGCCGACATCCGTTCGGTGATCCGGAAGATCGATGCCCAATCCGTCGAAGAAGTAACGCTGCACACGCGAGCCGGCGCGGGCTGTACGGCCTGCCATTACCGAATTCGACGGATGCTGGCCGGGCTCGCGCCGACCTGTGGCCCGTTTGAAACGTGCACCGAGTGCGGCTTCGACCAGAATCACTGCGATTGCCAGGTGGCCTAGCAGTTCTCGCCACTGGTATTCTAACCGCCGGCCGGGGCGTCGCCGATTTGTTGCGCCAAATAATTCTCAAGTCCGGCCATTTTGATCAGATCCAACTGCGCTTCGGCCCAATCGACACTTTGCTCAGATTCGACGACCATCCGTTCCATCAAATCGCGGCTGCCTGAATCTTTTTCGTTGATCGCGGTCTGAACGCCATCGTTGTAAGCCGCGATGCCTTTCAGTTCGAGCTGCATGCCATTTTCGATTTGCTCTTTTGGCGTCGCGCCAACTTTTATCACATCGTAGCGGGCGATTTCTGGAACGCCGTCGAAGAAGAGAATGCGATCAATCACTTCTTCGGCGTGTTTCATCTCTTCAATCGACTCGGCGTAATAATGGTCGGCCAGTTTGTTCAGGCCCCAGTTCCGGCACATTTTTGAATGAACGAAATACTGGTTGATCGCCGTCAGTTCAACTGTCAGGCCGGCGTTTAGAGCTTCGATAACTGCGTTGCTGCCTTGCATGTCTTTATCTCCAAAACGGAGGTGTAGTAACTAGGTAAATCACACTGGCCTAGATTCTATGGCGGCCCAACGTGAATCGTCCAGGGGACAAGATCAAAAGTTGTGTCTTACGGTCGCTATTGATACATGTTGTCGTTTCACCGGCATCAAGATTGCGACTCATTATCAGCAGCCGTTGCGGCCGCCAATTTTGCCCCCCCAAAACACTGTGTCCGCAACTGTGCCCGACGACAATCTTCGCTCGCGACGGTAATCATCAACGCGGCCATCGCCAAAGATAATTCCAGGGGCCGAGCCGCTAGTGCGAATGCTGTGATTGCGATACTGCCAGCGGGCGTCACTCCGTTGTCGACTTCTCTGACAGCATCTCATGACGCCAACAGCCTGCCAACTTTCTTCAAATCCGCTTCGTCTGACGATTCGCTTCCGAGCTTTCACCACTGCCGTTAAGGCTTTCCAACTTTGACTGACCCCAAAGGCTTCTCTAAGCCGAATACCTTGTTTGTATGTAGGCATTGGGGCCTACGATGGAGAAAATGAATGGATCGATGGCGAGCAGCCATGGTGGCTCGAAATCAAAACGGCATCCGTCGTCGCATCGTTTCGAGTGCGGCTCTGCTCGCGCTGCTGTCATTGACGTGGCCCGGACAACCCGCGGTTGCCATCGCATCTCCAGTCGGCAACAACTCCCGTGCCGCGCGTACAGAGGCAACTCGCGCGATTCCGTTCGGCGAACTCGACGCCGACGCACAGCGCAAAGTCAACTCGGTGCTAAATCGCACCACCATTTACCGCCGCTTGCCAACCCAGTTGGTCGAATGCGATGCGAGGTACTTCATCTTCTTGGTCCGGCATCCGGAAGTTATCGTTAACATCTGGCGGAAGATGAACGCGACCGAAATGGTTCTGCAACGAAAAGGGCCTGAGAGCTTTTATACCAGCGACAATGCCGGCACGATCAGCAATATCGAGTTTCTTTATGGCGACCACAAGACACACATCCTCTACTGCGAAGGCGCCTACGATGGATCAATGACCGCGAGGACCATCCGGGCAAATTGCCTGATTATCTTACGATCTGAATACGTACGTCACGGCAACGGGCATCAGTACGTGTCGAACAAGATGGACATCTTCCTCAGCGTGAAGAATTTTGGTGTCGACTTGGTCGCCCGCGCGTTTCAGAACTCGATTGGCAAGACGACGGACCAGAATTTCGTCGAGACAGCGAACTTCGTCACAAAACTCGGCCGCACCACCGAGCGCAACGGTCCGGGCGTGCAGCGACTGGCATCGCAACTCGAAGAACTCGATCGCGAAACCAGAAAGAAGTTCTTTGACATGGCCGGCAGCGTGTACGATAAGGCCACCCGGCGCAACCAAGCGTCCGCCGACCCAGCGCGAGTAACGCGGGCTCGGCAATCCCAATAGTTCGAACTGCAGTCTTCTCGGCTCGGCACCGCCGCGCAAATCCAATGTGGTTGATGCGTATCAAGCCATGACTCACGGCAATTTAGCGTATTTCACATTGAGCGCGATCAAGGTGGCGTCCCAAATTCCCACCCTGAAATTAGGCTAGGTCGGTCTCCCTGTTTCAGATTTGAAGTTCGCCGAAATCGTTGGCGACCCATTCTTTTCCGCGTTAGACAGAATTGGTTATCGCGGTTCAATTTTTCTCGAAGTTGACGGTCGCAGATACGAGGATTCCACAGAATCATGGAAAGTCGCACTTTAATAAAGCACCGCGTTCCTGCGGAATTTCGTGTCGGACTGTTCGAACAAGCAGCCATTCACACCCGCGCTGTGGCGGTCACCGAGGGCCAATTATTTTGAATGCGATGACGGCCTGTTATACTACCGGGGTTGAGCGAAGCGTTTTTCGTCACCGGCACCTCGCCGTTTACAGAGGTTCACTTCTTGCAGGACGAAACGCCACATGCCCGATCGGCTCAAGGTTCTACTAGTTGAGGATAATCCTGACGGCGCCGCCTATATTGGCCGCCTGTTCGACCGTGCGGGCACGACGGCCGTGATGGAGTGGGCGTCGAAGTTCCAGACGGGAATGAAGCGTCTGGCGGAAGGAAATCTGGATGCCGCGCTGATCAATCTAGATCAACCTGAATGTCAAGGATTGGAAACGCTGGCCCGCGCACGCGCACAAAATGATGAAGTACCGATCATCGTGCTGACGACGCTCGACGACGTTGATACTGCGGCAGCCGCAGTTCATCGGGGCGCAGACGATTTTATTATTAAGGAGCACTTAACGGCCGACCTGCTACACCGCTCGATTGAACACGCGGGGCGCCACCGGCAAGCGGCCGAAGAGTTGGCCTACTCCAAAGAGGCGCTTAAACGCAGTGATCAGCGGTTCGCGGCCATCTTGAATGCGTCATTGGACTGCATCATCACCATCGACGCTGACGGGTGCATCCTGGATTTAAATCCTGCCGCCGAACGCATGTTGGGATTCAGCCGAGATGAAGCGCTATCGCAGGATATGGGCGACTTACTGCTGGACGAAAAATCACGCAAGCGTTTGCGACGTAATGTCGAGCAGTATCAAAATCGGGGCGAAGGTTCGATGTTGGGAACACGCATCGAATTGACGGCAATCCGAAAGAGTGGCGAACCGTTCATTGCCGAAATGGCCACGCAGCCGATTCCTATGCATGGCACGCTGGTGTTTACGGTGTTCCTGCGAGACATTACGACAAGGCGGAGAGCGGAAGAAGAACTCAAACGATACTCGACCGACCTGGAACGCAGCAACCAAGATCTGGACCAGTACGCTTCGATTGTCTCGCACGACTTGCTCGCACCGCTGCGGGCCGTTACCAGCTTTTGTGAATTACTCAAACGGCACTACGGTGGGCAACTAGATGAAACGGCGGATGAGTATATCCAGTTTATCGTGGAAGGATCGGAGCGGATGCGTACGTTGGTCCAAGACCTGCGAACGTACGCCCGTGTGGCCACCGAGGCAAAACCGCTGGAGCGCCTCGATTGCCAAGCGGTCATTCGTCGCGTGCTAAACGATCTTGACGCCGAAATCTATGAGAGCGAGGCGAATGTTACCAATGACCCGCTGCCGGTTGTCATGGCCGACAAGACACAATTGACGCAACTGTTCCAGAACCTGATTGCCAATGCGATCAAGTACCGAAGCGAAGAGTCGCCTCAAATCCACATTTCAGCGAAAAACGAACGAACCGTTTGGCGGTTCTCGGTGCAAGACAACGGCATCGGTTTTGAGCAGAAATTTGCGGACCGTGTGTTTCAGATCTTTCGCAGGCTGCACAGTGATGAAGAAAACTATTCCGGTACGGGAATCGGACTGGCGATTTGCAAGCGAATTGTCGAACGTCACCAGGGCGAGATCGGAGTGGAATCAAACCCCGGCGACGGCAGCCATTTCTACTTCACATTGCCGACGGAAATCGAAGCGTAGTCGGCCCAGGCAAATCGCCGGTTGCGGCACGGATTCGCTTTGAGCAATTCACAGATCGGCGTCCTTGTACGATCCAAAACAAGCGCGCGAGGGGTTCGCGGCTACTTCATCGCTTGTTTCGTTTCGCGAAGTTGTTTTGCCTCGGGCAGCGATTGGTAATATGGATCCAATGGAAAGCAACCTGAGATGATGTCGTTCCGCGGCGCTGTCGTACAGTCACTGAATGTGCGGCAGACTCGCTTCCGCCGCAATACGCCTGCCGACAACACGTCGTCCGGCAATTCGGGATACGACAGAACCATGCGTCCCAGGCCAATCGAGTCGGTCCAGCCGTCGCGGATAACCGCTTGGGCGACTTGCGGCAGATAATCTTGCAGATACGAATAGCCGCTACCGACCATCGGCATGCCCGGCACCGCCTGTTTGCACGCGCGGGCAGCTTGAATCTGTCGCGCGACGCCAACCAGCGGATCTTCCGGCGGTTGATAACCGTCACTCGGCGGAAAGATCGCCGGTCGCTGGACATGTGGATTGTAGTAAGGACTGCCGCACGAAATGTTGACGGCGGCCACACCGAGTTGCTGCAGTGCAACAATCAGACGGACCGGTTCCTGCAAGTTAACTTGCAACGGATGGTCTTCATCCACACCGAATCCAAATTGATATGGCAGCAAGTCCGCAAACGGCAACGGCCGCCCGGCTTCGCGACTCGTCTTGAATGGAACCGTGTCAAAAACACTCAGACGTACGAAGACCATCAGATCTGGATATGCGTCACGCAGGCGTCGGATGATCGTCTTCAACAGCCGCGTGCGGCCCTCAAAGTCGCCGCCGAAATGACCGGGGCGTGTTCGTGCACTGAGGAACTCGTGCAGTAGATACCCGTGGCACGCCTTGATGTCGACGAATTGAAAGCCGGCGTCACGGGCGACGCCGGCCGCCGTAACATAGCTGTCAATCAGACGCCGCAAATCGTCATCAGTCCAAACGATCGAGTCATCGGCAGCGGGAATGCCGAACTTGCCGTCCAGTAATGGATGATGGTATGCAATCCTTGGTTCGAGTTTATGAGAATTAGGGCGACAGAATCGTCCCGAGTGCGTCAGCTGCAATCCAACGAGCACATCGTCCGCGGTGTCAAATCGCTGGCGGTGTGCATCGAGTAGTGTCTCGAGCAGTTGTTCGAGTCCGCCACGGTTGTTGCCGGTGGCAAGCGTCTGACGGGGATTTGCGCGGCCGTCCGGCCGGACAGCGGCCGCCTCGCCACCCCAGATCAATTTCGCGCCGCTAATACCAAAGTTATGCCAGCGGCGAAGCGTATGCTGACTGGGCGATCCATCGAGATTCGCATCCCAGCCTTCCATGGGATGTATGCACCAGCGGTTGCCGACTGTGAACCCGCCAATTTCCAGCGGCAGTGCGAGTGGCGATCCGCGGTCTGCGGTCAGAATCTCGTCGTCGCACGGCAAATCAACTCCAAGGTCCTCAAGCCGTCGGCGAAAGGCTTCGACGTTTTTGAACTGCGCAATTTTTGGAAAACTGGTCATCTCTATGTCAACTGGCTTCCGGCGGGCGCTAGCGAACTTTCTTTTAAGCGAAAGCGGTGTTGTCCCGCGGTGGCAAAGTTGACGACGGCCATCCGCTTCCCGCCACGGCCGCTGAGTGCCGCGATTTTACCAAGTCCGTATTCGGGGTGCGTCACCGGCATTCCGACATGAAACACTTCGATATCGATCTCAGCGGCATTTGAAACTGCTTGCGGGCCGGCGGCCAATTCGGCGGCCGTTATCAGCGGCGTTAGCGGCTCGGCGGCACGCGGTTGCCGATGCGGCGATCTGTTTTGGGCCTGCTGGAATTCGTCATTTTCCGGCTGACCGCTATCCAATTGTGGCCTGCCCAAGTCGATGACGTCCATCTCCCCGCGCGGCAATTCCATAAGAAACGGGCTCGGAACGGCCGTCCGTCTTTGCCCCCGAACGTCGCGGCGATGCGCCATACTCAGTTGCAATTCCTGCTCGGCCCGCGTCAGACCTACGAACATCAGGCGGCGTTCTTCTTCGACGTCGTTGGGATCGTCGCGTCCCCGGTCGTGCGGCAGCAGTTTGTCTTCGACGGCAATGATGTAGACGACCGGGAATTCGAGGCCCTTGGCCGCGTGCAATGTCATCAGCGTTACCCGGTCGACCGTCTGCGACCATTCGTCCGTATCATTGATCAATGCCGTCTGTTCGAGAAATGCCTCCAGGTTCTCCTGTTCGCCACAGCGTTCGTCGAATTCGCGGGCGATCGTCAGTAGTTCCTCAACGTTTGCCAGACGGTCTGAGTCCTCCTCGGTGCCGCCCGCCTCGAGATGTACGCGATAACCTGACAGCGACAGCACGAGACCGACGAACTCTTCCAAAGGGCTGCCGATGCGCGACGCAAGCTGGTCGATCACCGCCGTAAACTTGCGAAGTGCGGTGGCGGCGCGCCGTGAAAGAGACGAAACCTTATCCGCTGCATTTGCAGCTTCGAGCAAAGAAACTGTGCGCTGGTGCGCGCAAGCCATTAATGCGTCGAGTGTCTTTTTGCCAATGCCGCGTGGCGGCATATTCACGATGCGCAAGAAAGCGACATCGTCTCGCGGATTGTTGACCAGTTGCAAATACGCCAACACATCTTTGACCTCTTTGCGCTGAAAGTACTCGACGCCTCTGACAAGCTGATACGGAACGCCCAGTTCGCCGAACGCAGTTTCCAACCCGCGTGACAGCGCGTTGGTGCGGTAAAGAACGGCAAAATCTCGCGCCCGACGTTGGCCGTTCGCGATGTCGCGGGCGATTCGCGCCACGATCGCCTCGGATTCATCCCTGGCCGTGGGATAGCAAACGAGTTGGACAGGCCGTCCGAGATCGTTTTCGGTGAAGAGTTGTTTGTGTTTGCGACGTATGTTGTTCACAATCAGCGCATCGGCCACCCGAAGAATGTTTTTCGTGCTGCGATAATTTTGTTCCAGTCGAACTATTTGAACGTCGGGAAAATCATTTTCAAATTCCAGAATGTTATTCAGATTCGCGCCGCGCCAGCCAAAGATGGACTGATCCGGGTCGCCCGTCGCCGCCAAGTTGGGATGATCGTGCGACAGCGCTCGCAAAATCGCATACTGGGCAAGATTTGTGTCCTGGTATTCGTCAATCAGAATGTAGCGAAAACGCTGATCGAGCACTTGGCGGATTTCCGGGTTCTCACACAACAGTGTGGCGACATGCAACAGCAAATCGTCGAAGTCGACAGCCGCCGAGTCGAGCAGTTTTTTTCGGTATGCTCCGTAAAGCTGCGCAACTGCCGCCGTCAACGGTTTGCCGATTCGCGGCTCGTATTGATCGGGGCCGATCAGATTGTTTTTCGCCCGGCTTATTTCGGATGCGATTTGTTGGGGTGTAAAAACATTCGCATCGTGGTTTTCAGTTTCGATCACGTGCTTGAGCGCTCGCAGACTATCGCCGGCATCGTAGATCGTAAATGCGGGATCGAGACCGACGTGCGGGGCATAACTGCGCAGCAAACGTGCGGAAAAGCGATGAAATGTGCTCACCCAAACGCCGCGATCGGGCACCAATCGATCAACGCGGGCGCGCATCTCTTCGGCGGCTTTGTTGGTAAAAGTCAGGGCAACGATCTGTTCGTCGGGTACACCTTTATCGAGCAAGTGCGCGATTCGATGCGTTACGACACGCGTCTTGCCACTTCCGGGACCGGCCAGGATTAATAACGGACCGTCGATGTATTCGACCGCGGACCGCTGTGCCGTTGTTAAATTGCCTACGTCGACATTCATGGCTGCCAGTATAGCGAGATGCTAGCACTTGAGAATGTGGATGAAAAAACGGAAGAATCTTTGAAAGTTCGTAGCCAAAAAAAAAATTTACTGCTACAGTATCTCGGTTAAGGGAAGTGCGCAGTACCGCACTGGACATGGACTGTTTCCTTTATTAATTTTTCAGGGAGGGAGCCCTAATGGCATCGACCCGCGTTCGTATGCCCGAAGGTGGCAATGGGCAGCAGTCGGTTCAAGACAAGCTGCAAATGAGTACGGCCGAAATCGGCCTTTCCGTCCGCACCACGAATTGCCTCGAAGAGCGGGGCATCTATACCGTGGCGGATCTTTTGAATTGTTCGCCAGATGACTTGCTGAACATTTCGAATTTTGGCGAAAAGACGCTCGAAGAAGTTTATCTGGCGCTGGAAAGCGTCGGGTTCTTCCGCAAGTCCAAGCGAAAACTTTCGGTCGTGTAAACCCTCCACTCCGCTAGATTCACGTCGCGGACGCCGGTTTTTACTCGCCCACTTGAAAGCACTTTAACGTCGTCGAGTCGCGGGCGAATAATTTTCCGTGCGCCAATGCTGGCAGTGCGCGGACGGTATCTCTGAGAATTTGTGCACTCGCCAGTCGCTCGAATTCCTCGGGCGAGGCCTTGGCTAAGATCAGCTTACCGTCGTCTTTCAAAATCAGCAGTTTGTCGTCGGCGATGATCACCGAGGCGATACCAAAATCGTTCACCGACCACGCCGCGTGGCCCGTTTTGAAATTAACACAACGCAAGGTACCCGTGCCGACATCTGCGCGGCCGTCAGTGCCGTACAGATAGCCATCGCGGTAAACACAGGTGTTGTACTGGCTGGACATCACTTCGTCGTTGGCCCAGACCGGCTTGGCACTCGATGCATCGAACTGCACCACGGTCGCGCCGACACCGTAGCTGGCCGAAACAAATAGATGCCGTCCAACCACGATCGGCGTCGCGCCGTTGATCGTCGGTCCCCGTTTTCCAAATGGAAAACGAAATCGAACATCGCCGCTCTTTGGATCAACCGAAACGCAATTGAGCCTCGTAACAAAAATGACGTGCTCGGCACCGTCGTTCGTCGCCGCCACCGGCGAACTGTAACTTGGACCTTCGTCGGTTGCGGACCAGACCATTTTTCCGCTCGTCAAATCGAGCGCAACGAGGCCGTGATTTTTCGCTCCCCCCACATTGATCAAGAGTTTGTTGTCGGCAACGATCGGCGTACTACCCGCACCGAAGTAGCCGTAATCGATCAACCCTCCGCGTCCGCGAAACTCGCGGTAAAGCGATCGCGACCATTGCAGTTTTCCATCCGCCAAGTTCAACGCATGTGCGTCACCGCCGGCACCGTAGACAAATACTTGTTTTTTGTGAATGAGCGGCACGCACAATGGCCCATCTTGGTCGGGAAAAATTTGGCCCTTGTAGCGGGCGACAAATGATCGCTTCCAGATCGTTTTGCCCGTTGCCGCATCAAGTGCTTCGACGATTTCTTGATCGTCGACACGGTGAAATACGACCGCGCGCTGGCCTTGCACAGCTACGCCGGCGAACCCGCGGCCGACCTGGCGGCGCCAGACCAGTTTCGGGCCACCGCTTGGCCAGCTGTCCGCCAGTTGCTCGTTCGTGGCTCGCCCGTTCCGATACGGCCCGAGAACCTGGGGCCAGTCCCCGCCTCGAGTCTGCAGGGCCTGCAACATCGCCGTAAAGGCGAAAAACGGCATAAGAATGTGGCTAAATCGCGACATTTTGAATTCCAATTTAAGCGATGTTTGGTTGTTTAGTGGGGACGATGAAGCGGCGGCAACTGGGTATAATCCCTGATCGGTTCGGATGCAAGGTTTTGCACCGAGGGTTTGTACTCCGACATGAACCGGAAAACGTGCAATTTTGACAAGTCGACTTAGTTTGTCACGAGTGCTGTCCAAAAAGCGTGGCGATCACGGCGCCATTTCTTCTCGAATTGGCCGATTTGGTGAGGGAATCTTTTTTTTGGCTTGCCTCGCGGTCGGTACGGCGGCATTGGTAGCAATCTTGTTTTGGGTCACCTTGCCAAACTGGCGCGTCAATCAGCACTTTGTTGAGACCACGTGCCGTATTGTCGAAATCCCCCGCGCCGAACAGCGTAGCGACAACTCGGAGAGTGTCGGTTATCGTCCCATGATCCCCTTCGAATATGACGTTGCAGGAACCACTTTTCGCGCTAACAATTATGACCTAATTGATCGTCCGTTTGCCGATCAGGAATCCGCGGAACGTGTCGCGGCCGAATTCAAATTAGGTGAGACTTATCCGTGCTGGTACGATCCCAACGCTCCCGCACAGGTCGTGTTGGCGCGCTGGAATTGGTTTTCCTATTGGATTGCACTGCTGCTGCCAACCGCTCTGATCGCCGTAGGCGCAGGAGGACTGGGCTTCACGGTCTGGCAGGCCGCCGTCTCGCGCGAGCGCCGCGCTGCGCTCGTGCAGAAGGCCGCCGATGTGGAGTTATTTCACGAAGCAAAGAACGAGCGGGCGGACTTTCCCACGGTTCCGACCGATGCTGAGTTGAAAAATAGCCCCGGTACAACATTGGCATACCGGTTGCCCATGGAAACGTCGTCCGGTTGGAAGATGTTTACGCTGGCGACGATCTGTCTGGGCTGGAATGGCCTAGTCGTGCTTTTCGCCGTTTTGAACGTTAACGGACATCTTGCCGGGCGCAGTGATTGGTATTCGACAACGGCAGTAATTGCATTCGCCTCTGTCGGTATCTGGTTAGTCATTCGAACCATCCGGCAGTTTTGGCGGGCCAGTCGGACGGCGCCCACACGCGTCGAGATTAGCGAGCACCCGCTCGCACCGGGAGGACAGTGTGAATTATTTGTCGCCCAGACGGGAAAACTCGACGTGAACAGCTTCGATGTTTTGCTCGTCTGTGAAGAGGAAGCGACGTTTCGGCAGGGCACCGACACGGTGACTTCGACAGGGATGGTGAGCGCGCATACGGTCTTTTCAAAGGAGCGGTTTGAAATCGACGGGATCACGCCATACGAAGTGCGCTGTCCCCTGCGTGTCCCCGATGATGCCATGCACTCATTTCGTGCCGCCCACAACGTGGTGCAGTGGAAACTGCTTGTCCGCAGTAACGTAAACGGCAGGCGAAACTCTGAACGCAGTTTTCCTATTGTCGTTGTCCCAGCCGGCAACGGTATGGGCCGCGATAATCTCGAACACGAAACGACTTCGTGAGTACGACCGCATGGCGACGCCCGAAAAAACTGAAAACGACCAAGCCGTCCCCGACAGCGTAATTCCGCACGGCCATCTGCCGCCGCTGCGGTACCGAGACCTTCCGGAACCCGTACCGATGCGGCGGATGGTTGGCCCGGGGATCATTCTCGCCGGTCTGGCACTGGGAAGCGGCGAATTTATTCTCTGGCCGAAAATCACCTTTCACAGCGGATTTGTGTTCTTTTGGGCATGCCTGTTGGGCGTCACGACCCAGTACTTCCTGAACATGGAAATTACGCGCTGGTCGCTCGCCACGGGAGAAAGTGTCATCACCGGTTTCTGTCGGATGAGTCGGCGATGGGCACCGATCTTTCTGTTGTTGTGTATCGTTCCTTGGATGTTTCCCGGTTGGGCCAAGGCCGCCGCCCAAATGCTGGGCTGGTTGATTTGGGGCGATCAGTTTGCCAACGACGGTTGGGCCATGACTGGGCTGTCCATCGGGGGCCTATTACTGTGCGGCGCAATCTTGACCGCGGGGCCGGTCGTTTACGAAACGGTGGAAAAAATCCAATTTGTCCTGGTTGGCTTGATCATCATACTGGTCATCATTTTCGCGGTTGCCGTAGTCAGGCCCGACGCCATTGCCGCTCAACTTAACGGCGCGATGAGTTTCGGTTTCCCGAAAATCGAACCCGACGTCAACATGGGAGTCGCCACGTTGTTGGGAGCAATCGCTTTCGCCGGTGTCGGCGGTGCGCTGAATCTGGGGCAAAGCAATTACGTCAAAGACAAGGGCTATGGTATGGGCCAGTATATCGGGCGGATTACGAGTCCGATTACCGGCCAGGAGGAGGCGGTTTCTGAAATCGGTTTCCACTTTCCGCCGACCGAAGAAAACATGAGCCGCTGGAAACGATGGTGGCGGGCGGCCAGCATCGAACACTTTTTTTCGTTTTACGTCACGTGTTTGATTTGTCTTGTGCTGCTCACGTTGATCAGTTACAGCATTTTTTATGAGCCGAATGGGTCGCTAATTCCGAAGGCCGATCGTTACCAGGAAGGTATGGACTTTATCCGCGGAGAGGCGAGATATTTGGACCAGGAACAAGTAATCGGACCGCAGACGCGGCTGATTTTTCTGGTCATGGGCATTGCGCTGTTACTCACTACGGAATTCGGCATTCTCGATGCAGTCAGCCGCATATCAACCGATTTGGTCAAGGTGAACTGGCTGCGCGAAAGCCGATACTGGTCGGAGAGCCGCCTTTACTACGTTTTTCTGTGGGGACTGATTCTGTTAGGTTCGGGCGTCATCCTCCTGGAACAAGCCGGCGTTCCCGTCAAAGCATTAACGCTAGTAATACTCAGCGCGGCGCTAAACGGCGCAGTGATGTTTCTCTACAGCATCCTGCTGCTGGTGCTCAATTTCAAAGCACTGCCCCAAACCTTGCGGGCGAGCTGGTGGCGGGTGCTAATTCTCATCTGGTCGGTCGCATTTTTCGGTATATTTACCGTGTGGGTCGGTTATGAGCAGGTCTACCTAAAAGTTGCCGCTTTCTTTACGGCTGGCGGCTGATACGCCGCAATTGGGAGAGATCTGTCACGGCAATTGCGCCGGCCGAAGAATCGCGATGTGGCGAAATCCGCAAAGTTTGGTAGATTAACGGCATCGAGGAGAGGTGCATGTTTTTGGATACGGCATTAGGATCGACGGCCTCGGCCATCTCACTGAGACTGATCGGCGATCGGCGTACGTACCAGCCGGGCGACGATCTGGCGGGTGAGTACTTTGTCAACTGCGCCGAACCGCAGGAGATTAAGTCGGTTGAAGTCTCCGTGCTGTGGCTGACCGAAGGCAAGGGTGACGAGGACCTCGACGTCCATTATTTCGAGAGAATTACGAACGATACGGGCCAGCCGGTCGATTTTCGACAGTCCCAGCGATTCAGGACGCAACTTCCAAATAGCCCGCTCAGCTACGAAGGCGCGATCGTCAAAATTCACTGGTCGGTGCGGATTCGGGTTTTTCTTGCCAAGGGCAAGGAGTCCGTTGTCGAGCAGCCATTTCGGTTGGGAAGTGTTCCCCGGCCGCGACCGTGGAAAGTCCCGAAGTCGTTGTCCGCCGGCGACAATGGCGAATCGAGTGATGCAGAGCGACAACAGGACGCGAAGCAGAGTGACCGGGAAGCAAAAGTCGACGGCTGATTCGCCGTTGCCAGATCATAATCCATTCGCGACACGCTACGTTCGGCCGGGCGCTCTGGACTTCGTTTTCTCCTCAGGACCGAGCACCGCGGAGCTCGTGCAGCGACTCGCTGAGGCTGGCGGTTGGGGACAGATTGTCGGCCCCCACGGGTCTGGAAAATCGACTTTGCTAGCCGCGGTTGTTGAGGAACTGAGGCGAGCAGGCTTCTCACCGGTACTTTTCTCGCTCCGCGACAGTCAGCGGCGCATGCCTGCGGGATGGGTCAAACAGGTTCGGCAAGAGCCCATCAGCGTCCAACCGGCGATCGTCATCGTCGATGGCTACGAGCAGTTGAATTGGCTCGCCACTAGACGACTACGGCGAAAATGCCTTCGTCTTCGTTGGGGTTTACTTGTGTCGGCACACCACGACATCGGCCTGCCGACGATGCACCGCACAGCGAGCACTTTAGACTTGGCCGTATCGCTCGTTGGGCAGCTCACCGGTGAACGGCCGCCGATCGACCGCGATGTCATTCGTCGGGCGTTCGTGAATCATAACGGCAATCTACGCGACGTATTTTTCGAGCTGTACGATCACTACGAACAGCATTACCGTCGATCGCCAGACTGCCGCCGTTGACCAACGGCGGCAGGCGACAAAACACCGACCATTGCTCGCGACGCCAATTTTGCACACAAATCATTTGTGACCTAGATTAGTACAGGTGCCTTCAGCGGCAGATTGGCCGCTGAGTTTGTGACGCAGGGAAAGGACTTAGAGGTCCTGTAACCGGAAATGTCGTTAGGAATTGACTAAGGCGCACACTTTACCAGAACAGAATTTATTACCTTTTTCCGTGCTTGCGGTGACAGCTTATTGACCAAACGTCCTCCGCTGGTTCTAAAGGAATGAGGGTATTTGTCCCCGGAAATTAAGTATTGCTACTATCGGAGCCATTCAACATGTCGAACAGAAGCCTCTGCACACTATTTGTCATTTGCGCTGTGGTTGGATTCGCATTGACGTCGGCGGACACATGCGAGGCACAAGCCACGTACTACCAACAACCCGCGCCGACCGTCGTGGCCGCTTCTCCCGTGGTCGTACAACCGGCGGTCGTCACCACATACCGTCCACTACTTCCGAGCTGGCCGCGGGCCTTATGGCCACCGGCGTGGTTCCGCCCGGCAGTGCGAGTTGTAGATGGCACCCAACCCGCAGCGACCGTCGTGGCCGCTTCGCCGGTCATCACGCAACCGACAGTTGTTACCGCATACCGCCCGCTACTTCCGCGGTGGCCGCGGGCCTTATGGCCACCGGCGTGGTTCCGCCCGGCAGTGCGAGTCGCCTACATGCCAGTCGCCGGCAGCACCGCTTGCGCGAGTCCGTGCAGGACGAGTTGTTGCAAGCCGGCCACGGCATGCACGGTTCGATATGTGCCCCAAACATCTTATCGGAATCAAGTCTATTCCGTGCCGGTGACGACGTACCGACCGGTCACGACCTGCGATCCCTACACGGGTTTCAAAACAACGTGCATGAAACCCTGTACGACGTACGTACAGCAATGTCGCAAGGTGGCCTACACCACCTACCGCCCCGTTTATCGATGCAACACCGTCTTACGATGCACGACGAATGTTGGCTGCTCGCCATGTGCGGTCGGCGCTTGTGCCACATGTCCTACTGACGTTGGTGCAGCGACCCAACATTCCGGAACTCCTACGCCGCAGCCGACGTTGACGCCGCAGGAATCGCTAAAGCCCGAAGCGGAGGAGGACAATGACGACAGCGGCGAAAACAGCGCGGCCAAATACCTGCCGATGCGTGAATTGGATGCCAAGCCGCAGTTGAAAAGCGAAAACGAAAAGACCGCCGCGTTGCCGCAGACCGCAGTGCAGCGAACTTCGCACGCCACCGGCGTGCCGGTTCGTAAGTTGGACGACAACGGCTGGCATGCTTCACGATAAACTGCAACGAACAACACCGATAAAAGCACACCACTCCGTCGTGCCGCCGGCCCGCGACGGAGTTATTTTTTTTGCTCCCAGACGCCCCACTGACCGAAGTTTTCATCGACCGCGACCTTAACCTGATCCGGAACCTGGCCTGTCCGCTCTTGCAGGTCGTCCAGCAGCCGCAGACCGATATAACGCGCTAGCAATTCCGTCGTTGTGTTTGCCACGGGAAGCAAAACACAATCGCCGCGAGGGAAAACCCAGCGACGGTCACGAAAGGTGACTTCCACGCTCTGATCGTCCGCGGCAATTTGAATCAGTGGATGTTCGGTCGGCAACAACATGTGATGATCCAACTCGTCGACAATCGCCTTGAGCGTGTCCCGCAGGGCGATGAAGTCGACGACATAGTGGTTTTCGTCGAGTGGCCCGTGGATTTCCGCAGCAAGGCGATAATTGTGTCCGTGCAGACGCTCACACACATCGCCGTCAAACGTAATAAAGTGGCCCGCACTGAACACCAGATAATCTTTTTCAATACGAACGTGATAGGATTCACTCATCGTTAAAACACCCTGGGCAGCGGTGTGGTAATCACGCCTTCGCGTATCAGCAGAAACAGACCGGCTGCGATTATATCAGCGGTGGTTCCCGGATTGCGCCGGTGGCCGTCGGCACGCAACCAAAAATCGACATCGTTTAGCGCCCGCCGATAATTGTCATTTCGCGGTTCGCCCGCGTCCAGCACACCCGCAGCCCGTACAGCCGACTCGTCGGCCACTTTTGCCCCACATTTTCTACGAATGAGACTATCGGGAAACTCGCTCATCAAACGAACGTGAGCGTGAACAACCGATTCGGCAAGATTCCAGCCACGGTTGATGCCATCGATAATCCACGGGCAAACGCACTGTAGGATCTGTTGGAAACCGTTCACGTACTGCTGTGCAACCAGATCATACTCGGCGGCGGCCTGCATCCCAACCAGCAAATCGGTGGGCGGTTCGCCGGCGACATCCATCGATTCGACCGAACCGAGTCCGCCGGCGCCAGACTCTTGAATGGCTCGATAAACCAAAATGGCGTCATCCGCTTCCAGGTCGCTGAGCACAGCCGATAAACCCGTCTCGATTGAAATCTCGGTAGAGACAGTTGCCAGTGGCGCCAATAGCAGGACAGTACCGAGGTTGGTGTTTGTCGAAACGACACCCTGCGTTGCCCGCACGGCGTTCAAAACGGTTTGGCCAATGCGGTTCTGCGGCGCCGCATTCATAGCCGGCGCAATGGCAACGGCGCTGGCCAAAAAGTCGGCGAAGTTGAGGTCTTCAAAGTCCGCGCCGCGATGGACGTTGCCGGGCTTGGGAATCGTCACTTCCCACAGACACGCCAGCGTTGCACATTGTCCAATTGAAAAATTTTGATTCACGGTTCAGGCGTTACTTTGGCTGGCTGCGGGTTCTGGTTCGCCACCGGAATGTCTGTGCAAAAAGTCTCGGACAAGCGGCAGAATCTGCTCGTGCGAATCCTCGACCACATAGTGACCGGCATCATCGAAGCGGTGTATTTCCGCCTCGGAGAAAACTTCCAAAAACTTGTCCAGACACTCCGGGCGAAAGCACCAATCGCGCATGCCCCAAGCCAGCATCATCGGCCGGTTGGCGAGTGAGGACAATTGTTTTTCCAAATCCGAAAGCACCCTGAATGTCGGATGCTTGCGCGACCCTGGGATATCTTTGACGAAGTGAAAAACGGCGCGGCGATGCGCCCAACTGTCGTACGGCGCAAGCAGTCCCCTACGGACTTGGGGCGTCATCCGTTTGCGTTTAACGACGGCCATCCGCAGCGCGGCCCGTCCGAATAGGTTCAAACCCTGCACCGCCAATCGGCCAAACAACGGCATACGGCAAAGTCGTATTCGCCACGGAATAAACCACGGCGGAAATGCACCCGTGTTGAAGAGTACAAATCGACTGAAACGTTCCTGCCGCGACAGCGCCGCACCCAATCCGATGGCGCCGCCCCAATCGTGCGCCAGCAGCGTTACTTGATCGAGTTGCAACCGGTCGATCAGTTCGATGAGATTCTCCGTGTGCTTGGCCAGGCAATACGAATAACCGCCAGGCTTATCGCTCAGACCACAACCAATATGATCGGGCACAACGACACGGTATTTATCGCGTAGTCCCACGATTAGATTGCGCCAATAGAACGACCAGGTTGGGTTGCCGTGAACCAACAGCAGCGTCGGCCCGCGACCCTCGTCCAAATAGTGCAGGCGCTGGCTGTCGATCTCGAGGTAATGCGAGTCGAACGGATAAAGTTCGCGCCAGTTTGAACCGTTTGCCGTCATGATTCAAAAGTCACGGAGGATCGTGACCGCCGGAATTCCAAGGGTGACAGCGACATATTCTCCGGACACCGCGAACACCGCCTCGCATCGCACCATATTTTTCAACGCTGAGGATAAAGTACTCGCTGCACGTCGGTGTAAACCGGCACCGCGGTCCCAGCAGCGGGCTAATGCAAATCTGATAGCCGCGAACGATCACCCGCAAAATCCAAGATGGAAGTCCGATCACTGCTACCCACAAGAGTCTCATTTCAATCGCTCGAGCCTTTGCCAGACGCGCGGCATCAATTCCAACATTGAATTTACGATCGTGTGAAAATTTGGCTCGGCACCGCGTTGCGGCAAAACAACCCAGTCAACGCCGGTTGGCAATTCTTCGCGACGCGTGCGAAATGCTTCCCGGACCAGCCGCTTCCAGCGGTTACGTACGACAGCCCCGCCCACTCGCCGCGAAACGACCAACCCGATCCGCGAATATTCCAACTCACTCTCACAACCATAAACGATTAACATCGGGTCCGACGCCGATCGCCGACGCGAGAAAACTCGGTCAAATTCCGCAGATTTGCGCAAGCGGTAAATCGACAGAAACCGCTGGTCGCTCACCATTGGAGATCGTCTCTGGGATTGCCGTCGTAGCAATCGTCCAACTGGCGCAACACCGCAATGGCATCGTCATCCACACCCTTTGGCGACATGATTTGAATTTCGGCCAGCAGATCACCAACGGTTCCCTTGGTGGGATGGACGCCGTGGCCACGGACACGCAATTTTGAGCCGCTCGATGTACCCGGTGGCACCGATAAAGTAATTGCCCCGGAGGGCGACGGGATTTCGATCTTTGCCCCCAGCGCGGCTTCGGCCATCGTCACCGGCACCCGCAATTCCAGGTTGTTTCCGGACCGCCTGAACAGCGGATGCGGGCTAACTCGCACCGTAATGAGAATATCGCCATGTTCACCTCTGCCGGTCGGCGGCTCGCCCTGTCCGCGCAATCGTATTTTTTTTCCGTCGTCGATTCCTACAGGAATCTTGACTTGCAGCGTTTCAACCTTGCCGTTCGCACGTTGGACGGTGATTTGCGCTTCTCCCCCCAAAACGGACGTCGCAAACGGAACTCGCAATTCGTGCTGAATATCGCCACCACGCTTGGCGCGTTGTCGACGCCGTCCGCCACCACCCATCTCCCGCAGTATCTCCTCAACACCGCCTGAGCCAGCTCCCCGACCAAATCGTTCGCCAAAGAAATCGCTGAAGTCAAATTCAGCGCCACCCGGCGCACCACCGGCAAACGGATTGCCTCCTGGATCGGCCGTCCCCATCGATTCGAACGAACTGCCATAGCGATCGTACATTTCGCGTTTTTCCGGGTCCTTGAGTACCTCGAAGGCGCGCTGGAGTTGCTGGAATTTCTGCTTGGCTGTTTTGTCATCCGGGTTCAAATCCGGATGGTATTTGCGCGCCAAATCCCTGTAAGCCTTCTCGATTTCTGTTTGCGAAGCGCCACGGGCCACGCCAAGCGTTTGGTAATAGTCGTCAGGCATGGGATCGGACAAACTTGTTTCAAATCGGTACTGAGAACATTCGAGACTTAGCCGCTGCGTTACCGGCGGCTCAAGCCTACTTCGGCCGCAATTCTCTAAGCATCGGTTCAAGCTCGTCCACAAAGTCGTGCGCGTCCTGAAATTCGCGATAGACACTGGCGAATCGCACATAGGCGACCTGGTCGAGCCGCCGCAATCGATCCATGATCAGTTCGCCCAAGTACTGGCTTTCGACTTCTGTGTCGATACTGGCATACATTTCGTTTTCAATTTCAACGACGATTGCTTCAATTTGCTCGGCGCGAATCGGCCTTTTCCAACACGCTTTTTCCAATCCCATGCGAATCTTTTCGCGGTGAAACGGCACACGCGCGCCGTCCTTCTTGACAACTTGGATGGGGCGTTCTTCAATTCGCTCGTAGGTGGTGTACCGCTTCTGACAACTGTTGCATTCGCGCCGGCGGCGGATCGAAAATCCGTCCTGGCTGGCGCGCGAGTCGATCACGCGGTCATTGTCTTTCTGACAATACGGACACTTCATCTTGCTGCCGCCTTTGCTGCTCTGGGCCGACGCGACGTAGTTGCCGACCCCACCACCTAATAGAATACACGATCTCGGCGTTCGACGGTATAATGCCGCCACTCGTCCATTGTTTGAAAAATCGGGAAAGAAACAACATGATTTGTCCAAAGTGCGAGTCTGAGGTTAGCGAAGACGGGCTGTTTTGCCCCAAGTGCGGCGTCCGACTAGGAGGCAATGATAACGGATTCGAAGGTCACGCCGCCGCGCCGTCGGCGGACAACTCCGCCCCAGAATCGCCGCCGCCGGCTACCGCCTCGGAATCGACGACCGCAACGCCTCGCGACAAATTCAGACCCGCCGACGACCGTCAAGATATCGTCGACGACGAAGAGGTGGACATTTGGAAGGGCGGCTATTCGCCCAAAGCCATGTTCTCCGTTTGGATCGCTGCGGGGCTACTGACACTGCTAGCGATGGTTGGTGCGATCTGGCTGGGCGCTTCGGGCAGGGTCTGGCTTTATTTATCGATAGCAACTGCCTGCGTGTGGATCGGCCTCTTACTGCGGCTCGTTTACATGCGGCTAGACGTCCACTATCACCTCACTTCGCAACGATTCATCCATGAGCAAGGCATTCTGCGCCGCAAGACGGATCGCGTCGAAGTGATCGACATCGACGATGTTGCTTTTGAGCAGAATATCATTGAGCGGATCGTCGGCGTCGGCACAATCCGTCTGGAATCAAGCGACAAAAGCCACTCAGAATTGGTGCTCAAAGGGATCGACCAAGTTAAAGAGGTCGCGGGACAACTCGACGCGGCGCGACGAAAAGAACGCGTCCGGCGCGGCCTGCACATCGAAGCCGTGTAAGAGTCCCCGCTGAAGAAATACCCCGACACCCAAGAACCGGTCGATGCTGGTGTTAGGGATTCACTCCTTCAGCCAATCGCGTCGTTGACGCGAACTGGGAATATTCATCGCTTTGCGATATTTGGTTACCGTGCGTCGAGCAACCGTCAGCCCGTGGCCGGCAAGTTTCTTGACGAGTTTGTCGTCGCTGTACGGTTTTTGTTTGTCTTCGTTATCGATGAGTTCCTGCAACTTCAATCGCACCGTGTCCCAGGCAACTTCTTCGCCGTCCGCGCTGACCGTGCCGCCAACAAAGAACCGTTTCAGCGGAAAGATGCCGCGCGGCGTTTGAATCCATTTATCATCCACCGCTCGACTGACTGTCGTGACGTGGACGCCAACCTTGTCGGCAATCTGCTGCATTTTTAGCGGCCCGATCGCCTCGGGTCCCTTATCCAAAAACTCGTTCTGATGATCGACGATCGCCTGGGAGACTTTTGTGAGCGTGTTGCGTCGTTGTTGGATCGATTCGATCAACCATTGTGCGGCGTTGATTTTGCGTTTGATGAACTCCTTGGCCGTAGCCGAGGCGGTCGGATCCGACAGCAAACGCCGATAGGTCGGGCTGATAAAGAGATTCGGCAAACTTTCGTCGTCCAGCCGGATGCGGTAACTGCCATCGTCATCCCGCTCGACGTAAACGTCCGGCGTCACCGTCGGATTGTGGATTTCGCTAAACACCGCGCCCGGATGCGGATTGAGCTTTTTCAGTTCGTCCCAAATTTCATGGATTTTTTCGATCGAATACCCGGTCTTGCGTGAGATGACCGGCAGCCGGTTGCTGGCTAGATCCTCGAGGTGATCGCTGATCAGCGTCCGCAATTCTTTGTGTAACAGCATGCCGGGATTAAGCTGCAATAGCAAACATTCGCGGTCGTCACGAGCACCCACGCCCAGCGGATCGAGTCTCTGTACAATCTCCAAGGCCCGCTCGGCCAACGCCAATCGCTCCGGCGGCGCATCGGGCGGGAGCAGGTCGTCCAACTGGCCTTGCAGCCGACCGTGTTTGTTCAGGTTGTAAATGATTCGCTCAACCAAATGCTTCAGGCCGTCGTCCAGATCAAACCAGCTAACCTGATCGCGCAGATAGTCCTGTAGCGTCTGCGGGCGATCGACCATGTTGGCCATGGCGTCGTGCCGGCCCGCCGATAATTGTTCAATTCGATTAGTGGATGGGCGGCTGCGTTCTTCGAAATGGTCCGGCCACTCTTCGTTCATGTTGACCAGTCGTTCGAAATCCTCTTCGTTGTTTTTGTTCTCGTCGACGACCAGCTCTTTTTCGGTGTCGGAAGGTGCGTCGGGATTCTCGGCTTCGTGAGATTCTTCGGGAAGATCGGGATCGACATCGGTCAATTCCAAGGTGGGGTTCTCTTGCAACTCTTGATCGATCCGCTCCTGCAGCGCCATAATCGGCAACTGCAGGATCTCCATGGACTGGATCATCCGCGGTGCAAGCACCTGCTTCTGAACCATTCGCATTTCTTGTCCAAACGAAAGTCGCATACCCGTGCCGAATCAGTTGGAGTCCGTCTCTACTAAAAGCCCAAATTTGAATTAGCCTGGTAGTGCCGGCAGTCCCCACATCCGGACCGCCGCGGCACGTTACACTTCTTCACGTACATTCTACGTCATTTTTTCGCGGTCTGGTATTAAGGATTATGCGGGCCGACTAGAACGGTTGCCGCCCGGCCATGGCGTCCGACAGCATCTCTTGATTGGCGTATTCGAGCACGCTACCGGACGTTACACCTCGTGCGAGCCTCGTGATCGTTACGGATGTTTCTGCCAACAAATTGGAGATGTGCAGCGCCGTGCCATCCCCTTCCAGCGTCGGATTGGTGGCCATGATCACCTCCACGAACCCGCCACCCCGGATACGTTCGATCAGTTGGTCGATGGTCAGCTGCTCGGGTCCGATTCCCTCCAACGGCGCGATCCGGCCGAGCAGTACATGATACAGCCCCTTGAAGGCCCCCGTTCCTTCCAGCGACAACAGATCGCGCGGTTGTTCAACCACGCAAATCCGTGTGCGATCACGCCGCGGATCGCGGCAAATCGAACACTCGTCAGCCTCGGTCAAATTAAAGCAGGCCTGGCAATACCGGACGTTTTTCTTCACACGCTCGATCGCTGTAGCTAGCGCCATCGCTTCCGACTCGTGCATTCGCAAAACATGGTAGGCCAGCCGCTCGGCAGATTTCTTGCCGACCCCCGGCAACTTGGAAAACTGCTCGACAAGCTCGCTGACCGACTGGCTGATCTGATCCAAAGCCGTGCCCCCTTGGTTGGTCCTTCCCCTTGATCGAAGCGAGAGAAACTCGGCGCGGGCGATACTGAACAATTCAATCCCGCACTATCTCCTCATCATTATCGTCTTCACTAGCGTTTTCATGGTCGGCCAGCTCACCGCCCAGCGAACCGAGCGCTTCGTCCAACCCGGGCAGATTCATGCCACCCGTCAGCCCTTTAATCGTTTCGGCATGCTGTTCCTTGGCCTTGGCCTGCGCTTGATTGATCGCCGCCGGCACAAGGTCTTCGATCAGTTCGCGATCCTGTTTTTCGATCAGGGTAGAATCAATGCGGACGCTGATCACTTCGCCCAGTCCGTTCACTTCGGCCTCGACCAGTCCTCCACCCGCCGCGCCGCTGGCCCGCATGGCCTTGAGCTTCTCGTTCATCTCCTGCATCTTCGACCCGATTTTTTGGGCCTGTTTGATCATCGAACCAATATTGGTAATTCCCTTAAACACAGCAAACTCCTTGAGATGAAATTCCGAAGCCGAGAGTGCCGAGAAAAGACCGTTTCTTCCCCGGAAATCCACGCTCGACGCTGGACTAATCAAAATCGACCGGTCGAGCGCCGAAAAGGTCGCGTGCCCGACGGACCATTGGGTTGTCGGCGATCGCCGCTAGTTTTTGTTGTCGGCTGGGAGCTGATTTTTTTGGTGCTTCCTCGGCCGGATCGTCGCTAAGCGAAAATACAACTCGAACTCGTGCGCCGGTGACTTCCTCGAGCGCCCGTTGAATCCGTTCAATTTGCTCCGGCCGTTCGCAGAACGACTTACACAAATTGTAGGTTTCGCTGAAACTTACGACCAGTCGATTCGGTGCAGGAATTGCGAGCTGGCTGTAGTTTTTCGCCCTTGCCTCGACCATCCCCGACAGCTTTTCTAGTGTTTGCTCCCAGATTTCCTTGGCATTGGCTACGGACAGAGCGAATTGCTGGTCGACAACCTCCGTGACTGGGGATTCCGTGACTGGGGATTCCGTGACTGGGGACTCCGTGACTGGGAACTCCGTGACTGGGGATTCCGTGTCCGCACCGCTTAAGTCCGATTGGTCCGGAGGCGGCGGCTTCGCCGCGGTCAAACCGCCAAGGTCCACCGCCGAACGCACCGATTCGCTTAGGGACACTTCAGATTTTTTTTTTGCCGGCGGAACCGGTTTGGCAGGCGTTGTGGGGCCAGCGGCAACGCCGAGTTGCGAGACGAGATTGGCCAACGATTCCAAGTCGTCCAACTTACAGCACCGCACCAGTGCTACTTCCGTCAGTATCCGACCGTGTGTCGTGTAGCGCAAACCCGAAAGCGCCTGCTCTAGGATCTCCAACACGGCCAGCGTCGTTTCCAGGCCAAGGCTGTTGGCGACCTCGCGGACCTTGGCCTGCTCGTCGGTACCGATGGCTTGCAAGAACGCGTCATCGCGGCAACCCGCCAGCGCGACCATGCCGTCACGAAACACGCCCACCAACTGCTCCAGCAGTTGCCCGACATCAACGCCCTGGCCGAGCGTTTCGTCCAGCAACGCCAACACGCTCGCGGCATCGCCCGCCGCCAGTTGCTGGGCAATCTCCAAGAGCCGCGTGCTGTCGGCCGTTCCCAACATTTCGTGAACGTCGCCGACCGTGATGTGTTCGGCAGCGAACGCCAACAACTGTTCGAGCAACGATTGACTGTCGCGCATCGACCCGGCCGCGCGGCGGGCGATCAGTTGCAGGGCATCGGCGTCCGCCATCATTCCTTCGGCGGCCACAATCTGCGCCAGCCGAGCGACAATGGCGTCTGACTGAATGCCCGCGAAGTCATACCGTTGGCACCTCGACAAAACCGTACTCGGGATCTTATTCGGCTCGGTCGTGCAGAAAATAAACTTGACGTGCTCGGGCGGCTCTTCCAGCGTCTTTAACAGCGCGTTGAAAGCATCGCGGGTGAGCATATGGACTTCGTCGATGATGTATATTTTGAACCGCGCCCGACTGGGACGTACGTTTACATTGGATCGCAGCTGCCGTATCTCATCGATTCCACGATTGCTCGCGCCGTCGATCTCAATCACATCGACGTCGTCGCCCACGCTGGCGGCCTCGCAGATATCACACCGATTGCAAGGCGTCGGCGTCGGACCGGTTTCACAATCGAGCGCCTTAGCCAGAATCCGCGCGGCCGAAGTCTTCCCCACCCCCCGCGCTCCGGTGAACAGATAAGCATGACCGACACGGTTCGTCACAATCGCGCTGCTTAGCGCTTTGGCCACGTGCTCTTGCCCAACCAGTTCTTCAAACGACTGCGGCCGATAACGGCGCGCCACGACGACGTATTCAGCCTTGTGATCCGGGCTTTCGGGCGTCGGTTCGATAGGATCGCTGTCTGCGGTCATTTATGAGATCCGGTATACGATGTGACTGCGAGCCCTTTGCTTGCCCGCCCGACGGCTGCGGAGCGGCAACCCAACGGCACGCAGGCGACGTCGAGCGAGAGACCCACCGCACAAGGAGCTGACTGCTTATGGCTGCTGCGGTTAAGCCCTGACCAGGTTCACAGGACCCCTTTGCGGGGGCCCCTCGCCCGACGTCGCAATTCGATAAATCCAACTGCCGGTATTTGTACGAATTCTAACCCCGACCGTCAAACCGGCAACGCCCGCGGGTACGAGGGCCTACACAACTGGCCGTAGACCTATTAGACACGATTGCCCCCGCAACCGGCAGTCATCGGCGCGGCCGCCGACGAACTCTTTCCATCGGGCTGGACGATTCTGGATTTGTTGAATTTGACGAGTAGTCCCGCTGTTAGTCGATCCGATTTGTCGCGGAATTTCGACGTCCGTTGACATTAAGCATCACTCCTGGACGCGGACACCGTTTTTTCTGTCTGCGGGCCCCGAATCCCGTTCACTCTGATTACGATGGGATGTGAGGGTCCGCATAAACACCCGCGGTATATCATGATTTTTCGCCATCGCAAATCCCGCCGTCTTCCGGCCGTTTCATCTCACCCCTGCGGCACCCGATTGCGAATCGAAAAGCTAGAAGATCGGCGATTGCTCGCCGGTAACAGTGGCGCCGAGGTGGCGTCGATGCCGTCAACCGCCACAACGGGAGAGATTCCCGTCGTCGCCGACTTGCCCAACGTACTGATCATTGGTGATTCGATTTCCATGGGATACACCGGGCCGGTGCGGGAAACGATGGGGACGCTCGCCAACGTGTTCCGCATCCCTGTCAACGGAAGATCTTCAGAGCACAGCCTACAGCGGATCGACGAATGGCTAGGCAACGATCACTGGGATGTCATACATTTCAATTGGGGACTGCACGACATCAAAATCAAAGGCGGCCAGCACAAGGTACCGTCCGATGAGTATGCTGCGAACCTAAACCAACTCATCGAGCGCATGCAGGAGACGGGCGCCGAGTTGATCTGGGCAACCACAACGCCCGTTCCAACCGGCGTCCCACTCTCTCCCCTCCGCGATTCCGGCGACGAGGGAATCTACAACGAGGTTGCCGCAAATGTTATGGAAACGGCAAACATCAGGGCCAATGACCTCCACTCCTTTGTGCTTCCGCAGCTGAGCGAAACACAGATTCTCGGCGACGTGCATTACACCACCTATGGTTCTGAAGTTTTGGCCGACAAGGTTGTGGAAGAAATATTGAGCTCAACGCAGGTGGAGTTTGTGTCATGCCTGAAGGTCACCAATATCCAGGATAACGGCCTGGGTTCGCTGCGGACCGCCATCGAATGCGCGAATGCATTTCCCGGTAGCGATACGATCACGTTTGATGTCCCCGGCCCGGGCCCGCACACCATCGCTCCACAATCACCACTCCCACCGATCACCGAATCAGTCGTCATCGACGGCCTTAGCGATCCCGACTACTCCGGCCAGCCGGCCGTTGAAGTCAGCGGAGCCGGTACGGGACCCGAAGCCAGCGGATTCGTTGTTCGCGGCGACGGCAGTACGATCCGTGGATTGGCCATCAACGGATTCTCGGATGCGGGAATCCGGTTGGCCAGCAGCAACGGGCATACTGTTGAAGCAAACTACATCGGTACGGACCTTACAGGGACATCAGCTCGACCCAATGGCAACGGCATACGGCTGAACAAGTCCTCCGACAACACCATTCTAGCGAACGTTATCTCCGGCAACGATGAGCCGGGCCTGCGGATCAGTGGCAAATCGTCCACCGACAACCGCATCCTTCGAAATTTGATCGGCACGGATTTCTCCGGAAGTGTCGCCGTCGGCAATAAAGCCGGTATCGATATTCGCGGAGGTACGCACAATCAGATCGGCGGACGTGGCGACCTGGGCAATACGATTTCCGGAAACCAGACCGCGGGCATTCTGCTCGTTGCAAACGACAACGGTGTACAGGGAAACCGCATTGGCACAAACCGGTCCGGTGACGCCGCCTTGCCGAATCACTACGGCGTACAAGTCATTTCGGCCGAGGGCAACGTCATCGGTGGCGAGACGATCGGCGAACAAAATCAGATTGCCGGAAATTTGAAAGCCGGAATACGAATGGACCGAACCCGCACCTCCGGAAACACGGTTATTGGCAACCTGATTGGGACGACCGCCAGCGGCGACGAGCCGCTGGAAAACACCAACGGGATCATGCTGGTCGCCGCACCCAACAACACCATTGGCGGTTCGACTGACGGCGCAGGCAACACGATTTCGGGCAACGCCAAACACGGCGTAATCATCTTGCGGTCCGTCAACAACCATCTGCAAGGAAACCGTATTGGCATCAGCGCAAGCGGGGACACCCGAGTGGCAAACGGTCGGCACGGAATTTTCATAATTGACTCCGCGGATAACAAGATTGGTGGCAGCACGACCGGCTCCGGAAACATCATCAGCGGAAACGCCGGGGCAGCGGTGAGAATTACACAGGCGGGCAGCGACCGAAATCGGATTGAAGGAAACGCAATTGGAGTCGGTGCCGACCGGATTATGGCGATTGGAAACGATTATGGAGTGCTGATCGCCAAACGTGTGGCCGGCACAACCATCGGTGGAGAGGCGGCGGGCGCCGGAAATGTGATTGCGCACAACCGACGTACCGGAGTGTTTGTTTCCGGCCGCGCGTGGACCGGCAACCAAGTTCGACGCAATTCAATTCACGACAACGGCGGGCTGGACATTGCAATCGGCAGCCTCAGTACCACGCCAAATGATGCCGACGATGCTGACAGGGGCCCAAACAATTTGCAGAACAGCCCGGACCTCGAGTTTATAACGCTCAATCATGAAAAACTGCTACAGATCGAATATTCGATGTCCTCCGCCCCGGCGAATGCGGCTTACCCGATCACCGTAGAATTCTTCTTAGCCAACGCCGCGGATAGCGGCACGTTTTTAGGACAGGACAAAATCAGCGGTCCCGGTGCAACGACCGCCAACATCGCCGCCGGCCCCGCCTCCTTCAACGACTCCATCGTCGCCACCGCCACGGATGCCGACGGCAACACAAGTGAATTTTCTCCTGCGGCCGGCGTGGCTGCTCGGTTGCTGACTTCCGCCGTCCAGCAGACCGCCGAGTCGGATGTCCAAGCTCCAGAGTTGGATCCGGCTCAACTGGCTGCAACGGTCACTATCGCCGTCGAAAGGCTGGGCGAACTGGGCCTCGATGCCGACCTGTTCGCCAACGTCGAGACAGTCGTTGCCGATCTGCCCGGCGCAACGCTCGGGCTAGCGCTGGATCATTCAATCACCATCGACGTAAACGCGGCCGGCCACGGGTGGCACGCGAGCGAGACGCATGGGTTGCACCCCGCAGATTTCGACACGGCAGCCGGCATATCGCATCACCCCCACAGAATGGACCTCCTCACCGTCACCATGCACGCACTGGGGCACATCGCGGGACTAGAAAGCACCTACGACATTGATGCCAGAGATGACCTGATGTACGGTTGGCTCGAACCTGGCGTTTGCCGGACATCTCTCGATATTTCAGCGGTCGACGCGACATTTGCCGGCTGGTAGAGCCCACGGTTCTCTGCCGACGTTTCGCACAACGATGGAACCGCGCTGCTGTCCTCAACTTTGGTACGCTAAATCCAGCAATTCCATCGTGTGGTAGACCGGTAACGTCTGCCCCGATTCCGCGAGGTGCGATTGCAATTGCGTGATGCAGCCGATGTTGCCGGTCGCCACCGCGTCGGCGCCGATGCCCTTGATGGAGGAGGCCTTGCGAGCGCCGAGTTGCTGCGCAATTTTGGGTTGTTCGAGGTTGTAGGTGCCGGCCGATCCGCAACAAATCTCGCCGTCGGGTATTTCCAAAAGTTCAAGATTGCCGACCTTTGCGAGCACCGCTCGAGGTTCCGAGCGGACTCGCTGAGCGTGAGCCAGATGGCAGGCGTCGTGGTAGGCGACACGCATTGGTCGAGGCAGTTCCGCCGAAATAACATTGCCGAGATCGTGAAGGTATCGACTCACATCAACAACTTTTTTTGCGAACCGCTCGGCTTGTTCCTGCATCGAATCGCCAGCCAGCCATTGCGGATACTCGTGCATTCCGGATCCACAGCCGGCGGCATTGGTCACGACCGCGTCGACATCGTCGGGAAAAGCGCCCAGGTTGTGCCGCGCTTGTCGAACCGCCCGGCTTGCGGCCCCTGTGTGAGCAGCTAGCGCGCCGCAGCATTGCTGTGCTTTGGGAACGACCGTTTCGACACCGTTGCAGGCAAGCACACGTAGCGTCGCCCAATTGATCTGAGGTGCGAGCACCTGCTGGGCACAACCGGCCAACAATGCGACGCGGCCACGGCGGGCACCCACGGCGGGGAAAACTTCCGGCAACCCGGGCAGCTTCTGTACGTTTGTGGGAAGCAGATCCACCATTTGTCGCATTCGTCCGGGCAAAAGCCATCTCAACGACTTCGCCACCCTCCCACTGCGAAGCAGCATACGGAATCGGCGGGGATACGGGAGCGTGCTGAGCATCAGCCAACGAAGCAGCCGATCCGCTAAAGGACGCCGTCGTTCAGGCTCGCCCATCGCTCGAAAAGGAGTCAGCAATTCGCCGTATTGAACTCCCGACGGACACGCGGTCACACAGCCCAGACAGCCCAGACAGCGGTCAATGTAGGGCGCAACCTGACCGTGCGCAAGCCGGCCTTCGAGCACCTCTTTCATCAAGAAGATGCGGCCGCGTGGCGAATCCATTTCTTCGCCCAGTTCGAGATACGTCGGGCAGACCGGCAAGCAGAATCCGCAATGCACGCACGCCTCCACCGCGCCGGTCATCTGCGGCCCGTGGGCGGCCAACTCCGCTACGTCGATCGAATGCTGCATGCCACGGCCGGCCTTTCTTCAGCCCAACGATAGAAAAAACGCGGCCAGACGGTTGTCCCTTACTTGCGGGGGTCGCTCACACTGACCTTTTCCACGCCCGGAAAGGTGTCCGGCACCTTAAAACTGACTTTGCCGGTAGCGGCCCACTCACAACCTCGCAAGACCACCGTCTGAAAACCGACACACGTCATCGAGTAGTCGCTGTGCCCCATCACGGTCGTGAAAACCTTTCCTTTGCCATAGGGAATCCACCAAACCATCGGCTCATGCGCGTTGGTTCCGCCCTTGGCGGCCAACGCCGTGGCGAGAATGTGCATGTCCGCGGCCGGTCCACGTTGACCGTGATAGAGTTCGTCTTTGGCGTGCATCCATTCGCGAGGCAATCCTTCCATGACGGGATGTTCCGGCTGGCGAACAATGATCGAAAAGTCATGCTGCGGTCCATGACCGGCGCCGGGGCCCTGGCCCTTCGGCGTGCGAACGAGCTTGCCGTCATTACTAAACGTGATCCGGTCGCCGAAACTCGCGCCCCGCCAACCGAGACCTATCATCCTGTTGAATTCCGCCCAATTCGTAAAAGCGTTGTTCGCCGCGTGAACGATGCAGACAGCTCCGCCGTTGGACACATACTTCTCAAAGTTGGCCTTTACGCCGTCCGGCCACATCTGCCCGTTGTAGTTGCTCAACACGACGTCGTACTTCGAAAAATCCGGATTGAACGCCTTCCACGCGTCCGCCGGAGCGTTCCCGTTGGTCGGCGTCGTAGCGACGGTCACCTCGTATCGACCCGACTTGCTGAGAAAACCCTCCAAGACCGGAGTCGTCGCCCGCCAGTTATGATTATTTTGACCGTCGATGATCAACAGCTTAAGTTTATCCGCAGCGGCAGCGGAACCTGCTGCCATGAAATTTGCCGTCACAGCGGTCACTATCAAGACGTTCAGAACAAAACTTCTGTTTCGCATCGCGGAATCTCCAGTAGGTCAGGTCAGAAAAGTTGCGGGTGCCAACCATTGTGGCCCATCGCCGTCGCCAAATGAAGTGCCGAATCCGGTTTTTTGACGGCCCGCCAGGCACTTGCGATTCAATGAGTCTCCATAAGACAATAGAATCGGACTGGTCGGAAACCGGAGCGCCGGCGTGTCCGGATGGCATTTCTTCTCGCCGGCGTTTCGGACTTAGCTCCCCTAAAGCCGATGGACACAAATCATGAATCCCGTTGACAATTCGCGGCAAGCAATCTTGGATCGACTGCGAGAACAAATCGCCCGCGGCGAACCGGTCATCGGCGGTGGCGCCGGTACGGGGATTTCCGCCAAGTGCGAAGAGGCCGGCGGCATCGATTTGATCGTCATTTACAACTCAGGCCGCTATCGCATGGCGGGCCGCGGATCGACAGCGGGCCTGATGGCATACGGAAATGCCAACCAAATTGTCAAAGAAATGGCCTTCGAAGTCATCCCTGTCGTCAAACACACGCCCGTGCTGGCCGGCGTCAACGGCACGGATCCCTTCATCATTCCCGACTTATTTTTACGGGAGCTGCAAGAACTGGGCTTCGCCGGGATTCAAAATTTTCCAACCGTTGGTTTGATCGACGGTAACTTCCGGCAGACGCTGGAAGAAACCGGCATGAGTTACCAATTGGAAGTCGATATCATCGCACAGGCGCACGAAATGGACTTGCTTACCACGCCATATGTGTTCAACACGGAAGAAGCGCAGCAAATGGCCGGGGCCGGCGCGGACATCATCGTAGCCCACATGGGCTGCACGATTGGCGGCACGATCGGCGTCGAGACGGCGACGCCACTGGACGACTGCGTCCAGCGCATCAAGTCCATTGTCGACGCGGCCAAGAATATTCGGGACGACGTGATCATGCTTTGTCACGGCGGCCCCATCGCCGCGCCCCAGGACGCCCAATATATCGTCGAACGCGTCGACGGCATTGATGGTTTCTACGGTGCCAGTTCCATGGAGCGGTTGCCGACGGAAATCGCCATCACAAATCAAATCAAGAAGTTCAAAGCGCTGCGGCTTTGACGACGGCGGAGGCGATATCGAGCTAAAACGGCCAAACTTTTCCGAGGGCGTCCTTTTGAATCTCGGTCAGCTTCTTGATTCCGCCTCTTGCCAGCCGCAGCAGGGCATCCAGATCGTCTTGGCTGAAGGTCGCTTCTTCACCGGTTCCCTGAATTTCGACGAAGCGACCGCCACCGGTTAGCACAACATTCATGTCGACCGCGGCCGCAACATCCAGTTCATAATCCAAATCGAGCGTCGGCCTGCCTTTGACGACGCCGACGCTGACGGCGGCGACACTGTCACCCAGCGGATAACGACGCGGATCGGGCAGGTCTTTTCGAATCGTGTGAATCGCATCCACCAGCGCAATAAATGCACCCGTGATGCTGGCCGTACGGGTGCCCCCGTCGGCCTCCAACACGTCGCAATCCACTGTGATCAAACGCTCACCGAGCGCCTCCAAGTCGGCGACTGCGCGGAGGCTACGACCGATGAGCCGCTGGATTTCCGTCGTGCGGCCGTCCACTTTGCCGCCGCGATCACGGCGGTTGCGCGGACTCGTGCTGCCGGGCAGCATGCTGTACTCGGCGGTAATCCAGCCCTTGCCTTGTCCGGCCAACCAGCCGGGCACGCCCTCGTCGACGCTCGCCGCACACAATACCCTGGTCCGGCCAGCCTGAATCAGCACGCTACCTGCGGAGCTGCGCGTATAGCGGCGTTTGATTTTGATCGGCCGCAACTCGTCGCGCCGACGGTTGGCCGTTTTTAACTTTTCGTCCCTAGCAGCCAAGCGAGAATTCCTTTTTGTACATGCATACGATTGGCGGCCTGTTCGACCACAATGCTCTGCGATCCGTCAATCACTTCGCCGCTGACCTCTAAACCGCGTTTCGCAGGCAGGCAGTGCATGAACACCGTATCAGGTCCGGCCGCCGACATCAATTCGCCGTTAACTTGATAGGCCGCAAAATCGAGCTTCCGCTGTTCGAGTTCCTTTTCTTGTCCCATGCTTGCCCAAACGTCGGTGTAAATCGCGATCGCATCGCACACGGCTTGCTTCGCATCGCAGGTGACCGTGGTCTGATGGTTAGGTACGTCATCTTGCAACCGATTGAGAAAATCGGACGGGAAACGATATTTCTCCGGCACCGCGACAGCGAATTTCATTCCGACTTTCGCGCAGCCGATGGCCAGACTGCGGGCGACGTTGTTGGCATCGCCAACCCACGCTAGCTTCTGGCCTACCAGCGAACCGCAACGCTCGCTAAGCGTGTACAGGTCGGCCAAGGCCTGACACGGATGGGCGAGGTCGGTCAGTCCATTGATCACGCTGCAACTGGAATGCCGCGTCAACTCCACCACCGTGTCGTGCTGCTTGGATCGGATCACAATCGCATCAACGTACTGGCTTAGCACGCGGCCGAAATCGGCTATGCTTTCCCGCTTGCCAAAGCCGACATCCTCGCCCAGAAAAAGCGTACTACCGCCCATGTGCGCCATCCCAGCCTCGAAGCTCACTCGCGTCCGCAGCGAGGGCTTTTCAAACAACAGCGCGGCAACGCGACCCGGCAAGATCGCTTCGCGTAAGCCATCCGTATACTTGGTCTTCAGGTCTTTAGTGATCGCAAAAATCGCCTCGATTTCAGCGGGCGACAAATCAAACAGTGTGACCAGATTTTGCATGATGCTACTACTGTTTTGCGGATACTTCTTGGATCACCTCAGACAGAATGTCGCACCCCTGGTTGGCCTGTTCATCGCTGAGCGTCATGGCCGGCAAAAGTCGTATTACATTGCCTTGCGTACAATTCACCAACAAATTACGTTCCAGGCACCTCTCTAGTACGGCCCCTCCCTCGAATCCCAACTCGACGCCGATCATCAGCCCGAGAACGCGCACTTCGCGAACCGCGTCGCAGTTCTTTTGAAGTTCGACAAACCGCGAGTGGAACAACTCGCCGAGCGATTTCGCGCGGGCCAGCAAATTCTCGCGCGCGATCGTTTCCAACGTCGCAATTCCGGCGCGGGCGGCGATCGGGTTGCCGCCGAACGTGGCCGCGTGCATACCCGGCCGCAAGCTCGGCGCGATCTCACTCGTGGTAAGCATCGCCGCCCCCGCGATACCGCCGCACAGCGCCTTAGCCAGTGTCATCACATCAGGCGTCACGCCAAAATGCTGATAAGCAAACCACTCGCCGGTGCGACCGCTGCCGCACTGGACTTCGTCGAACATCAGCAGGATTTCATTGGCGTCGGCCAGTTGCCGCAAACCTTGCAGAAAGCCGTCCGCCGGCAGTTTGATTCCCCCTTCGCCCTGCACGGGCTCGACCAGGATGGCGGCCGTTTCGTCGTCAACCAACCGCTCAACGGCATCCAATTCTCCGAATGGCGCATAGACAAATCCGGCCATCAACGGGCCCAGGCCTTCGTGGTATTTGGGCTGCGCCGTGGCGGCCGTTGAACCCAACGTCCGCCCGTGAAAGCCGCCCTCGAAAGTAATGATTTTGTAGCGCTGCTTCGGCGTGTGTAGCCGCGCTAACTTGATGGCCGCCTCGTTAGCTTCGGTCCCCGAATTGCAGAAAAACGCCTGGCCGCCGAACGATCGCTCGGACAACAATTCCGCCCAGCGTCCCTGCGCTTCCATATGCCACGTGTTCGGCACGTGGATCAGTTGTTCCAGTTGTTGGCTGACGGCCTGAACCACTGACGGCGGACAATGCCCCAGCAAATTACAGCCCCAACCCGGAAAGAGATCGAGATACCGATTCCCTTCGCTGTCCCAAACGTACGATCCTTCTCCCCGCACCAGGGAAACGGGAAAGCGCGGATAGTTCGGAATCACAAAGCGATTGAACAGTTCGACCGTAGCGGCAGAATCTAACGTCTCGGTATGCATGGCAACTACTCTTTGACGATCTCCGTGCCCACACCCTCGTTGGTGTAGATTTCCAACAACAACGAGTGCCGTAGCCGTCCGTCAATTATGTGGACTTTGCGAACACCACGGTCCAATGTCTCCAAGCACGCTTCAACTTTGGGAATCATGCCGGAATTGACCGAGCCGGATTCGATCAGTTCAATCGCGTGAGCCGAATCCAAAGAACTGATCAGAGAAAGTGGATCGTCTTTGTCGGCCCGCACGCCGTTGACATCGCTAAGAAAGACCAATTTCTCCGCGCCGACCGATTCGGCCACAGCTTTGGCCGCCGTGTCGGCGTTGACATTGAGCTTTTCGTCGTCCGGGCCAAAGCACATTGATGGAATCACCGGCACGGTGCCCGCATAACAAAAGTTTTCGATCGTCGAACGATCGACCCGCGTCACCTGCCCCACATGCCCCAGATCAACTTGCCGCCCATTGTCGGTCGCAAATTGCGCCCGCTCACCGAACAGGACATTCGTCGTGCGAAAATTGAGCGGCATGGCCCGTCCGCCAAGTTCCTCGATTTTCTCCGCAATCAATTCGTTAGTCTCGTAAGCCAGGACCTTTTCGACGATCTGTAGTGTCGCGTCGTCGGTAACGCGGCGGCCGTTGATAAATTTCGGCTCTAGGCCGGATGACTCCATCGCCCGGCTAATCGCCGCTCCGCCACCGTGGACGACAACGGGCCGCATACCAACCGTTTCCATAAACACAATATCAACCAGCAAACTCCGCAGCGAATCGGCGTCTTCCAGGACACTGCCGCCCAACTTGATCACCGTGATCTTGTCGCGCAACTGGCGGATCCAGCTCAGAGCTTCAATCAGGACATCCGCCTTTTCAATCGCTTCTTCAACCAAGGTTTTTTCTACCTTTTGCAGACTAAAACGGTTATGTGCCCAAGGCCACCAAAAAGGTTCGCGACGCGGCAACGGCGCCATTTGCAAATGCGGCGGCCACGCCCCGAACCAATGGGGAACCCGCCATTCTAGAGCGGCGAAAACAGGGGTGTCAACGAGCGCAGTGTTCGGCGGCCTAATGTGAGCAACACGCTGCCAACGCAAAGAAGCAGCAACTTTGCCCGCCGTCCATCAAAAAAACCGAGACGAGAACGAATTCACGGCCGCCAAATTCAGACCGTTGTTTTTCCAAAGCAAATTCGATCACCGAGCCGGCCCAGCTAAATCTGGAGGAAAAAGCAATTCGTATGCAAAAGTTTCAAATCCCGATCGGCTCAGTCCTAGAGCTGACATCGGTCCCTTGATAAACTCGTGACCGTTAGCCGAAGCCCACTTGCCGAAATCTGCCTGATTGATCCGCCATCTCGTGACCAGCCGCAACAACACAACTTACAGACGATTCCGCGCGTCCCTGATTGCCGCTTGCCTGACCGGGGCGGCCTGCTGCTCGGCCATTGGTGAAATGGCCGCCGCCGACAAACCGATACACACCTGGTTTCATTGTCACGGCGAGCAGAGTTTCGCGGATTTAGAGGGGCACACCGACATGGTCGCTTCGGTCAGCATGTTTGGAGCACCGACCGCGGCGCTCGTAAAACAAATCCGGGAAGCGGGAGTTGAAACTTACCGCCTCGTCAGCGGACCTGCGGAGAACATCGTTCCCCCCTTGCGCGAGCGTACCATTAAGGGTTATCTACAAGACTGCCAACAACTCGGATTCGACGGGATCGACCTGGACTACGAATCGCTTCCGAAGTCCAATCGAAAGGCGTACACAGAATTCATCCGCGATCTTGCCGGCAAGTTGCGGGCGGCGAACAAAAAGCTCAGTATCTGCGTGGCCTATACACCCCAGATGCAGGGCGCTGCGCCGGATCCGGGCTTTTATGACACCAAAGCGATTGCGGCCCACTGTGATCTCGTGCGGGTCATGTGCTACGACAAGCACCTGGCGTCAAAGCCGGGCCACGGACCGACAAGTACAGCACCGTGGGCGGGGGAAGCGGCGCGCTTCTGGCTTCGCTATATCCCCCGCGAAAAACTCGTCATCGGCTTGCCCGCGTATTCAAACGACTACGACTTGCGGCCCGGCGAGCGGGGGCGGCAGGTACCCAGGGATCGACCCGAGGTATCCAACGGCACGAAAGTGGAACGCACCTGGCGGCCTTTTGAGCACATCCACGTTTATCGGTATTTGGACGAGGACGGCCGCCCGCGGGTATTCTACGCATCCGATGCCCGGAGCACGGCCGCGCATCTGGAAACGGTAAAAAAACTGGGTGTGGCCGGCTTTGGCTTCTGGCATCACGGTTCCGTTTCAGCGGAGATGTGGACCGCGATTCGCAAATCAATCTCGAAACCGTAACCGACTGTAACCACAACATTCACGCCCAGACCCTCAACGACGATGGCTTACTCCCGCCCGAACGGCCGCGAGCCCCTTGCTGCGGTGGTCGGCACCGCCCTCTCCCGCCTCCTAACTGTCTCCGGTGGCACTGCGAAGAAGGTGGAATTGTACGCTGGAAAGACCGATTGTTTTGGCGACCACGTTGCGGAAGCGTGGTTGAATCCACATCGCCAAACTCCAACGATTGGGCGTTGATCACAGATGTTTGATTCATACATTCCCAAGGTCGCGATTTCCGATTGGCCGTTGTCACGGGATGCGTTGGTAGCGAGTTGCCCGTCTAGGAAGTGATCCATGTTGCGATTCATCATTATTTTACTCCCGGCTTCGTTGGTTACTGCAGCCAGTGGAGCGGAAGCGATCAATGTCATGTCGTTTAATATCCGATATGACAATCCTCGCGACGGCCTGAATAACTGGCGATTTCGCAAGGCGCAGGTTGTCGGAATCTTCAAGGACCACAACATCGATATTGCCGGGTTGCAGGAGGTCCTTCACGGTCAGCTCTCCAATCTAAAAAAACAACTTCCCGGTTATGCATGCACTGGTGTTGGACGCGACGATGGCAAGAAATCGGGGGAATATTCTCCGGTGTTTTATCAGGCGGATCGATTCAAGCTCACCCGTCATAAAACGATCTGGTTATCTCCCACACCTGAAAAGATTGGTAGCAAGGGCTGGGACGCAGCACTGCCCAGGATTGCAACGTTTGCTTGGTTGAAGAGCCGGACGTCCGAACAGTCTCTTCTGGTAGTCAATACGCATTTTGACCATCGAGGAAAGATAGCCAGGCGCAACAGCGCCGCGTTGATCGCGCAGTGGGTGGAACAATTGAATGAGCGGCAACTGCCGGTCGTCGTGATGGGCGACTTAAATTGTCTTCCCGATGCCGCACCGTACGGGGAATTGGCAGCAGCCGGTTTTCGAGACGGAATGAAGATCACACGATCAAAGCACACCGGTCCGACGGGCACGTGGAACGGGTTCGGCGATCAGGTCGAGAAAGACCGACGAATTGATTTTGTGTTCGTCAACAAACGGGTCGAAGTTCTCGAACACCAGATCGACAGTCGAATGTTAAACGGCCGTTTTCCATCGGACCATTGTCCGGTCATCGCCAAAATTGCGTGGTAGTGCTCCCCGCAGGCTAATTTGAACCTGTGCGTACCGGCAGCCAGACCGGTGATGCCGTCCACTGTATAAATGCCGCTATGCAAACAGGGGCTTTGCATCACGACGATTACTAGATCGGTGTTCTTTAACGGAACGGCGGCGGCAATCGGCACGGCCGCTTACGAATGTTTGCCGTTACCGTTTCCATTCAGCAGGCTGACCAAGTAGGCCGCGGCTTCGGCCGCAATTCCCTCGTTTTGACTCTCGCGGGGCCCGGCGACGTTGAGCACATCGACGTCCGTTTGCTGAATCCATTGCCGTGCCTGCTGCAGGCTGGCACTGCGACTTTGCCCGGAGGTGAGCGCGTAAAGATCGACGACATGCAGCGGTTTGCCGTGGTCCGTCGCAAATGCGTGCGTCATAAATGTACCGCCACTAAGCGGACCGCGAACCAGAATCAGCGTGGCATCCGAGTCGATGACATTCCGCTCGGTGCGCTCCTTATAGTCCGCCAACTCGGTTTCCGTCAGTTGATATTGCCGTGGTATTTGACCATCCTCGGCACGGCGGTCGCGCGGACACCAGCCTCCGTGCGGGATATTCAATTGAATTGCTACGTCCAGTGCTCCGCGATCGACTCCGGTTTGACCGCCGGAAATCAGTTTCTGAATCAAACTGGCCATCTGTCTGTGTTGCACTCCTTATTGGAATTAAACCATCCTAGGATCCGCTATTCAAAAATCTCTAGGCGGCGTGTTCCAAGTGGTCATCCTGGTCGTCCGCCGCTACTTGGGCTTCGTCCGGGTCTACCTCCCAAGTATCTTCCCCTGCATCGCTCGGTTCCGGATGTTGCGACTCGAGAGGTGCCATGACAGAAATTGCGGGCGGCGCGTCGGCATCCCGTGCGACCTTCTTCTTTTTCCTCCGCTTGGCCTTTACAGTTGCCTTGTTGTTGGACGGCAACCGGCGGACATCAAGATCGAGTTGTTGAAAAATTTTGAACAGATGCTCGTGACACGTAAAGACGAGTATCTGATGACCGTCCTCGGCAAATTCAGCCAGGATTTTGGCCGCCGCGCCCGCGTGCGATTCGTCAAAATTAACCAGCACGTCATCGAGCACCAACGGCAGGTTGATCCCCCGCTGCGCGTACAGGGTGACCAGTGCCAATCGAAGACTGAGAAACATTTGTTCCCGGGTGCCCGAACTGAGTATATCGGTCGAAAAAGTCTCGCCGTCCGCGTCGTCAACCCGTAACCGGTCTTCATCCAGCGGTGTCCAAATACGGCAATATCGTCCCTCGGTGAGTCTCTCCATGTACCGCGAGGCCATGTGCAATGTCGCCGGCTGGCGCTCGGTTTCGTAACGCCGCCGAATCGAATCGAGTAGCAAACCGGTGACCGCCAACTGTCGCCACCGCGCGACGGCGTCTTGCAGGCGACGCTCAACACAACTCAACTCCATTTGCTTATAGGCCGCACGACGATCGCTGGCCAAGCCGCGAAGTTGTTCTCCGATACGACCCCGCATTTCCAGACATTCCGTGCGGGCACTGTCGAGCTGTTCTAGTTTGGCCGCGAGTTTATCCCAACGCCGCTCAAGTTGTTCCGCAGTCGTGCCGTCGAGTTGTTCGGCGAGTTCCTCTTCGGAACACGTGCCGGCCAGCGCGGTGGCAATTTCGGATTGCAGTCGCTCGCTGTGCTGCCCGAGGACTTGCGATTGCGCGTATGCCTGAGCCCGCTGCCGGTAGTCCTCGATTCCCTCCGCTGCGGCGTCGCGCAGCATCGCTTGCCGCCGGGTTTTCATTTTTCCAACCGCCCGGGCAATTTCGTGCTGCTCGGCGGAAGCGGTACGAGCCTCCGCTTTTAATTTCGCAAGCCGCTCGAGCCAATCCTGCTGCTCACTCCACACCCGGCACAACTGATCGACTTGGTCGACGACGTTGTCGCTTGTCGATTCAAGTCCCGATTGCTGCAGCAGTTGTTCGACGCGTGCGGTCGTCGAATGCAATTCGCTCCGCCGCTGCTCGGAATCGGCCCGCCGAGACTCTAACTGCTCCTGTAACTCGGCGGCCCTCTTGCCGGCTGTCGCTAATTCTCGGACGTCGCGGGGCGATAGATTCCCCGGCAGCCCCAGATCAAGCAGCGCTCGCTGCCACGATTGTTTGGCTTCTTGGTAAGCGCGTCGCAAATAAGACACTTTTTCGCGGGCGACATCGGACTGCCCATTGCCGGATTGTCTTTGCTCAAGAACGGCCAAGTCCTTTTCGGCCTGGCGAAGTTGCACCACCAGCGGCCCGCCGCCGGCCGGCAGTTCGGCATCCTCTGCGTCGCGCGCCTCCCCGGCTTCCTTGACTTTGGTCGTCAATGTTTTTATTTCGCGATGGCAATCTGCTAATTCTTCCTCAGCGCGAAGCTGCCGGAAGCGTTTGTACCCGATCACGCCAACGATGCCGAATCCGCCGAGAAAGAACAGCGCCCAACCGACGCTACCGACTGTCGATGCCATCAACAGGCTGACCAACAGCAAGACGACGCCCAGCACGAACACGCAACCGGCAATCAACATAGCCCACGGTGGCATCACTTGTTCTTCCAACAACTCGGCGCGTTCTTCCTCCAGGTCCTGTTGGCGCTCGGCGAATTTTTCAAGTTTTTTATCCAGCTCAATGCGATTTCGTAGCGCGTCGATGAACTCGCTGATTTCGGCCTGGGAACCGGCGGCGGTCGTTTCGCCTTCTACCTCGGCGAATCCATCCAGCGGCCCTTCACCGGCGGTCTTTTCTTCGTACCGCTTCAGGCGACGTTTAGCGTCGCGCACGGCGCGAGCAGGTTCGCGCAGCTTCGAGATCTCACGATTGATCCGGCTGTCGTACGAATCGGCACCCAGGTCCGCCGACCCGCCTAACTTGCTTTGTTCGGCGGCCAGTTGTGCTTGCAACGATTCGAAGTCGGCATCGACGACGCCAATTTCACGTTCGATAGACGCGATCCAATTCCGCTGTTCGGCCAGCGCTTCGATGCGGGGGCCTTGTCGACAGAGTTTGTGATTGATCGGCATCGCTTCGGCCTGATCCCGCAGTCGTTGCCGAATTGCTTTTAACCGACGCCGATCCCGCTGCTGGATGGCAATCTGTTCGCCAAGTTGCTCAAACTGCCGAAGTTGTTCCGCCGTAATCGTGGCAACGCAGCCGATGTCGTCTAATTTGTGCCGGTAGTCGGCCAGTTCGAGCCACTTGTCTCGCAACAAAACCGCCAGTTCCGTCACCCGTGCACGATGCTCCCGATCGGAGTGCTGCTGCTCGAGCGATTTGATTTCTTCCGCCAACTGGCTGCGTTCTGCCGACAATTGCGAATAACGACCGAAGGACTGTCGCTGCTCGTCCAATTCACTCGCCAAGCGTCGACGCTCGTCGAGCAATTCAGCGATGTCGCACGGATCGCCGTCGGGCGAAAGCAACTGCTGCCGCGAACTCTTCAAATCTCGCATCACGTCGACCAGGGAAACGCGATCAAGGCCGGCACTGAGATCGTACAACAGTTGCGCTGCGTCGGTATCGCTGAGCGTTCCCAGTTGTTGGATTTCGCGCAGTCCAATCGCATACACGTTTTGATAGACCGCTTCGTCAACACCACTGAGCAACACTTTCAGCGTGTCCGCACGTTCGCGGGTTCCGTCGTCACGGGTCACCGTTACCTTGTCGCTGGGCTGTCGGCCTTTTCCACCGACGAATTTCCGGCAGACGGTGTAGCGGCCGGTTCGCGTCGCCAGGCTCAGACTTCCACCCGGCCGCCCGCCGTTGAGCGGTGGAATATAATTACGACCGCTGCGCGAAGACGCGCCGTACAACATGCCCCGTAAAAATTGCAGCAACGTCGATTTACCAGCTTCGTTTGCGCCGAAAAAAACCGTCAGTGACTCCGATAGACTGTCAAGTTTTAGGCCGTTCCAGCAACCGAAACCATCAACCGAAATGTCCGTAATCCTCATGATCGCGCCCCGTCACCGCGCAGCAGTTCGCTGCCGAGAATGGCCGCCTGCCGCGAGATTTCTTTTCGTGTTTCAAAATCGCTGATTTCGACGGCCGCCTCCACTTCCGTGCCTGCCCATTCGTCGCCGATATACCGCGCCAGGTCGACCTGTTCGGCGGCGTCCTGCTCGAGCGATCGCGCATTGCGGAGCAACTCGCCCAGCATCGTGTCTTCTTCATACCAGGCATCGAGAAAGTCGTCCGTCGACTCCGCTTCGATCGAAACCGTCCACACGGCGGCCGTACTTTGCGTGAATCCGCGACGCAGCCTGGCGAGCATATCGTCGGCTAATTTGCCGAGCCTCAATTGCTGTGTGACGGGGCTCTCGCCCGCGATGGTCCAACCGATCAGCAGATGCCGCTGACCAGCGCCGTCCACCAGCCTCTGCGTACGGTCGCCGAGCATTTGCTCTAATTGCCGTGCATCGGTGGCTGCGTCGACAACCACATGCTCGTGGTGCCAGCGGACTACGTCCGTCGTAACCAGTCTGGTGGTCGTCTTCCGCAACTCGTCCACTTCAACCAGCGTGCACCCGTGCGCGGCGACCTCGGCAGGATGTCTGCCTTGCGGCGTACCGCTGTAATGAACGGTCACCGGCGAGGACGCCAACGACCCGCGAACATGTCTGCCGCCCACCGCCCAATAATCGATGGGACGCTGCGTCATCGCAGGGACGTCCGCCTCGCCGTGTGCCATCCCGATCGAAAAGGTTCCATCGTCCACGGTGTCGAATTCCGATGCTTTAATCGATACCTTGCCGCCACGACTAGCTCCACAAATCCTCGCCACAGGTTGTTTGCCGCGGTGCACGACGGTTTCGGTTGGTCTCCCGCGGGGGAAAACGTGAACGTTGTCGGGCAATGGAGCGGAAACCGGCCAGGAATCTGGCGGGTCGGCGGTTCCACCAACCCAGTAAACAGGGATTTCATGTTCGGCGAGACGATCGAAGTGGTCCAGCAAGAACAAAATGCCTCGGGCGCCCGCAGCATGCGGATCCAACACGTCGCCGCAGAGCAGCAGAAAGTCGGCATCCTCGGAAACCGCGGTGTCGAAGACGGTTTCGGCGGCCTGATAGGGGGCTTCGATGAAGGTGTCGCGCAGGTTTTCGGGAATTTCAGCGACACCGTGCAACGGCAATTCCAGATGGAAATCTCCCGCCTGCACAAAACGGAGCGACGGACCTGCCATGAGCGCCTCCTTGCGCGCACCGAAGCGCAGATTAAAGCCGTATTTTCAGACGGGAGTTTAACGCCGCACCGTTTACCGTCCTATGGCGATTTGCCGACGTGCTAGCAAGCAGCAGCGATCCATTCCCAAACAGGCCATAAGCGGCTCCAAGGACGAGCCGCCCGCGTCGTGCTTGCGTTGCGGATTTCGGCAGGTTGCCAACGGCTCGGCCGGATTTTGACCAATCCGTCCTACTTCGCCATGCTGCTGAGTTTTCGCAACCGCTCGACGCCGCCGGCAATTTCGCGGATCGCGAATTCGACATCTTCGGCCGTCGTGAGCCGGCCTAGGCCAAACCGCAAGCTGCTACGAACCTGATCGTCCGTCAACCCCAACGCCCGAAGGACGTGACTGGGTTCCGGATTGGCCGATGTGCACGCACTTCCACTGCTGACGGCCAGCGAACCCATGCTCATCATCAGCGCTTCCCCGTCCACAAACTCAAATCGCACGTTGAGATTTCCGGCAAGTCGCAAATTTGGATCCACCAATTCGGGACCGTTCAGTGCGACGTCGGACAACGACGTGGAAAGACCGGCGAACAGGCGATTTCGCAACTCGCTCAACCGGTCAGTCTCGGTCGGCATTTCTTCAGCACAAAGTTCCAACGCCACGGCGAGCCCAACAATTCCCGGGACATTTAGCGTGCCGCTGCGCAAACCCAATTGTTGTCCGCCCCCAAAAATCTGGGGTTCCAGCCGTACTTGCGGCGCCCTCCGCCGCACGTACAGCGCGCCGATTCCGCGGGGGCCGTAAATTTTGTGTCCGCTAAAACTCAGCAGATCCACCTCGAGTTGTCCGACGTCGACGGGCAGTTTGCCGACCGACTGCGCGGCATCACAATGAAAAACGATTTCCCGCTGTTTGCAGATGCGGCCGATTTCCGCGATCGGCTGAATCGTGCCGATTTCGTTGTTGGCCATCATGACCGAAACCAGCACCGTATCGTCGCGGATTGAGTCGCAAAGCTGATCCAGGTCAATCCGCCCGGGGCAGGCACCTGTTTGCGGTTCGACGTCGAGCAAAGTGACCTCAAACCCGCCCCGCTCGGCCAGACGATTCAGCGGGTCGAGCACGGCTTTGTGCTCGGTGCGGATACTGACGATGTGATCTCCCTTGCGGCGGCGGCGGTCGCAGACGCCGAAGATCGCCAGATTGTTGCTTTCCGTAGCGCCGCTCGTGTAGACGATCTCTCGAGGCCGCGCACCAATCGATTTTGCAATGGACTCCGTCGCCCGTTCCACCGCGTCTCGCGCCCGCCAGCCAAAAGTATGGCTGACGCTGCCGGCGTTTCCGTAATGTTCGGTCAAATACGGAAGCATGGCTTCGACGACCCGCGGATCGACTGGCGTCGTCGACTGGTTGTCCATGTAAACCGGTGTCATGTGTCTTCCGCCCGCCGGATCGACTTAATCGAGCTGTCGAGCCAGTATCGTAACTGCTGCCAATTCCCGCCAACGGCCATGCCAAGGGCCATAATCGTTCGGTTGCCGTCGACGATTAGGTAAATGACACCCCTCCGCGTCGACTGTTCGGTGCTGCCGTCGACGTGCGCGTTAACACAGAGCATGCGACCGCCAAGTCGACGATAGGAAGATTTGTCAGAGACGTGGGCCGAGTAACCAATCCAGTTGCTTACATTGTCGAGTCCTTTCATATGTTTTTTCAGGTCGAGCTCTTTGGGAATGACCCAAATACGCAATTCGCAGCCCTTGTCTTCGGAATCCTGAGGCGCTTCCCAGCAGTACGAGACCGTGCTGTCCGGCAGTTTACCGATGGACGGCTCCTTACCGGGAACGAATCCCCTGGGCAGGTAGAAGGTGTAACCGGCACCGGTCTGCTGTGACATTTCTTTCAGCGCCGAAGGCGCGGGGCGGAGGGATTTTTCCACTGCGGGTAACGCCGGATTGAGCGTCGTCCATTTTTTGAATAAGTACCCGCCCAGAATAGAGATCGTCAGCAATACCAGAACCAGCGGCGCAATCCAGGCACCGCGGCCAGTTCGCTGCAGTTTGACCGCGCGTTCCAGCGATTCGTGGATTTCCAGTTCGTAACCCACCCCTCCTGGAGACGAGGCATCGTGGCGGGGCGACGACGTATTTCTTGGCGGCGGTGGCGCCGGCGGTGGCGTGGTACCAACCGGCGGCGATGGGGCGGAAGTTGGCGACGGGGTAGCCGATCCAGGTGCGACTTGACTGCTGCGGACGGGAGGTGCGGTCGAGGCCGGCACCGACGACGCCGGTGTCGCAAATTTAGTGTTTTCCCCGCTGCCCGCGTCCACGGGCGTGGACGAGCGGACCGAAACGGTCGGCGTGGCCGGAGTCTTCAAGGTTGCTGCCGGACCACTCCCGGGAACCGGCGGCGGCATGAGGGGCGGCTCGGCCATTACCTCCGCACCGCAACGCGGGCATGGCAGGCGGGTTCCGGACTTGTCGTCGGGAACGTTCAGGCTTTGTCCACAGCCGTCACAGCGGACTGAAAACGGCATCGGGCTGACCCAGTCGGCGAGTTGAGACTTAATTGAAACTACGGCTACAGGCAGATGAACGCATTCGAAGCCGGCGCCGTGGATGCCTGCAGCCGACCTGCCGTCAATCTATTGTACCAGCCACGAATCGCCAAGTCCTACTTTACGTCGCCGAACAACGCCTTGACACAGATTTGTGACCAGGTTTCGAACCCTTCGAGATCGCACAGAATTTCGCGCACCGGACGGAAGCCCGCCTCCGTGATGTCCGCTTCCCGAGGCCGCACTTGCTGGCCTTCGACCTCAAACAAGTGCACCACGCCAAGATGTACTTTCCCGACAGGCGTTTCGTCATCGTTGATCAGACCAACACACCGCTGACGGTACGCCGCCTCAATGATCACTTCTTCATCCAATTCGCGCCGCATGCCTTCTTCATACGGATGTAGGTCACTGTCCGCCTCGGCGTCAACGGTCGAAATGTGCCCGCCAATTCCCACGCTGCGTTTTGCGTGCAGCCGCGATTCGCCCTGGCCGCTGCCCCGCGTGTATTGGAAAACGGATTCTTGCCCATCCGCATCACGATGAAGAAAAATACAATACGGAATCAGTTGTTTCAGCGACGGGTCCTCTTCGACATCGCTGCGGGACCGATAACTCGTGTGCTCGGGACTGAACAGGTCGTCCAAATAGCGTTCTATCTCGCCGCAGAAGCCTTGAAAGTGACCAAGCCGGTGAAATAACTCGGTGGGGACGACTAATACGTGCTCCGTCTGAACCTCGACCATAGTGACTCCTTTTCAGTTTATTCGTAATCCGTTTTGCAGGTCGTCGAGTCTTAAGGGGTGACCGAGGTGCCGAGCACGTCGAGCAGCGCTCGAATCCAGGCCGGGTGCGCAGGCCACGCCGGCGCCGTGACGAAATTGCCGTCGACGTGCGCGGTATCGAAACCCTCGCCGGGATCGATCCAGCGGCTGCCAGCCGCCTCCAGGTCCGGACGGAGAGCCGGATAAGCGGTGCACGACCGGCCGTCGACGACGCCGGCGGCACACAGCAGCAGCGGCCCGTGGCAAATCGCGGCAATGGGCTTTCCCGCCTCGGCAAAGTGCCGCACAATTTCGAGGATTCGCGCGTTCAGCCTCAAGTACTCGGGCGCCCGTCCACCCGGGATCACCACCGCATCGTACACTTCGGGCCGCACGTCGGAAAAATTGGCGTTTAATCGGAAATTATGGCCCGGTTTTTCGCTGTAGGTCTGATGTCCCTCGAAATCGTGGACTGCAGTTGCCACCACATCACCCGCCGATTTATCGGGGCAGACCGCATCCACCTGATGGCCCACCATCAGCAACATCTGATAGGGAACCATGACTTCGTAATCTTCTACGAAGTCGCCGATTAGCATCAGGATTTTCTTTGCGGCCATCTTGTTCGAATCCGTGTCCAATCCGGGAAACGGCGAACCGCCTCTGAGTCGCCCCATCCAGGGCCACCGAGTATAACAGCCTGCAAACCGACATTTCTACCAGCCAATCCCGCCCGATATCATTTTATCATTGGTTGCCATAACCTGGACAATGCAGGATAATGAGCGGTTTGCAGTTTCCCCCAGCTTGAACTTCGCCGTTGCGTCAGAGATGCCAGAAGCATTTGACCCGTATTACAAGTGGCTCGCTATTCCACCCAAGGATCAGCCGCCGAATCACTATCGGCTGCTGGGTGTGGAACTGTTCGAAGCAGACGGCGATGTCATTGCCAACGCCGCCGATTCCCGCATGGCGCAGTTGCGGCTCTATCAGACCGGCGGTCATGTCAACGACGCCCAGCGGTTGCTAAACGAAGTCGCGTCGGCCCGCACTTGTCTGTTGAATACTGAACGAAAGGTCGAATACGACGAGCAGCTACGAGCGGAATCGGGCTCCGCCGAGGTCGTGGCTACCGTGACAATGGTGGAAGCGATTCCCCAAGCTAAACCGCTGCCTGTCGCATCGGTGGACGACGGCGGGGAGGAGGAAATTCCGGAATCGGTTGGCGGAGGATTTCCGGCGATCGACGTCGGTGACGAAGCGAGCCAACCGGCGGGCCGCGGCCGGCCCGGCAAATCGGCGGACGGCGGCGGGGGCCGACCGGCGGCGCCGGCCCC